>CAZGBP010000093.1:0-13423 GCA_964524035.1 uncultured Bifidobacteriaceae bacterium
TATCCCATTTTTTCAGATGTTAACAGGAACTTCAACGTAACACAATTCTATTCAGTAGCTGCGGCTACTACCGGTGAAGTAATGGGCGGCACACAGGACAATGGTACAAACTATATTGATTTTCTTGGAAACACGACCATGTCTGCAAAAGAAATTCAGGGTGGTGATGGCGGTTTCTGCGAAATTGGAAAATTAAATCCGAATGCATTTTTTGCGGGGCTGCCTGCGGGTACCGTTACCAGGTCGTCCAGCAAGGGCGGAGGCTTTAATCTTTTTTATGATGACAGAATTGATGCCAGCGGCGATGGCGGTATCGATGAAGGCGCAGACTGGCTCACCCCATTCGCACTCTGGGAGCAACCGGATACCGGCCGGGCTTTTTATGCATTGGGTGCTGGCGGTGTGGGTGGAAACTCAGGCCATTTATGGTTAACCACCGGTGCTATGAATTTCTCTGTTGATCCGGACTGGTTCCGTTTTCCGCTCACGAGCGGTTGGGTTACCTGCGTTGCATTTTCCAAGGATGGAGATCATGTGTTTGCAGGAACATCGAATGGTTTTCTTTACCGCTATTCAAATCTGCTGGCAGTGGATGAAGCTGGCAAGTTTTCATACCCGTCTATTTCTTCCACTGCTTCAGCCTGGAATGCTGTTGACAGCGGCATTGTGGTTTCCTCTGTTCAGGTGGCTCCCGGCAGGTATCTTCGTTGGATTGCTGTAGACCCTACCAATGCCAATAATGTAGTTGTCACAGCAGCACGCTATGGTAATGATGAAAATATCTGGCGTTCCACCAATGCCCTCGAATCAACGATCACCTTTAGCGATCTAACCGATAACCTGCCCAAAATGCCGGTATGGACTGCCGTAGTGGATATAGAAAATCCAAACCGAATCATCATCGGAACCGATTATGGTGTTTATGCAAGAGATTTAGGAAATTCTGACGGTTGGACTGAAGAGAACAATGGTATGGCCAGAGTGCCTGTGATGGAAATAAAACAAGTGCCTTACTATGGCAAACCATACCTCTATATCGGAACATATGGTCGTGGTATTTTCAGATCCGGTAGCCTCGTTGGCATAAAGGAAACGCCATCGGCTATAAATAATGTGATGCTGTTTCCAAACCCTGTGCACGAACAGGCTAACCTCCGGATTGTACTTTCCAAATCAGGCCCTGTATCAGTTAGTGTTTACAACCTCAAGGGAGATTTGGTTTTGGAAATGAAAGAGAAAAATATGACTGCAGGAGAAAGCAACCTGTTGATTAACACCACTAAATTAACACCAGGCAGCTATGTGGTCAATGTGAAATCGGGTTCTTCTGCTTTCAAACAGAAAATGGTCGTGATAAAGTAACTGGCTTCAGCCAGGAATTTTGGTAATAAAGACATGCACGGAAAAGCACTTCCGTGCATTTTTTTTATGTACCAATAGAATCTTAACAAGGATCAGGGCAGCGGTTTGCAACGTGAGAAGTTTAAGGCACGACTTCAATTCATCAGCAGCACTCCATTGGTTAAGTGGTTTGTTTCATGGTATGCTGGGTTCTTCCTGGAATAACTACTTTCTCTTGCGATGTATAAGTTAAATGGTCAGCCTGGAAATCATCGCAATTTATTCGTACATTTCAAAAAAAATACCTGGCTGCCGGAAAATGCAACGATCACTTTTGCTCATTCCTTTGTTTTGTATTAGTTTTCTTCAGCGCAGCTACGGCCAGTGCAATGGGTTGCCAGCCGATTGCCTCGGTGCCCAGTCGTATACTGTTAATCCGCTACCGGTCAATGGATTTTATGATGCGGGAACTGTTGTTACCTTTTGCTACAGTATTCAGAATTACAATCAATGCAACTCCAACTGGTTTCATACGCTTGACCTGAATTTTGGGCCAGGCTGGGATGTATCAACACTTACTCCGGTAAGTTTGCCAAACGGATGCGATGGTATGGGAAACTGGGATTATTATAGTTCCGTAACCTCAGTTTCTACTTTTCAATCATATGGACCTTGCTTTTCTTACGATACTCCTTCTGGATTTGCAGGTAATGTATTGGATGGTAACCCGGGCAATAACTTTGGTGATAACTGTACGGTGTATACCTGGACGTTTTGTTTTTCAATCATGGTAGGTGCCTCTTCTTACGGACAAAGCCTCTCTGTGGATGCCACCGCTGTTGGAGACGGATCTGCCGGCTCGTGGACGTCAAATACCTGCCCCGGTGCTCCGTTCAATTTGAGTAACGCCTACTCGCAGGCTTGCTTTCTATCCGCCGCGAACACAATTGTGCAGCCAACTTGCCTGAATAATGACGGTTCCATCGCCTTGACCGTTACCGGAAATTTAGGGCCGGCGGCCTTTCTTTGGCTCCCCGGCGGACAAACCACTTCGGGTATTTCGGGAGTGGGTGCAGGAACTTATTCTGTAACAATCAGCGATACTGCCGGTTGTGAAGCCACGTATAATTTTGAGCTGAGTTTCGATAACCCTGTTACCGTTACACATACACAATCAGATGCGGTTTGTTATGGGTACTGTGATGGTATTGCCGAAGTATTTCCATCAGGGGGCGCCGCACCATACCAGATCAACTGGCTGCAAACAGGAGGCACCGCTTCTTTCGATAGTACACTATGTGCCGGAACGTACTATGTTACTGTGCAGGATAGTAATTACTGTACGCAAATTGATACTATTGTAATTGGTGAACCTGATCAGATTATTATTTCTCCGACCATTAAAAATGTTTCCTGCTTTGGCGGGTATGACGGTTGGGCTGCGGCTTCAGCTACAGGAGGAGCCGGGGTGTATTTTTTTAATTGGCAACCAACTGGACAGAACAGCGATACCGCAAAAAACCTGGTTGCCGGAATATATACAGTTACCGCCATGGATATCAAAGGATGTCTTGCCGACACAACCATTGCAATAATCAGCCCGCCGCAAATAATCATTACGCCGGCTATTACCCCGGTTTCCTGTTTTGGTTTCAGCGATGGGGCTATTGCAACTGTTGTCACCCAGGGAGTTGCACCTTACCAGTATTTTTGGGTGGAAGTCAATCAGGCATCATCAGGTATAGCGAATGTTACAGCAGGGAGCTATTCGGTAATTGTTACAGATGATTCAGGATGCCAGGAAGTGGATACTTTTTATGTTAGCCAACCGGATTCATTAACCGGTGAATTGATGATAAAAGCACCGGGTTGCCCATCAGCATCAGATGGCAGCATTGCAGCCTATGTAACAGGTGGAACGCCTCCTTACAATTATGAATGGAATGGCAATGCCATGCTGAATACGCCTTCACTTGATCAATTGTCAGCTAGTTACTACAGTTTGCTGGTAACCGATGCCAATGGCTGTGTGATTAACCTTGCTGACAATGTAGTGGCTCTTCCTGATCTGGTTGTACATGCGGGACTTGATGTTTCTATTGAGCTTGGTCAAAGCACCATATTAAATGCGCAGGTTGACAGGTTTGGTGATTTCAACTTTGTATGGAAACCTCCCTACAACATTACCGATACTTTGGAATGGTCAACAGTAGCTTACCCTTATCACACCACTACCTATACCGTTGAAGTAACGGATGTTGCATCGTCATGCAAGGGAGCAGACAGTGTAACCGTAATCATATTGCCAACCAGTTACGTATTAATGCCAAGTGCTTTTTCGCCGAATAATGATGGGTTGAATGATGTATTGTTTCCGGTTTTGGGCAATCTGGTAATCCTGGAATCTTTTAAAATTTTCAATCGATGGGGCCAGGTTATTTTTACCAGCACTACTGATGGTTGGGATGGCAGTTTTGAGGGTAAGCCGGAAGAAATGGCCGCATATGTTTACGATGTACGTTACCGAATTGAAGGCCGGGCAGATCAGACCTATTCAACAACCGGTAGTGTGGTCTTGATCAGGTAATGGGTTTATTATTTCAGGAATCCCGAGCGCTTCCTGATCACGTAGATCAGCCATTGTGGTGTAATCAAAGATAAAAACAACAATACTTTGGTGAGTACGCCCGGGATTACGACAGCCTTATTCTTGAACAAACCGGCAACGCCCGCTTTTGCAACTTTTTCCGCACTCATCATAATTCCCAGCTTTTTTCCCAGGGCTACATTTATCACATTCGGGTCGTAGAGATTCGTGGCAGTGGCACCGGGGCAGAGGCAAGTCACATTCACAGCATAATAGTTTAACTCCGTCCGAAGGCTTCGTGTAAAACTGCGGATGTATGCTTTGGTTGCTCCATAATAGGCTATTCCTGGAAAAGCCTTGTAACCGGCAATAGAGGAGGTATTTAAAATGTAACCATGCCTGCGTTTTTTCATTTCATTCCCAAACAGGGTGCAGAGCAATGAAGTAGTTAGTACATGCAATTGAATTTTTTGCTCTGCCCTTTGAATATCAGCATCAGTAGCCTCTCCAAAAAAGAAAAATCCGGCATTGTTCACCAATACGTCAACTTCCATCTTCTCCTGCTGGCAAAAGTGGAATACTTCTTTAGCTGCATTTGGTTGAGAGAGATCCATGCAGAGCTTGATGACGCCTGTCTTGTATTTTGATTCAAACTCAGGTTTTAGCTGAAGCAACTTATCAGCTTCATTGCTTACCAGCACCAGCGCATAGCCCCGCAAGGCCAATAGTCTGGCTATTTCCAGGCCGATACCTGAAGAACCACCGGTAATGAGCGCAAAAGTATCCGCCATATTATGTTGCTGAAATCGTGATCAACGAATCCGATTGCTGCTCTTTTTCCATCGCTGCTATTTTATTTCGCAGTCCGGTTGGTAAATCCTTTTCGTTAAGATAGCAGGCTATTTGGCCACTATACATCCTGGCCACACAATAATTACAAACAGTGCATCCGGATTTGCTGATAGTGGCATTTCGTAAATCATTAATGAAGTGGGTATTGTGTATCAGCGCCCTGGCCATTGCAATAAACTGAAATCCATCATGCAGGGCATTGTTTATAGTTTCCGCACTGTTCATACCTCCGACAAGCACCACCGGAATGCGTATCACGTTCTGAATCCGTTTTGCTGCTTCCATGAAATAACCTTCCGTGAATGGGAGACCAGGGATTAATGAACCGCCAAACCACTTCACAAACATTTTCTTCCAGGCAGCACGGATAAAGTAAGCCATAATGTCTACCGGTATTTTTCCCCGCATTACATACATGGGCGCACGGCTTACAAAACCGCCACTCACTACTATTGCATCAGCACCGCATGCTTCTATATCTTTTGCGGTCTGTATGCCTTCTTCCCAGGTGATACCGCCTTCAAATCCATCCCAGCAATTCATTTTTACCAGCAATGCCATTTTTGAAGGCATTGCCTTTCGTACGGACTGAAGTATTTCTGTCATCAGTCTTTTTCGATTTTGAAATTTCCCTCCATACTGATCTTTTCTCCTGTTGGTATAAGGGGAAAGAAACTGGCTGATGAGGTAACCGTGGCCCGCATGAATTTCGACGGCGTCGAATCCACTTTCGGCAGCCAACTGAACGGCAAATACAAAATCATTTTTCAAAGAGGTAATATCCTCCATTTTCATGCTACGCGGCCAGGCAGGACCATACCAATTAATGCCTCCGCTGGGTGCAAGCGGCCGCATTCCGGTTATGGTACTGTTGGCCATATTTCCGCCATGTCCGAGCTGAATGGATGCTGCAGCTCCTTCTTTGTGCACAGCAGCGGTCAATTTTTGCAATGCCGGAGCGATCTCTTTCCGCATGTATAGCTGGTGTGGAAACGACAGTCCGGCCTTGTTCACTGAAGCATAAGCTACTGTTGTCATTCCCACGCCCCCCTTTGCAAGGGCAGTATGATAACCGATCAGCTCCTCAGTCACTTCATGGTTAAAAGCCATGCCTTCAAAAGCAGCGGCCCTGATACTACGGTTTCGTAATTCCAGCGGACCTAATTTACCCGGCGTAAATAATAGCAAATTGCTCATGCAGTTGACCGAATGGCAAAAAGTGATGATAATGCAGATGCTGCCATGAATGATTCAAAAGTAGGAAAAACAAAACGCCAGGTGTAAGTATTATTCCAGAAGAACACAAGGCCATTTGAACGTGCATTAACAGACAATAACTGGAGCAATGCCGCAAATAAAACAGGAAAACGCATTAACTCGTTATCTTCCTTCCAAGAATAATAGCCTGGAAAAACAAGCGCGTTTTTTATTGGTTGGCATATTCCTCCAAAGGCTTAGTTTCCATTTTAGAAGCGAATAATATTCTTCGCTTCCTCCAGGTATAGCCATTAAACATTAGAGGTCTTGTATAAGGGTAATCGTACCCGACCTGTTCCGCAAAGTGATTTATCAGGTATAATCGATTCTCAGCTTAGGTAAACGCCTTCTTCCATGCCGGTTCCGATTTCAACAGTAATATGCTCCTGCATATTGGTTGAAAGAGAAAGTCCAACGAAATCCGGGCTTACCGGATATACTTTGTGTTGCCGGTCAATCAGCACGGCTATCTGAATCCTCTTTGGTGCAAAATCAAGAAATGGTTTCATCGCATAAAGCAGGGTTTTGCCGGTATTGGCAACATCATCACAGACAATTACCACTTTGTTGTTCACGGATGATGGATCAATACCCATCAGTATTTCAGAAATTACGGGGTTATGTTTCTGAAGTTGCAGGTCAGTGAGTATTATGGAAAAGTTGCCCGCTTGCCTGAGACAGGATTCAAGGCGCTGAGCAAAAACAAATCCTTTTTGCCGGATACCGGCCAGAATGATTTCCTGCTCCCCATCATTTTGTTCCAGTATTTCATAACTGATGCGTTCTATCTTCCGGTTGATATCATCCTGGTCAAGTATCAGCGATCTTTTTATTGCTTCCATAATGGGTTATTAAGTTATGTATCGTTGGCAGGTGGCGAAAGGACCTTTTACCGGCAGTTCCTTAACCAGCAGAGCCGGATAAGAAAAATTGCCGGAACATTGGTTCATTCATTGATGCCCTGGATTCAGCGTAAAAGTACAAACCTGTTACAAGTTGCAGCTAACTCAGCCCATTTAAATTAGCGCCATGCAGTTGCAGTTTTCTGATTAATGGGAAGTTTTCCCGGACGCCACGGGCTACTATAAAAAAACGTAAAGCCGGATCACGAGCAATAAACACAGGTGGTTTATGTGCCGTGGTGGTTAAAAAACACGGCAGATAAAATAGTAAGGGAAAGAAAGGAGTTGTATTTTTCGCAGGGTTAAACATTGCTCAGGCATTTTGTAATAACTGAGCAGCCGGTTACCGGGGAAATCTTAGTTTGGAATTGTACACCCTAATGTGAACTCTATGCTTGTAGCACAAATACTTTTTGTTGGTTGCCTGGCGGTAGCTGTTTTTGTTTTTACAAGAAATGTAAGAAAGATCATCCGCAACATTCACCTTGGCCGCGATGAACGCATTACCGGTGATACAGCAAAACGTTGGATGACGTTACTGCGGGTAGCGCTTGGCCAGTCGAAGATGTTAACAAAACCGGTTGCAGGGTTTTTCCATGTAATCATCTATGCGGGCTTCATCATCATCAATACCGAAGTGCTGGAAATTGTATTGGATGGTATCCTTGGCACGCATCGTTTGTTTGCACAACTGTTACCGGAAGCTGTTTATAATACGGTTATCGTAATCTATGAATTATTGGCTGCAGGTACGATTATAGCTGCCATCGTATTCCTTTGGAGAAGGTATGCAATGAAATTGCCGAGGTTTGCAAGCAGCGATCTCGACGGATGGCCACGTAAGGATGCGGCAACTATCCTTTTATTTGAAGTAGTGCTGATGATCCTGTTTCTTTCGATGAATGGATCTGATTATTTACTGCAGCAACGGGTCGGCAGTCATTACATCACCGCCGGCCATTTTCCGGTAAGTGCAACAGTGGTTTCGCCTGTGCTGTCTCCGCTATCTGATGGAACGTTGCAGGTGGTAGAACGGGGAGCCTGGTGGTTGCATATCATCGGTATCCTGATTTTCTTAAACTACCTGGTTATCTCCAAGCATTTTCACATCATTATTTCTTTTCCGAATGTGTATTTCTCTAACCTGTTGCCTGCCGGCAGGTTTGTTAATTCGGCGGCCGTTACCCGCGAAGTAAAACTGATGCTCGATCCAACAGCGGTACCTCCGGCAGAAGATCAGGCTGCCTCCCGGTTCGGTGCAAAAGACATTGCGGATCTCTCATGGAAGCAATTGATGGATGCATATTCCTGTACAGAATGCGGGCGTTGCACTGCGGCATGCCCTGCAAATATTACAGGCAAAAAACTTTCTCCACGCATGATTATGATGAAGACCCGGGACCGGATGGAAGAAGTAGGAAGGAATATCGACCGGCATGGATTGAGCTTTAGTGATAACAAGTCGTTGTTGGGAGATTACATTACGCCGGAAGAATTATGGGCCTGTACAACCTGCAACGCCTGTGTACAAGAATGTCCTGTCAATATATCTCCGTTATCAATCATTATGGACTTACGGCAAAACCTCGTGATGGAGGAATCAAAAATGCCGAATGAACTGGCGATGATGAATACCAATATAGAGAACAATGGCGCTCCATGGCAGTTCTCAATTGCTGACCGGTTTAACTGGGCTGAAGGTTTGGAGATTCCTTTGATGTCCGATGTCGCTGCGTCCGGAGACACGGTTGATGTGCTTTTCTGGGTAGGGTGCGCCGGTTCTTTTGATGAACGCTATAAGAGTGTGACCCGTGCATTTGCCGGTATTCTGAAAGCCGCCGGAATTAGATTTGCCGTTTTGGGTACAGAAGAATCCTGCACCGGCGATCCGGCCAAACGGGCTGGCAACGACTTCCTTTTTCAGATGCAGGCCTTCACGAATATTGCGAGCCTGAATAATTATGGGGTAAAGAAAATTGTTACTGCCTGTCCGCATTGTTTCAACACGCTTAAGAATGAATATGCAGAACTTGGAGGTAATTATGAAGTAATTCATCATTCCGTGCTCTTGCAACAACTGCTGCTGGAAGGCAAAATAAGAATCAATGAAAACCACCGTATGCAGCAGGAAGGAATCACGTATCACGACTCTTGTTATATAGGCCGTGCCAATGGTATTTATGAGGCACCACGCTTTGTATTGGAAGCGCTAAAAGCTGATCTCAGGGAAATGAAACGCTGCCGCTCCAATGGACTGTGCTGTGGTGCCGGTGGAGCCCAGGTCTTTAAAGAAGAAGAATCCGGCAACAAACGTATAAACATGGAACGGGCTGAGGAAGCAATTGATACCGGTGCTGCAATTGTTGCAGTTGCCTGCCCGTTTTGCATGACGATGATGGATGATGGTTTAAAAAGCAGAGCCGGAGAGGATGCACCCAAACTGAAAGACCTTGCTGAATTGGTTGCCGATGCCATGAAATAATCTGGCGCAGGTAGATTCTGTTGGAACAACTGTCATTAATCGTTCATAAGTTCTGTGCCGGCAAATCTGCAAGAAGGCAGTAGTATTCCGGAATTGCCATGACCTGTTAACTTTCGGAAGTTGGGCAAAATGATTTATGGAATTCAGAATAAAATTTCTTTGGGTTGCAATAATGTGATTACAGGAAAATGCGGTTTTTCAGCAACTCATCAGATTTAACGGGGCCGGGCACTGCAAGCATTGTTTAGTTTGTAGTATTTGCATTTTTTTGGCAGAATACTCCCTGTTTTGTTTCCGATCTTTTAAAAAGCTGCAATAAGGAATACCGGAAAACCAATTATGATGTTTGATCTCCTGGTAATTGGAAAAGGGCTGATTGGCTCAGCCGTAGCACGGCATCTGAGCATGACGCAACAAAACCTTGCAATCCTTGGTCCGGATGAGCCCGAAGATATAAACCAAGCCATGGTTTTCTCCAGTCATTATGACAGCGGAAGAGTGCAACGGTTGGTTGGGCAAACCGATGCAATGACGAAATTAAATGTAGCATCCGTAAAACAGTATCCCTTGTTGGCAGAATTAAGCGGCAGGTCATTTCACAAGAGTCCGGGGTGCCTGTATGTGAATCCTGCTGGTACCGATGACTTTCTGAATCAGGCGGCGAGAAGGGCTTATCAATATGAAATAGCAGCTACGTTCTTTAGCTCCTCTGAAGAACTGCATCAATCATTTCCTGATTTCAATTTTCCGGCTGCTGCTAAAGGAATGTTTGAACCGGCACCATCAGGACATATCTGTCCGCCTGATTTAATTAAGGCACAGCTGACGGTTTTTAAAAAGAATGGCGGTACAGTTTTTTATGATACGGCTAACGGTGTTACAGTCAGAAGAGATCATATAGAGATTACCACGTTTCAGGGAAATACCTTCCGGGCAAAAAATGTGGTGATAGCGGCCGGAGCATTCAGCAATTTTTCTAACCTCTTGCCACGAAAGCTTAACCTGGTATTAAAAAGCGAGACCGTGCTTCTGGCCAGATTAAGCAGGGAAGAGGCGGAGCGGCTTGCCGCACTTCCGTCATTGCTTTATGAAATTGAAACCCCTTTGGTTGAAGGTATCTATCTAACGCAGCCTATCAGGTATCCGGATGGATACTTTTACCTGAAGATGGGGTGCAACCTGCCACAAGACATATTCTTTGACGATGATCTGCCTGCCATTCAACAATGGTTCAGGCGGGGTGATAGTAACGCTCATATAAAAAGTATGCAGGAGGCTTTGCTGTTGATTATGCCTGATTTGAAAGTGAATTACTTTACATCAAAACGATGCATCCTGCCCCGCACTCAAAAACATATGAATCCATATATTGGTAAAGTTGACGATCACCTTTTTGTAACTGCAGGTAACGGCTGGTCAGCAATGTGCTCAGACGGGATTGGTTTTGTAATGGCCTCGCTGGTAATTAACGGGAGATTTCCTGACGGATTTGAAGCCTCGGACTATGAACCGGCATTTCTATACTAAAGCAGGAACTTCCTGTCTTTAAAGGATAATAAAAAGGATTTTAGCAGACATAAATTGTATGGAACCGTGCGCGCCCGGTAGTTTATGCATGTAAAAGTTATTCCGGGATCATAAATACGTGGCTGTAGGATGTATTGCCATGTGTAAGGAGCACCAGATAATTGCCGGCTGGCAGATGTGAAATGTTTACCGGAGCCAGGTAGCTGTCAAAAGGTTCATTTATAGAAGCAGACCAAACTACAGCACCATAAGCATTTATGAATTGCAGGTTGCCGGATTTTTTCTCTGCTGAAAGAAAGTGTACCATTATTTCTCCGGAAGCCGGGTTCGGAAAAGTAGATAATAATGCCGGTTTCCCCTGTTCGCCGGATACCAGCCGTTCCGGATTGGTCAGCGAACATTCATATAGGGAATCCCAGGAAAAATCCTGGTAGAAATTGCGCAGATAAACAAGGCGGTCACGGTATTCCTGCAATACCAGTGAATAAGCTGGATTATCAATGAGGTTTACATTTTCCTGCGGGTCATTCACCAGGTCAAAAAGTTCTTCAGTCGTTTCTGTACAATTATACATGGTATATTTATAATCGCTTGTGCGTACACTTCGCAGGTCCGGAACACAGGACTTGTTGATAAATTCATAGAGCATCTGATCGCGTGTTGCACTGCCGTTAAGGATGTCTAACAGTGATAACCCCTGAAAGCCAAAAGTATCGGTAATACCTGCAAAATCAAGTAAGGTAGGCGCGATATCAAGATTCAGCACCAGTTGATCAGAGATGATGCTGCCACCTTCAATGGTAGGGGGGTAACGCATAAAAATGGGTATGCGGACAGACTCTTCATAGGGTAGTTGTTTTTCCATCAGCCAGTGTTCTCCCAACATGTATCCATTGTCACTCATGAAAATAATCAGGGTGCTATCCATCAACCCTTTTTCAGTCAGGGCATTAAAAATGTCTCCAAGACGTATCTCAACTCCTTTCAGCAATTCATAATATCCACGGTAATAATCTTCAATAAAGGCGCTGTCTCCGTATGTATGGCACTGGTAATTAAATTCTGGAACATTGGTTTCATACCGGTAATAATTTTCAGGGAAGGGCATGTCGAAGTTGTCAAATATTCCTTCTTCCTCCGTACGCGGTATCTGAGGTGTATGCGGGGCACGGTAACCGAGCCACAGAAAAAATGGTTGCCCATCGGGAACCGCATCCAAAAATCTTAATGCGCTGTCAGTTACTACATCAGTTATATGCCCTGGTATGCTTTGCGCAATGCCATTCACATTGAATTTGGCATCAACATTTTTATTGGTATGCCCTTCCATCCAGTAATCAAATCCAGGCTGTGGCAGGGTGGAGATGTGATATTTTCCAATAAGGCCGGTGTAATATCCATGATCGTGGAGAATTTCAGGAAAAGTGATATTGGAAAGTGTTTCATTTACATTGGGAGGTGTATTGTCAGTAATGCCATGCATATGGGGATACAGCCCGGTTATAATGGTTCCCCTGCTGGGTGCGCACATTGATAAGGTAGCAAAGGCCTGTGTAAAGTTTACACCTTCCATCGCGATCCTGGAAAAATTCACATCGTTGAAAAATGAAGGCCCGCCATTAGCAGCATAAGAATCATACCGGGCATCATCAACAATAATCAACAGGATATTCCTGGCTGTATTGGCGGAAAGCGTTGTGAAGAAAATGGAGGAGGAATAATCAGAGTCGCCATTCTTACATTTCGATTCTACTTTAATTTCATAGGTGGTATTGGGTTGAAGCCCAACCATCACATAGTTGGTTTCCTGGATGCTTTTTATCCCGAACCATTCAACCGTACCGGCTATTCTGTAACGCAAAGTAAATTTAGATGCGCTGCATATTACGGACCATGATATGGCAGCAGTGCTCGAAGTAATGTTTGAAGCGGTTAAGTCTGCCGGAGCCGTACAAATCAACGTAGTGAAGGTAACAGGGTTGCTGAACATTCCTGTTTCTCCGGAAGCGCAAACAGCTGCAATCTTCATTTCATAGGTAGTGGAAGCATCCAGTGCCTGTAACAGATACGACTCGGTATTACCGGTGCTGCTGATAATGGTCCATGTCACAGCTCCTGACTTTCTGTACTGAATGGTATAATCTGCAGCATTGGTCACTTTTTTCCACTTGGCGGTAATTTGGCAACTGGCGATGTTCTTGGCTTTTAGATCAGCAGGCGCAACGAGGGTACAGGTTGCGGAGGCACTTTGTAGGCTAAACAAGCTGCAGGCAATACAGATCAAGAAGTATTTCATGTATACCGGGTTTAGGCAACAGATCGTAAAATAGAAAAAATAATGCACCGTATTACAACGGTGTCTTAAAGGGTGTACGACAAATTGGATATAGATTATTGGGACAATTAAGTAAGTGAGTAAAGTAGCGTAGTGAATACAGAATAGCAATTGACCGGCTTCGCCGCAGCAATTTAACC
>CAZGBP010000094.1:0-12868 GCA_964524035.1 uncultured Bifidobacteriaceae bacterium
CCGACTTCCGACTTCCGACTTCCGACTTCCGACTTCCGACTTCCGACTTCCGACTAACGACTTCCGACTTCCGACTCACGACTTCCGACTTCCGACTCACGACTCACGACTCACGACTTCACAGACCCTGCCTCGAGATCCATTGCTGATATCGCCTGGCATTCAACAAATGCTCCTGGTATGTTTTCGCAAATGCATGGGTACCCGGCTTATCAGGATTGGCGCAAAAGTAGATATAATCATGTTGCGCTGCATCCAGTACTGCATCCATTGTTTTGATCGATGGTGTACAAATCGGGCCCGGAGGCAATCCTGCATTCAGGTATGTATTGTAAGGAGATACAAAATCAAGATGCACATTCAGTATGCGCTTCATCGTGAAGTCACCGATTGCGAATCTCACGGTAGGATCTGCCTGTAATGGCATGCCCCTCTTAATCCTGTTCAGGTACACTCCGGCAACTATACTTTTTTCAGGTTGGAAATTGGTTTCCTCTTCCACTATGGAGGCAAGTGTGGTTACTTCTACAGGGGTCATCTGCAATTCCGCAGCTCTGGTCAACCTTTCTGCAGTCCAGAAACGATCGTACTCTTTCTTCATTCTTTCTATGAACTGCACTTCACTTGTATTCCAGTAGAATTCGTAGGTATTGGGGATAATCAGCGAAATGGAAGTAGCCGGTGTTAATCCATAGGCTTCCATTTCTGACCGGTCATTCAGCATACTCAATACAACTGCAGAATCCGCTTCCAGCTTTCTGCCGACAAAGCCTGCCACATCCTGCTTCGTCCTGAATTTGTTTAAGACCAGTTTAACGGGTTCCTGCAAACCGCCGCGAATGAGTTTTACCAAATCATAATTACTCATGTTCTTCTTCAAACGGTACCGGCCGGGATGCACCTGCTCAGGCAAATTCATTTGCATCGCTACCCATTCAAAGGCTTCGATATTCCGAACTACTTTTTGCTCAGAAAGAATTGCCAGCAACTGCTCATAATCACATCCTGTGGGCACAAAAAGAAATTCTTTCTCATCAGCATAGGCAATATTGGGTGCATAAATGCGGTGATAAAAACGATACCCGATAAGCGCTGTGAAAATACCCACTACCACCAGAAATGCAAGCAGGTACCGGCGTAGTTTTGATTGGGGTTTCTTTTTTTTAGCCACGGTTCATTTTTTTGTGAAGAAATGGTTCAATTCTGAATAGTTAGTTGGCTAAATGGTTAAATGGCTAAATGGCTAAATGGCTAAATGGTTGAATGGTTGAATGGTTGAATTGCTTAATTGCTTAATTGTTAAATTGTTAAATGGCTGAATGGCTGCCTATTATTTAAAAAAAATAGTTAAATGCTAAGTTCTCTTAGTACAAGTTTTGCTTTTTCGTTCTGTGGATTGATCTTCAATACTTTTGCGGCCAGTTTTTTTGCTTCGTCATTGTTTCGCAAAACCATCATCAATGCAAGCTGATTCATGAGGGCCTGCTCATAATCAGGCTCCAGGGCAAGTGCTCTGGCATAGAGCGATCCTGCATATTCAAAATCTCCGTTCAGAAAATAAATATAGCCGAGATTAGACAAAGCAGGTGCATACTTAGGCTGATCCTGCACAATACTTTGAAAGACCTGCTGCGCCTCCTTCACTCTCTTTAATGCTACCAGTGCCGTTCCCTTTTTGTTCCTGAATTCAGGATCAGCTGATTTTAGCGCCACCGCACGGTCATAAAATTGATAGGCACGTTCAAAATCTCCTGACTGATAATTGCCTTCACCGATGCGGTAGGCAGTCCAGGCATCATTAATCCGTGCAGCCTCCATAGTTTTACTTAGTACTATTATGGTGGCAAAATCTTCCTGCAGATAAGCATAGCGAATGCTTGCATCTGCATAAGCCCGGCTGGTTTTATCTTCCGACAACTGCAGAAACAGCTCGGCTGAATCAAGCAGGTAAGGCTGCGGAGAGAATGCTTCAAAAGCCTGAAGGTAGCCCTGCGCCATCAACAAAGCTGATGGATTTTCAGTAGTCATACATTCCAGTCCTGCAAATTTTTGAATTTCCTTTTTCTTTTCGGCCGTTACCGGAACCTGTATCCGGTGATCGTGTATGGTTACATGCGGAATATCCATCGTTTCCGACACCGGCATATGGCACTTATAACAATTGTCCTGTTCCAGCATACGCTTTGAAAGCGGCAGCCTGCAACTGTTATTTTCAGCAGCATGACAGGATTTGCAGGCATCATTAAATTGTGTGGGAGGTGTAACTTTAACACTCACATGCGGATTATGACAGGTAACACACGTCATCTTTGACTGAGCAAAACAAGCGCTTTGCTTCATACGATCGGCATGTGAGGCCATGATAAATTTCTCTTCCCCACCGGTATATCGCGGCATAAATACATTCATCACACTGTTCAACGGTTGCCCCGGCTTGAAATCAAAGAAAGTCTTACCCTCATTTAAAACCGAGATACCCTGCAAGTGGCATCGCTGGCATAACTCCACCTGCATCTCTCTTGATAAATGTTTCGGGTTTACGATTGAATAATCGATTGCAGCGGTATCAGCTTTCAGTATGCCCATCATCTTTTCATTGATATGCGCTTCGCCCGGGCCATGGCAGCGTTCACATTCGATGCCTTTCTTCACTGAAATAAATTTGTTTTCAGCGGCAGGGTCGAAACCGGGATACATATTATGGCAATTCATGCATTCCAGGCTGATGATCCGGTTCCATCGCGTATTCAATCCCCCTTCAAAGCCGGGAGGCAGTTCCCATATTCCTTTTTGAGTATAATATGTCAGTGGCGCCTGGTAGAGATAACCGTTCGATTGCCAGATATGCGAATTGGTATGCTGCCCGGAACCAACGATATAAGAAATCAATTCCGTTCTTTTGAACACGGTATCCTTACCTGCCAAACGGTACTCCATGATGAACAGCTGGCTATCGCGCCAAAATGGACGATAATAAAAATCATGGTAGGCGTCATAGACCGGCGTATGGTCGCTGAAATTTCCGGAAGACTTTGCAGGTGAAGCGACATCCCAGCTTTCACCCATACCTGTCTGAATAAATGTTTCGTAAATCTGCTGATGACAGGTCCGGCACGCATTCATGCCCACATAGTCTACGGTATCGTGCCAGTTCTTATACAACGGTGCTTCACTAACAACCTTCACAGGCCGTGTGCAATACAATAAAGCAAAGCACGCTATTATGAATAGGAAGAGAAGGAGAAGGCGTTGATTCACTGCAGTGGTTATGCTCCAAAAATATCAATTGTTTGGCAGCAACCAAGTTAAACAAGGAACACGTTACGGCTCATTTCGGAAATTTGGATTTCCACTCCTCTATTCCACCCGGTACATTCCTGGCATTGGTAAAACCAAACTGTTCCAGTATCGCTACGGCCTGCATACTCCGTACACCTGACCTGCAGTGAATAATAATCTCTTCTTCCTTCCACTCTTCCATTTCAGGAATAAATGATAAAAAAGCCGACAACGGGTAATTGACAGCGCCGATATTAAATTCTTCATACTCCCAGGCTTCCCTCACATCAATCAGGTGCACTACCTCCCCTTTATCCAATTTTGCCTTTAACGCTTCCACAGAAATTTCCTGCATGGGATTATTTATTGTTTAATAATTTTATGAATGGATGTTTTGCCGCTGCTTTTGTCCGTTGACTTCAACAAATAAAATCCGGCAGGAAGTCCGCTGACCTCTATTTGAGGTTCGCCTTCTGACCTCCTCACCAGTTTGCCCGATTGATCAAATAGTTCTGCCAGGTACTCCTTTCCAGTTGCATACCGGAGTATCAGCATATCATGAACCGGATTGGGATAAATGGTGAGTTCATTACCTGCTATTACCTGTTCATCAATCCCAACCTGAAATGGAATGGACTTTCCCATCACGGGACGCATCATCAGCGAGCCGGCAAACTGTGAGTTGCTCCAGGCCCCGTTCACATTGTAAAAAAGATGATCGCTGCCATCGGTATTCAGATCAAATCCCATATCTGTTTTGATATCGGAGGTAACAGACGTTTGCTGAAAGCCGATAAAAAAGGTATCACTTACGATCAGGGTTCGGTCTAACCGGTAAAAAGCAAAACCATTCAACTCCTTCACATACCCGGGTTTCAGGAAATCATCCCGGTACAATGTATCTGCATCATTTAATGAAGACCAGACAATAATTGAAAAAAGATTCTGATCCATGTTCTCATCCGTATTGGTAAAATGTATCTCGATACCCTGCAACGTATCCGGCTCATTCAGAATATACCGCTGCGCAATGGAGGCAGGTGATCCAAGCAAACGATACGTGGCTTCCGCGCTGCCATCATCATATGCCATAAAGTTTGAAAACACCTGTTCCCGTATGATCGTATCATTTCTCGCATTGTTATCACCGGTGGCGCCTGCTACATAACGGGTGGAGACGATGACGGTATCGTTAAAAAAATCCTGAATTTCAAAAGTGCCAAACGGAATCTGTGACGTATCGCTGGCACTGATGTTTTTGCTTTGAACCGGAGAGACAAAAATGCCAGATCCGCTGAGTTTTTCCCATGCGTCAAAATGATAACTGGTATTCTTAACTGCGTTAAAGTTATTCTTAAGTGCCAGCAGGTGCTTTTCGGCAAGCTCTTTTTCCTGGTAGTTTTGAAATTGTTTCCAGGGCATTGCCTGGTAAGTTTTCAACAAAGAAGTTGGCTGCAGTTGCACGGCGACATCGGTTATCAACGTATCAAATTTTGAGCGGCCGGCATTCAAACGTACATAATCGATATGCCATTGATCATAGTTTCCGATCAGGCTGGCGTAGTTCCTGAAACGGAACTGGAAAGCGTCGTGGAAATAAGCTGATGACTTTATGCTGATCATCACCTGTTCAAAAGGATGCACCCCACTGCCATCCTGCTGCCAGGCTGAATGCCAGTTTCCTGAATTGTCTTTGAACTCGAGTACCAGTGAATCACCAAAATTCACCCCATAATTAAACAGGTTGAAAGTCTGGTCATTAGGTACATCACCAAGGCCGCCGGGCTGATAAAAGAAACTGAAATATACAGAGTCAGCAGCCGATAAGCCGGCCATCAAAACAGGCATAGACGTGAGGGTATCAGCCGGGCCGATGGCACTGAAACTATAGCTTGAGGTATCATAGGGAATACCATTTCCATCCAGCCCGTCGAGCGTCGCGACACCGTAAGAAACAGGATCCTTCGGAAAAGTGAGATTGACAAATGCTCCCCTGTTTTCCCAGAGGAGGGCATCTGGTTCTGGCCCTGCATAGGAAAAATCATCAACAAATGGAAGTGAAACAGCCGACCGGATGGTGTTTTGCTGTTTCAACAAAAACTGAGTTGCATTATAGCGCAACGGCAACAAGGATTCCTGCGCGCTGGCAACCTGGCACCATACACCGAAACTGAAAACTATTAGCACAATGGCTGAAGCTCTTTTCATCTTACCGGGTTAAATTAATCTCCATTAGAATAATACCACATTATCTGCCCCTTCATTATTCGGGCAGGCTGTTGAAATGTTCGGGTGATGTTACGAAAACATCTACGCCATCACCTGTATTCAGCATAAGCACCTCTCCAGAAATTGCTTCCGGCACCTGCTGATAGATGATGGCATCCAGTGAATCTTCCTTAACATAACTGTCATAAACCACGGCTCGCAAAAGCAGTGAAGAACCTTCCAAAACAAACTTAGCTTCCCGAAGCGACATACCTATCAGGTTCGGTATCTCCACTTCGGTGATACCGGAACCATCACCAAGCACAAGGTCAATCTCCGATCCCTTTCGGATCATTTCACCGGCCGCAATCGGTTTGCCTTCAAAAAGCTGGTCGAGCACTACGTTTTTAGCGAGGTCAGGCTGATAGGTAAGCTTACCCACTTTCATGCTGTAGCTTTCCAATATCATGGTAGCCTGCTTGAGTGATGCATCTTTAAGATCGGGCATCTTCACCACCGGTGCAAGGCTGGCGTTGATGGTCAGATAAATGGTTCTGCCCTCTTTTACACTTGACGCTGCAGCCGGGTTCTGGCTTACCACACTTAATGCGGGTTTTCCTGCATCATAGGTAGAATCTGCGATGGAATAAGCAAGATCACTTTTATGCAGAATCCTTACCGCTTCTTCTAAAGACTTGCCTTCCACGGAAGGCACCGGAATGGATGATCCGTGCTTGGTAAAGCTTCTGACAAACAACGCAAACAGCAACACCACCAAAAGATAGAAAGCAAAAGCCCCCAACAGATTATAGAGGAGGTATCGGCTTCTTAATACTGGTGTGGCTTTACCTTGCACTTTTGATGCGGTGTTTTTCGAGACTAAATTCCAAAATTTTATCTATAAAATCGAACGGCTTATACTGGTTGATTGCTGCCTGATGGAAGATAACTGTTGCCGGCGTCATACCCGGTAACGAGTTCACTTCAATGATTATTGTTTCTACCCTTCCATCATCAAAAATGCGCACAAAAGCATCTATCCGGCAATATCCGCTTACCTGGAGAATTCGCGCAACCCGTTCCAGGTCGGACTTAACAATGGCTGCAATCCGCTTATAACCCTCACTATCTTTAGCAAACCTTGCAGGGGTAATATTTTGCCCCTGCCCTGCCAGAAATTTCTCTTCCAGCGAGAGTACCTCTTCCCCGGCTAAAGCTTCTGAAGGTTCAAATACTTCGAATTCCGGTTCCCCCTTTCCATTCATTTTTGTAAGCATGCCGCCGGTGATCTCAAGGAAATGACTGGCACCGTTACGGGTGATCAGTTCTTCCACCAACAATTGCCTCTTTCGTGGAAACTCCTCGCCGGGCTTCAGGCCCAGCGTTACAGCAAATTTTTTAGGATACGGTTCTTTATCTCTGAATAAAAGCTCACAGAAAGCATCCAGCTCTTCCCTTGATTTTATTTTCTTAACCGCAGAACTGCAGCCATCATCTACCGGTTTGCATATAAAGGGATAAGTTACAGACGACAGGATACCATCATAGAATTTATTTTTATCCAGCTGCCAGTCTTCTTTGTTCAGCTGCAAATGAGCGGCAACAAGGAATCCGTTTTGCCGGAGTATTTCATTAGTCTGGTATTTGTTGATGGTGATTTGTGAAGAGGCCACTCCCGAACCATTATAGGGAATTCCCAATTTATCCAATTCAGCCTGCAACTGTCCGTCTTCACCGGGCCTTCCATGCAAAGCAATGAAGACCGCATCTACCTGTTCTTTCAATTCGGGCAATGTTAACGGAACAGGCTCAAATACGACTGTTGGCAATGCATACTTTTGTGTAAGGTGGCGGCATTGCTTTCTAATCCTTTCTACTACCGGATGTTTCTTAAAATGAAGGATTTTCTCCCTGATGTCATCTGCATTATCCTTCAGCAAGAGGTTTACCGGAATCTGGTACAAAGCATATTCTTTTTCATCTCCGGCAAGGAATACCGGAATGGGTTCATACTTGGTGGAAGCGGCCAGTTTTTCAAAGATATTTCTGCCGCTTTCAACGGAAATATGACGCTCAGAAGAATAGCCACCTAATATTACCGCAACTTTCTTCTTGCTTTCGGATTGATTTTTTAATCCGGAAATCTTCTCATCCAGGAGCAACAACAGCAATCTTAAGCCTATTGTGTGCGATTGAGACTGAATTCTTTCGGCAATGGAAGTGCGGATAATATAGGTGAGAAACTGGGAAGGATTTAAACCGATTTCTGCTGCCTGGTGAAAGAAGAAGGAAGAAGGCAACATGCCGGAAGTCGTATTCGGATCATTAAGGAATATTTTTTTGTCTTTCCGAATAAATCCGTCAATGCGTGCATAGACATGAAAACCGAAAAACCGGAACAGCGCTTCACAATCCTTACGAATCCTCCCGATGTCTGTCTTAGGAAGGTTAATCGGCGTCACTTTTCGTGTTTGGCCCGGTAAGTATTTTGAGCGGTAATCAAAAACCTCGCTGCCTTTCCTGATTTCAGTTGGCGGTAATGCAACAGGTTGATCCTCTTCATTCCTGATTACGATACAGGAAAACTCGGTACCATCAATAAATGCTTCCAGTTGCACTTCCTGTTCTTCATAGATACTTTGCAGGAGCAACTCCTCCCCGGAGGTGTTGAAATGGTTGCGGATATACTTCAGCAATTCATCCGGATGATACACCAGCGTATTGCCGATAACGCAAGGAATTCCTGTTCCGTCTTTTATTTCTGAAAAGCCGGCCACCCAGATAATCTGTTCCTCAGATGAAAGTTTTTTCCATTCATTAGCCGGGAGCCTTCGAATAAAAAATGCCGCATCAACAGCCTGCATGAAGGTTTGTTCTTTTCTTCCCTTCACTATCGTAACGCCAATAGAAGATCCCTGGTTGGCAGGACGCACCACCAAAGGCAAACCGATTTTATTTTGTGCCTGCCTGAAAATTTTCTTCACATCAGCCTGCTGTAACCATTCCCTTCTTTTTATCACCATGCTTCTTGCTACCTGCAGCCCGGCTTTCTTCATCATACTTTTTTGAAACACCTTATTCATACCTATGGAAGACGGTAGGATACCTGAACCGGAATAGGGAATATGCAACCATTCCAGAATACCCTGAATAGAGCCGTCTTCACCACCTGCTCCATGTAATGCGAGAAAACCAAAATCAATCAAACCGCTCAGATCATTTATCGACAGCCTTTTGCCAACCTTACTGATTATCTCATTCAGCGTTTCAGGCGCAATGTCGCCCAGCGACTCCAGGTACAGCTGGAAACTGTGAGCAGAAGGAGGAAGTGATGCGACAGGCGGATAGAAATCGCGGATGGTGCCTTTGTATATGAATTGCCAGTTGAGCAATATAAAATTACCCTTTGAGTCAACGAAGATGGGCACGGGTTCGAACAGGTTTTTATCGAGATTGTCGTACACCGTCCTGCCACCGGCAAAAGATATTTCGCGCTCACGGGATGCCCCGCCAAAAAAGATACCGATACGGATCATGAGGCGCAAAGGTAATGAACGGATTAGAATGCGTTGAAAGGAAGAGAAACTGGTTTTTAACAAAACCCGGCTCAGGTTTACGATTCCCATTAATCAGTATTACCGGGCTGTGTTACGTGTTTCAGACCATTAAGAAATAGCGTAATCTTCGGTATACAACCTGTTGCAGCATGATTCCAGAAAGATAATATTATTCACAACCCGTAACAGAATACTTACTAATCTTCCAGAGGGACCTTTGCCCATGCAAATTGATACCAACCGCCAATTCCCAAATCTTTAAAAAGCACAGTTTTCGCTAAAAAAAACCAGTTACTGTTACTATTTCTTTTTGTTAATTTACCACCTTAAGATCTAACTGCACGTACACCGGAAATTGATGGATCAAATTGTTACGTATTCTTTGCATTTCAGACATGCATGTCGCAGACTGTTAAGTGGCTTAACTTTAAATGGCCCCCATGCATTTTTGTTCGGGCAACTACGACTTTTATTATCCCGTAAGTCAAAAAGCTGCCTGCTAAAATTGGTGAGCCTGTTGATTGCAATGCCCTGGATGAGCTCATTTCCTGCCCGGGCACAAACTGGAAACACCAAGCCCAACATTGTTGTAATTGTATTGGATGATGCAAGATATGATATGTTTAAGGCCAATGGAGGCCCTGCATTTTTCCAAACGCCGGCAGTGGACCGGCTTACGGAGGAAGGTGCAAATTTTAAATTCACAGGAGCTACCACTTCCCTCTGTACTCCGAGCCGGGCATCCATTTATACCGGTTTGTATGCGCATCATCACGGTGCAATAGAAAATAATGCCTCACCCAAAGCCGGGCTACCGTACATTTCTTCCATCCTGCAGGACAATGGGTATAAAACCGCATTTATCGGAAAGTGGTTGCTGGATTATCATGTGCCGGACGATCCGATTGGCTTTGACTATTGGGCTGTTACTGATTCCATTGAACACGATAGCCTCGTTATGCGGTTCAAGGATGGCACCACGGTTTACTATGCTGAACATGAAGCAGAAATCTACACAAACCTCGGGCTAAACTTTGTCGAGACGATGGTGCCTGACGAAACGCCCTGGGCGCTTTTTCTTTTTTACCGTTTTCCGCATACGCCTTACGAACCCATGCCGGGTGATGAAACACTCTATCAGCAAGCGACCATTAGCTTTCCGACCAACAACAAACCGTATACAAAAAACTTTCCGTCATACCTCTACCCCGGCCATTTATTCGAAGGTGATTCGGCCGAACTCGACCAGGTGATCAGGGATTATTATGAAAATGGCCATGCAGCGGAGTATAGTGTGGATACCGTATTGAAATATCTGGAAGCACAGGAAATACTTGACAGTACCCTCATTATTTTTTCGAGCGACAATGGCTACCTGATGGGTGAACATGGTATGGAGAAGAAGGTGCTAGCCTATGAAGAATCATTGCGTCTTCCTCTTTTCATTCGCTACCCGGCCTGGTTTGCTCCGGGTACCGTGGTGGACAATGAAATTGCCGCCAACATAGATATTGCCACCACCCTGCTCGATGCCGCCGGTATTCCGGACACTTTTAATATGGATGGCGTATCGCTATATCAATTAGCACAAGGGCAGGCACACAGAAAATATTTTTATTATGAGAATTACCTTGATGCGGGTAATAAGTGGCTTGCTGTGCGCTCTTTGGACTACATGTATATCTACAGTTTATGCAAAGATCAAACGGAAGAATTTTTTGACCTCAATACTGACCCCGAGCAAAATATCAACCTCATTTTTGATCCGGATTATACTGCGCTCGTTGAGTCATTTCGCCTTAAACTTGACAGCCTGCGATTGGCAACCGGAGATACCCTGGAATTGAAGTTGGGTAAATGTAAACTGGAGTCAGCCTACTTTGCTGATGTAGATGGTGATCAGTATGGCAATGCTGCCATTAGGAAAGACTCCATTGCCCAGCCTGTTGGTTATGTTTCTGATACTACAGATTGTAATGATACAAATGCTGCAATCTATCCCGGCGCACCGGAAACCTGCAATGGCTTAGACGACAATTGTAATGGTTCTTTTGACGAAGGACTATTCGTACTCTATTATCCGGATGCCGACGGTGACAGTTTTGGCACCAGCCAGGGTAATGGTATTGCACTCTGTAGTGATCCGGGAACTGGCTTCTCAACGAATAATGATGATTGCAATGATTTGAGCGCGGATATACATCCCGGAGTTCCCGAAAGCTGCAATGGAATAGATGATAATTGTAACATGGCGGTGGATGAAGGGTTATCTTTTATTACTTATTACATCGACCTTGACCTGGACTTGTTTGGTGGCTTGTCGGCATCCGGTATTTCGTTATGTAATAATCCCGGAGCGGGATACGCTGAAAACAATTTTGATTGTGATGACGGGAACGCCGACATCAATCCGGGATCGAATGAAATTTGCAATGGCCTGGATGACAATTGCACGGGAACGGCAGATGAAGGGCTGGCATTTATCACATACTATCCTGATACGGATCATGACAGCTATGGCGATGCAACCAATACCGGCAATTTGCTGTGCAATGATCCCGGTTTTGGATTTGCCTCCAATAACCTGGATTGTGATGATACCAATGAGATTCTCAATCCGGCTGCGCTTGAAATTTGTAACGGGATAGATGACAATTGTAATGGTACGGCTGATGATGGCCTGGTATTTATAACCTATTTTCCGGACCTGGATCATGACACCTTCGGTGATGAAAACACCGGAGGCAATTCACTTTGCTCGGATCCCGGTATTGGTTTCGTGACCAATAACCTGGATTGTAATGATGATCCTTCCACCGGCAGTACAATCAACCCTGCAGCTGCCGAATCCTGCAATGGACTGGATGATAACTGCAATACAACTATTGATGACGGTTTAATTTTTGTACTCTACTATTCAGATCAGGATCAGGATAGTTATGGAGATGCGGCAGACAATGGCAATTCGCTTTGCAATGATCCGGGAATTGGTTTTGCCGTTAACAACGCTGATTGTGATGATGGTAATGCGCAAGTCAATCCTTCCGTACCGGAAATTTGCAATGCTTTAGATGATGACTGTAACGGCACTGCTGACGACGGGCTCATTTTCACGTCGTACTATCCTGATCTTGATAACGACACTTACGGCGATTTTAGTGATGATATACTTTCATTATGCAATGATCCTGGCAGCGGATATGCCGCCAATAACCTCGATTGTAATGATGAAAATGCATTGATCAATCCTGCCGCAATAGAATCTTGCAATGGCATTGATGATGACTGTAATGGTGCAGCAGATGACGGACTCGCTTTCACTACCTATTACATTGATATTGATAACGACCATTATGGTGATCAGGCAGACACGGGAAACTCCCTCTGCATTAATCCGGGGGCCGGATTCTCCAACAATAACCTGGACTGTAATGACACTGCTGTTGCAATTAACCCCGCGGAGCCGGAACTCTGTAACAGCATCGATGACGACTGTAATGGCATTTCGGATGAAGGACTGAACTTCATTACCTATTACCCGGATATTGACAATGATATGTATGGTGATGTATCAGTGGCAGGAAACCCTCTTTGCGAAAACCCCGGAGTTGGTTTTTCAACAAACAACATGGACTGCAATGATGCAATTGCAGTAATCAATCCGGACGCAGTAGAAGATTGTAACGGAATTGATGACAACTGCAATGGAACGACTGACGATGGGTTAATCTTCACCACTTATTACGCTGATCTGGATAATGACAGTTACGGTGATCTTGCTGATACCGGAAATTCACTTTGTAACAATCCAGGTTTTGGTTTCT
>CAZGBP010000095.1:0-12076 GCA_964524035.1 uncultured Bifidobacteriaceae bacterium
AAACAATGTTCCGATGATGGTGTATACCAGTTCGCTTGATGTGGTAATTACCGGAAGGCCCCTGGTTAATATTGATGAAACACAGCCTTATTCTGAAAAGCACCTGAATATGTATTGCGAGAGTAAATGCCTCGCTGAGCAGCTGGTGTTGGCAGCAAATAATGAGCATTTTAAAACCTGTGCATTAAGGCCTGCCGATATCTGGGGTGAAAGAGATCCCTACCACCTGCCGCCACTTATTCAGATGGCGAAAAGCGGGTTTTATACGCGTATTGGAAATGGCAGAGCATTGAGCCAGCATGTGTATTCAGGTAATATGGCCTGGGCACATGTACTCGCTGCGAAAGCGCTTGTTGAAGGGAATAAGGATATTCTGGGCCAAGCTTATTTTATAACGGACAATGAAGGCAGTAATTTTTTTACATTTTTTGATGAGATCATTCTGAAAGCGGGCTATAAGATCTGGCCAAAAAATCTGTGGTTGCCAAAAGGATTTGCCTATGTGCTTGGAGCCGTTTCAGAATACATCGCGTTTTTGGTGAGGCCAATTAAATATTACAATCCTAAGTTCAGCCGCTTTGCGGTGATGTATACATCCACTGATTTTACCTTCAGTGCGAAAAAGGCAATGAGGGATTTCGGGTATTTCCCAAAATACAGTAAGGAAGAATCTATGGAAAGGACCATTTCTTTTTTCAGAAAAAAGGAAGCCAATTCCTGAAACAGGCAGCCGTTTCAACGAGCCGGTTTGCGGAAGTGATTTTTCAAATACAGCTTCCGCCTGGTTACTCATTCTTATTAATTAATTTGACGCGGTGCCTTTAATTTCAATCTGCTAATTTTTCTGGCAGCCGGCAAGTTGCCTGTACTAATATGAAATTTGTATTGCCGGATGGAAAGGTAAAGAACTATAGATCTTCGCAAAAATATTATTATGAGAAGGTCTTTCAATTTTATATCGCTGCCCATAACGCAAAACTCTTTTACGCATTGCGCATTTCATCAAAAGCCTTTGGCAGGTGCTTTTTCCGGGTAACTGGCTAAAAATTGGGTGAAGTAAACAGCCTACTGTCTGCCAGAAATTATAATCTTACTTCTCAGGTATTCCTCGCTGGTTTTGATTTCTATAATATAGTGACCATCAGCAGCATTTTGCATTTCTACAAAAAAGGTGACGGGAAATACATGATCTCTTACAGTAGCTTTTGTCGCAACTTCCTGGCCTAATGTATTAAACATCCTTAAGTAAGTACTTCCCGGTGAAACGGCAAAGGGGAGTTCAATTTGAAAATTTCCATTTGACGGGTTTGGATAAACAGAAATAGCAGCAGGCGGTATGGCATCAGCTATTCCTGAAATAACAACATTAAGAATGGCGGATGATGAAATGCAACCCGCTTCATTGCCGGTGACGACAGCGTAATACCCTGATTGAAGAATCGTGTAGGATTGATTCGTAGCTCCCGGAATGTCAACCGCATTCAATTGCCACTGATAACTGTAAGCAACGGAGGAGGTAAGGGTATTACCGGTTTGGGTGACTATGGGAATAGGAGGGGTAGCAATTACGTTTATATAATCAGTGAGCATAAGGGTATCGGGACCATAAGTTCCGGTAGTCACTAAAATAACATCATAAACTCCGGGTAAATTGTAACAGATATGGATTGGATTCTGGTTTGTAGAGGTAGAAGGGATGCCACCCGGAAACTGCCATTGCCAGGCAACCGGATCATTTACTGAAGCGTCATAGAAGTCGGTGCAATATTTCTCGCAGATTATGGTGTCTGCAGATTGGAATTGTGTGAGCTGAATTTCTATTTCAGCAACTCCACTGCATCCGTTGGCATCCGTAACGTTAACTGAATAAATTCCCGATTGCTGAGCATTGTAGGTTTGATTTGTAGCGCCGTTTATAAGATTACCATCATAATACCACTGATAAGTTTGTGCAGCAGAACTGGTCAGCAAGCTTCCGGTGATTGAAATCAGGGGCACCGGATCAGGATTCACGGTAATAAAACCAGCCAGTAACAAGGTATCCGTGCCAGATCCGTTTCCGGCAATTAATGTAACGTCATAAACTCCGGGAGTATCATAACAAACAAAGGAAGGATTTTGAACGGAAGAGGAAGCAGGAGTGGCCCCTGGAAACAACCATTGCCAGGAAGTGGGGTTGTTAACGGATAAATCAGTAAAGCTAACGCAGGAGTTTTTGCAAATGGAGGAATCAGAAACATCAAGCGCAGCACTTATTGAATTAACATCTGCAATTTCGACTTCTACGCCATCAAGGTAGTAATATGCAACCAGGTTATTTGCGACGTCGAAGATCTGTGCATTGGTATTCGCATCATTCAGGAAGTTGCCGAAAGTGATATAATTGTAAGCAGCGGCCGCTGTAAATTGAAAAGTTATTTGTTGCCAGGCCGTTTCGTACAAGATGGTGGAGGTAGTCCATTGTGGTGTAATGCCGGTGATGGGTGTAGAGCCGCTTTGTACAGGTGCACCTACAGTAAATGCTACACTGACTTTATCAATTCCTTGTCCGCCATATTCACCGGAAGTTTCACCATTCGTAATCCAAAATGAAACTTCATAAACTGTTCCTGGAGTTAATGCTGAAGTCAATGGCTTTGAAAGATATTCTCTGAAGTTTGGAGTGTTCAATGCATAATAAGGGCAAAAACCCATTACCGCATTTCCGCTATAGGGAAACAGGTAGCTTGCAAAAGTGTTCGGCAGATTTGCGATTCCGGTTCCATTTTCGTGAAAGTAATCAGGGCTTCCGGTACCATTGCAATTCGACCAGCCTGTACAGTAGTTCCATTGTCCGGCGCCATTTGGTAGCAAAGAGTATGTTTCAAAGCCGGCATTGTCTACTAGGTTTTGAGCAACCGAAAACTTAAAAAACAGGACGAATGGAATAAGTATTAGTATTTTCATAGTAAGGATGTTTAACCCCTGTCAATGCCGGTGTCTTGATTGAGCTGTTTCAGCAATTTTATAATTGATGCTATATGCTGAAAATACAAAATTCTGAACAAAGGGGGATTTTACCGTCGTAAAAGGTGCATGACAAATGTACTTCCTTGCAGAATCGTTAATTAAGAGATATGTCGCTTAGACGTAGTCTTGATGGCTTCGCATGTTTACACTAATTTTTTCGTTCTTAGAAAGTACAAAATGCTGTATGCGCTACTCGAGAGCATATGATTATTTTTGTTTGCCGGCTTGTGTGTTTATAATCCCTTTTGTTATTCTATAAATGAAAGCAGAAATTGCGAAAATAAGTATGCACTCACCGGTTATAAACAAAAACAAATTGAAGTCAACCGGGACGTAATCTTTTAATTCCATAAACAGATTATGTTGACCGGATATTGCATTGGTGAATTCTGTAACTTGCAATTTGCTGATGTACTTCCAATAATCCCATATGAATGACAGGATGATCACAATGCTTCCGGCAATTAGCAGCAACCATTCTTTTACCTTCAAACTTGCAGCCAATCCTGAGTGGTGAAAATGAATGATACTTAATGCCAATAACATCATTGTTAAAGAGACAATGCATGGTGCTATTACCGGTCCCACCCAGGGTACAGGAATTAAGAACAGGATATCCCAGGTAAAAAGGGATGCCGGCCAGTCAAGAAAGATCCGGAGAAAAAGGTAGTAGCATAAATCCCAGACAGCAAAACAATAAATGAAATGAGCAAACCGGAGTGTAATTGTTCTGGCCGAAAGAATTCCGGCTGTCAACAGCATGATGATGGTGGCCGCCTCCCGTAAAACTTCAACAAGCGCGATACTTGCTTCCAGGGGAACCAACGGAAATTGAAATCCATCAGGGTAATAAATTCTTCTTAAGTAAATCACAACCGCAGCTTCCATATATCCCATGGCAATACTGAAGATGGAAAGCAGGAAGATCGTTTTGGTTTGGAGGCTTGTTTTGAATATCATAGGATTTCATTGATTTGTAAACATATGCGGGCTTTTATTATTCATTCAGCGAATTCTGTTCATCAGTCATCTGCTTCAGGGTTAAAGAGTTTAACAGGTGCGTAACATCTGGATGGTGCTGATGATGATCTGTTAACGGACATATGCCTGTCATCTAAAGTTAAAGAGTATCGGGAAAACAAAAATCACCACCATAGTCCATGCAGCATATATTGGCAAGAAGGAGGCAATGCTCCTTTCAACATGGTCTGTTTCCTGTTTGTTCTTAATTGTTCTGACAAGCCGGTACGTAACAACAACCAGATTGGTCAGCATGAGTAGATTGGCGCCTAAAACAGTGAGGCGGTTTGGGGTAATGCCCCATTCCGAGATTCTGAACAGGATTGCAGATAACGCAATGCCGTTAAGCAATACTGTTACGGTTGACAAAGCGGATAGCAAAATGATTTCTGTTTTGCCGGAGGTTTTTCCGGTTTCTGTAATAGAGAATAAGATGATAGCCATTACCCCTGCTAAAAGCAAATTGAATAATATTAGAAACTCCCGGTCATTATATGGGTCTTTGCCCGTATAAATTACAGCCAGCAGATAAGCAACCAATGTAATCAACACCAATGGTGTGAATACCCTGGCAATTACGGGAGAAACCTTGCTTACCAGATGTGGGTTTGTCTGCACAAGATACGTGCAGACGATAGGAGCTGCAGCCAACCCGGAGATCACGACGTATTCGAAATAAAATGTTTCAATTTGCAGCCCAATTAACGAAAACAACCCAAGTGTTATGGCTGTCAGCAAACCACCGGCAATTGCGAGAATGGCAGTCATCACCACGAGATCTCCATTATATCTTAGAAAATCTATTCGCAGTTGCCAGTTATCCGGCTTATCACCGGCAAAGGTATAACCCAGCACTGCCCATAAAAACAATGGCAGGTGAATGCACGCCAATATCAAAGTGTCGCTGCTGCTGTTATCCGGAAGCAGGTTAATGTAAACTGCAGAAGCAACCATAATGATTGAAATGCCAATGGCCTTTTTAAATTTTGTTTGTTGCTTACGGGCAAAATAAATTGTCAGCAATGGAAATACTATAAATGCAATATTGCGGGTAAAAAAGAATTCAGAGGCTACCGGAAAGAATTCCGGAATCTTGGCGATCAGTCCGGCAATGAGCGAAGCGGCCAATACAAAAACCAGATCCTTGCCGGATCCCCACGAGATTTCTTCCTGCTCAAATCGCAACCTTTCCTGCCAGGCCTGTGCAATAGTATTCTCCCGGATGTGAGGGTAGATCAGATTAAATTCTTTTTTAAAAGTGGTTTTGTTTTCCCGGTACAGTTTTTCAAGTTGAGCTGGATTTTCCAGGTTGTTTACGATTTCGTCTTTCATTTTTTTAAGGTTTGTTATTTGTTTTTAGAAGTACTTTGAATTACAAAGTGAAACGGCAAAAAAAATCAGGTTGGCCTGTTTATTAATTTTTCAAGTGCCTTAAGATGATCATCGAATGCTTTTTTACCTTTTTTGGTCATAAAATATTGGGTATTGGGTTTACGGCCAACAAACGATTTACTTACACTGATAAAGTCTTCTTTTTCCAATCCTTTCAGATGGCTGGCCAGGTTACCATCGGTAAGCTCAAGGTATTCTTTCAGTGAATTGAAGTCAAGTACCTCATTGACAGCAAGGGCCGACATAATCCCCAGTCTTATGCGGCTTTCGAACGCTTTATGCAAACCACTTATAGATATCTTCACCGTTCGTATCTGATATGAATGTAAACACCGTAAATAATATGGACTATTCCGAATCCAATTGCCCAAAAAATCAAACCATATTCAACATACCAGGAGCTGATCAGTCCAAGTGCTATTTGAATCATGCCTAAAAACCTAACTTCATCATAGGTAAATTTCCCGGCTGTAAATAAAGCCAGGCCGTAAAATAGCAAGGTAAAAGGTGCGATGAAAGCAATCAGACCTTTGAAGATAAAAATCAGAATCAGCAGCCCGCCCGCAACCAGCGGTACGGCCATATTAAACAACAGGCGCCGTGCGGTGGCATTCCAGATTTGCTCACCCCTTTTTACAGACTTTCTGTAAGAGAGAAAGATGGCTGTGCTTAAAGCCATTACCAGAATGAGGGTGGCTAACAAAATAAGTTTTTGTAAACCGGATGGTATAATACCGGCGGCGTAAGAGTTGTAACCTGTTTCGCCTGGATGGAAATCCAAAAATTTCCAGGCTATCCAGGCGCCTGCTAATGCATAAATACCAGCCATGATCCCTGCCCAGCCGGAAAGTGAAAGGAACTTGGAAGAACGCTCCATCATAAGACGCATCTCCGCGATATCCTGAATATAGTCCTTTTTTTCTTTCATTTAAAAGTACTTTGAGAAGCAAAGTTAATACGGTTTTCTGAATTAAACAACAGGTTTCTGAAAATACGCTATTGGTTGAGAAAGGGGAGCGAATGAAGTGTTGGCAGTCTGTCATTCAGTTGATCCCATTTCAAAACCGTTTCTGATACAAAGAAATGCTGACAGATGTCAGTTGATTTCATGCTGTCGTTCGTTTGTTATTTGTCTTGCGGCTTCCATTGCTTCCGGAAGATACCTGTTAGTGGTAAGAATTTCCTGCAGTTTCTCTTCGGAATAGTTGTAATACCTCTGTTTGAACTTCTGTATTCTTTCAGCGGAAATGACTTCCCTTGATTGCACTTTTTCCTTTAGCGTTTTTTTTCTTCCCAGGTAATAAACCAGGCGCTCGTTTACGCTCCTGAAGTTTATCACGTAAGCGGTTAACCCGGCTAAGAATGCCGATACCTGCAGGCCAATTTGAAGACCATTGATAACACCAATGCTCCATTTCATTTGCAGCGCTGAAAATGCAATCAATCCCAAGAGCCCAATAGCAATGGTAAATGTTAAGGTGTACTTATAATACTGCCGGAATCGGAAGTAAGTGAGGAGGTTAATGGCTATTGCGGCATATCCCAGATAATGTTCTTGGTTTAGGCTGAAATAGTAGGTTATGCCACCCATACTTACCCTCCCTTGCAGTGCTTTTAAAGCAGTATCAATGCCATAGGCAATTAACACTAATAATGGAATGAATTGGCGGTTTCGCCTAATAGCTGAATAGATTCGTTGCTTTTTCATGTTATATATAATATTGGTTAATTTCAAAACTTACAGGCTGCCGGTTGCCAGGTGGTATGGGCAGATTTTCAAAATTGAGATTTATGGGTAATTATAGCAGGCAGTCTCATAAATACAAGGTGAATAATACAAGCCCTTGAAATGCTAATTCGCCTTAACGGTTGCGCTACTTTGAAAATTTACAACTTCATGTTACTTTCCTCATAACAAGGAATACACACCTTGCGCATTCAAAAGGTAAACATAATCACACACATGCTTACTACTTTCAAAACAGCACTTAAAGATAAATAAATCAACTTAATGAATTAAGGGTTCAGTAAACAATTTTCCTGTTGTTTGCAGTTGATATTGAGAATTACTGGTGTTCGAAACGTTGAACACCTTAGGGTTGCTGAATTAATCTTAGAAATTCAAACCGTGCACTGATATAAAACAAAAACCAACAAGTGCCAAAAAAAAACAATGTCACATTGAGCACTTTGGCTACGCTCAACATAAACTCAGTCGAAATGCGACATCGTTTTTGTTCCTCATTCTCTAAAAAAAATTGTCGTCGTTCGACTCCGCTTTCCGTAGGAGTCCTTCGGACACAATGAGAATTTTATTTGTTAATTCATTAAGGTAGACTATTGAACGTCATAATAGATTTATTATCACAAAGGTTTCGAACACCTGTGATTTAAAATCCGGATCATAAATAGCATATTCAACTGGATTACCAGTATTGACGGATTTTATTTATTGTTGTATGATCGGCCAGGTATTAATCCAATATGCATTATGCAGCCGGCTATAGCCTTTTTAGACGCAACTTACCTAACATTTGTTTTATTTGGAATTACTGCACGGTTATAGTTAAACCCTTAATGAGCCGCGGAATCCTCTGGCGGCATAATAAGATTCGGCACCATTATGGTAAACGAAAACATGACCGAAACGGAAATCGCAGAAGAGTGCACCTCCTAGTTTCCTGATTGCAGGAGGCGTTTTTACCCAGCTCGATGTTTTCATATCAAAATTTCCAAGTTGTTGCAGGTCCCGGTATTGTGTTTCCGTTAATAGCTCAATTCCCATGTCAGCAGCCATTTCTACAGCACTGTTTTCCGGCTTATGTTCCTTCCTTGACTCTAGCGCTTCATGGTCATAACAAATACTCCTTCTGCCTTTAGGACTTTCAGCGGAGCAATCACAAAAAATGTATTCACCGGTCTTTTTATCCAGACCCACTACATCCGGTTCACCACCGGTATTTTCCATTTCAAAAAGGGACCACAGTTTTTGAGGATTCGCCAATAGCTTTGCTTTTACTTTGTTCCATTCAAGTCCTTTATGGCGATTCATGTTTTTCTCAAAACGCACTTCCAATGTGTGAAGCAGTTCTTCGCGTTGTTTTGGTGACAATTCTTTTTTCATATTGTTCAATTTTTAATTAGCTGAAAACATTTCTCTGCCGTCCTGAAATGCCAGGCTGCAACGCCAAGAAGCAGCAGGAGCAACGGTAGAAGTATTTCGTTAATGTCATGGCACAATACGCAATGCGAAAATACCATGTCCGACATGTTAAAGAAATAGACGACAATTTTTAGCCAGCGTATACTTTTAATTCATAGTTAGTAAACCGATGGCATTTTTTGCAATGAATTGAAACGGCAGCTCTTTTTTTGCTACTTCTGATTGCAGTTGCCCCGGCTACTTAAAATCATACTAGGTGCGGACGAGTGATGCCCTAATCATTCCCTCTAACACTTTCAGATCAACCTCTTCAAGCTTATTTATGTAAAGGCAACCTGCACCGGTTTTATGTTTACCTAGTTTCTTTAGCGCAGCCGCATGTTCTTTGATTCCAACACTTAAGTAAAGCGACAGATTAGCCTTGCGCGGTGAAAAACCTATCAGGAACCAATCAACCTCTCTTCCGGTTGCCGGGCTTCTATACCTTTTGTTTCCAAAACCGATCAGCGAACTGCCCCATAATTTTGGCTCTTCTCCGGTGGCTTTTTTCATCATTTCCAAAAGCACAAAACTGTCTCTTCGCTTTTGTTCATCCTGTATTGCATTAATGAAATCCACCACGCTGGCTGACGTGGGTTTCGTTTTTATTTCAACCAGTTTTGATTTTTTTGCCGGCATCGGAAATTGTTTTGTATTTGGTTATGTGTACACTTTTTCACTTGAAGGGCAATAAATGATTCGTAGGGTCATTTTTTCCTGGCAGCCAGCTTACCGCCAAAATATGCCATAGGAATATATGCGCTGGCCAGGTCAACCACGGTAAACCAGATGGGTGAAGGAAGCATGAATATATTGATTATACCTCCCAGAAGGAACCAGCCGCCAACGCCCAGGGCAAATTTCATTTTATGATTCACGGCAATAGTTGCTGCAATGAATGCACCCACAAGGGTTCCCAGGGCATGTGCCAGGAACGGCATAACAAAATGCCTTGGCTGCATTAGCGGCATCGAAGCCTTTAAACCTTCCATGGTAGTCAGATCAGCCCCTTCCGGAGGTGGTATGATGGAACTGCTGATCAGGATAATCCCCATATTCAATGCACCTCCGATTATGAGGCCGGCTATTACGGCCAAAATGTTTCTGATGATTGGATTCATGGCAGTCTGATTTTAGTTATCTGTTGAATGCTATTTACTTTCCGGTTTCTGTTATCAACTTCTTTAATAAAGAGATTTGTCCCAAATGATAATAACTGTGCTCAATTACCCCTTCTATATTCCGTAAGCAGGTTCCGTACTTTTCATCAGCGAATAGTTCATCCAATTTCTCATCAGCCATTTGTTCTACTTTCAAGGCAAAGTTTTCTGCATTAAGTAAAAAGGTAGTTACCAATTGCTCCCATTCCTTTTCCGATTTTATTGGCGGAAGATCAAAGCTGTAGGCATCTCTGATTTCAAGCGGGCCACCATTAAATACCTTCAGCATGCCGTGCAGGTAATAGTTGATGTGAAATGTTAAAGCGGCAACAGTATTCAGGCTACCGGTTTTTTGTATCGCCTGCAACCAGGAAATGCTCAACAATTGTTCCTTAAAATTGGTATTTGCAATCCAGCGGCCGTTTAGAAAAACTTCCCTCAGCCGCTTTGCAAGGGCTTCACTTCTTGTCATCTTTGTTTTCAATGTTAGAGTCTCTAAATCACCATTTGTAAAACGGGAAATTAATCGGTTCTGCACTTGCGGTGATACGTCCACTAACCTTTACCGTGTACAATTGGGTTATGCGCTTTATTTACTTAAGACAAAATAGAAAAAAAGTATTGTTCAGCAAAAGAATGTGTCTTATACGATGGGATCGCTGTTTCTATGTATAAATTAAGAAGCAGACCGATCAGTTTCATTGGCAATTATTTTAAGTGGCAGATCTTCTTTTCAGCTATTGGTTCTATGCATTTGAAACCGATGTTTACCGGATATTTTCACTTGGTGAATCAGACACCGGTTTCTTCAGCCGTTATAGCGTTGCGTCATAATTCATATGTTCTGCTGTATGCTGTCTGGATTTCGACAATACGTTGCTTAATGCTTTATATAATAGGAGTCGGCTTATTGCATTGGCGAAAGTGCTTTCTGATAGCACCACATTGCTGATTATAAAAGTACTGCGTAATGGTTTGTCTATGATTTGTTTGATGGTACCCTGAATAAAAAAAGAGAAGCCTCGGCTTCTCTTTTCAATTAACAGGTTTGCGTATTTAGACTCCTTCGCTATATGTTTCTACATATTCTTTATCACCTCATCACCAAACTCGGAGCATTTCAATAATGTTGCTCCTTCCATCTGCCGTTCAAAATCATACGTAACCCGTTTTGCGGCAATGGATTTTTCCAGGCCACTGTAAATAAGTCTGGCTGCCTGTTGCCATCCTAAATGTTCGAGCATCATAGCACCGGAAAGAATCACGGAACCGGGATTCACTTTATCTAGGTTAGCATATTTCGGCGCTGTGCCATGCGTGGCTTCGAAGATGGCGTGACCTGTTACATAATTAATATTAGCACCCGGCGCAATTCCAATGCCGCCTACCTGTGCTGCCAATGCATCAGATAAGTAGTCTCCATTCAGGTTTAGCGTCGCAATCACATCGAAGTCTTCAGGACGGGTGAGTACCTGCTGCAAGGTGATATCAGCAATGGCATCTTTAACAAGCAAGCGTCCTGCTGACAGCGCAGCCTTCTGCTCTTCATTGGCAGCCGCTTCTCCTTTGTCTTTTTTTGTGCGTTCCCACTGCGACCAGGTATAAACCTTATCTCCATAGTTCTCTTCGGCCAACTGATAACCCCAATCGCGGAAGGCACCTTCTGTGTATTTCATAATGTTACCCTTATGAACCAGGGTCAGGTTCTTTCGCTTATGCTCCAGTGCATATTCAATAGCTGCACCGATCAGGCGTTGGGAACCGATGCGCGATACCGGCTTGAATCCAATGCCCACGCAGATTTCCGGATTGGCTTTGCGTCTTGCAACTTTGAGGAATTCTTTGCCTCTTTTCTTGTCGTTAAAACGAATCTTACCGTATTCTTTCTCGAAATTCTTTTTAAAGAACTTAAGGATCTTCTCCGCCTCCGGAGTTCCACCTGCATATTCAATACCTGCGTAAATATCTTCTGTGTTTTCACGGAAGATGACCATATCCACGGCTTCAGGGCGCTTTACAGGTGAAGGTACTCCCGTGAAGTATCTTACCGGTCGGAGGCAAACATACAAGTCAAGAATTTGACGCAACGCCACATTAAGCGAACGGATTCCGCCACCAACTGGAGTTGTGAGCGGTCCTTTGATACCAACCAGGTACTCCTTAAAGGCTTCCAGCGTGGCATCAGGCAGCCAGCTGCCAGTTTGGTTAAACGCCTTTTCACCAGCCAGCACTTCTTTCCAGATAATTTTTTTCTTACCCTTAAAGGCTTTTTCAACGGCAGCATCCAGCACCC
>CAZGBP010000096.1:0-12020 GCA_964524035.1 uncultured Bifidobacteriaceae bacterium
CGGCTGAGGTGAGCAACAGTGATGATAACAGTATCTTATCTTTTTTTTCTAATGCAACTAATCTTCTTATTTTTAAGTCATTAAATAACCATTCATGCGACTTTGGGGTAAGGATAAAATCAGCGAGCAGCAACTGATAAGCGGCTGCGTCGCAGGAGATCGCATCATGCAGGAGGAGTTTTACAAAGTGTTTGCTCCACGCATGTTTTCGATTTGCCTGCGATATGCTAATGATTATTACCAGGCAGAAGATATGTTGCAGGAAGGGTTTATCAGGGCATACGCGAATCTTCATAAATTCAGGAATGAAGGATCTTTTGAGGGATGGATGAAACGCATTTTCGTTAATACCGCGATTGAAGGTTATCGTAAGAACCAGGTGACCAATAATATGCTCGAGGTAGAAGATATGAAGAATGACCTGGTGCAGCAGGATGATTTTCACCACTTGTCAGCCAGCGATTTGATTAAGATGGTGCAACGTTTGTCGCCGGGTTACCGTACAGTTTTTAACCTCTATGCAATTGAAGGTTACTCGCACCAGGAAATTGCCGACATGCTTAACATTAATGTAGGTACTTCCAAGTCGCAGTTGGCCAGGGCCAGGTACTTGTTACAAAAGATGGTATTGAATTCACAAAGGGTACAGAAATATGCCGCTATCTTCTGACAAACATATTGTAGATGCACAATTCAGAAAGCAGCTGCACAACTATAAAGTGCAGCCATCAGGCGCGGTATGGAACAAACTGTCGGATTCACTTCACCTTGAAAAGAAGAAAAATTCAAATGGCAAAAGGTTGTTGCTGGTAGTGCTGTTGTTGTTAACGGGATCCGGCGGCATTTGGATGAGTTCCAGGATACAACCCAAAGACGATGACTTGATTTTATCAAAACTCCGGACGGATGAAACGGCAGTATCCCAACATATTTCTGTAATAGAAACAACTGCAGAAGGACCATCGAAAGCGCGAAATCATATACCGGTATTGCAGTCAGAAGACAAGGAAATGCAGTCATTACAACCTGTTACCGAACCGGAGCAGGTTTCATCCAGCCATAACATTTATTCATCCCTTGCGGAACCGGCAGAATTCTCTGTAGAAAATACGACACAAGTGCCTATTGCCTGGACAGAAGATGCCTATTATGCTGAGCCGTTAACTTCAAATGCATTATTAGAAATTGCAGCACCAGCACAAAAAATCACACAACGAAAAGCCAATCAAAGTCCGTCGCCTGTTGTTTACAAGAATCCGAAATACTACCTGGCAGATGCTTCGGGTTTGTATATTGGATTTGGTGAGAACTTAAACAGTACACATATAATTGACAGACGGGCCTTTCATGATGAAAACCTGAAGTACACGCCAACTTTCGGAACGGCATTCATGCTGCATGGCGGTTATAATATGAGCAATAAATGGGGTATGGAAGTCGCATGGGTCATTCATTCGCAGGAAGGGCAACGCTATAAATACCTGCCTGCCGACAACAGGACCACCAGCCTTGAATACAATCAGAAGCACATTTCATTTAACTATATGCAATTCCCCGTCATGGCACGGTATAAAGTACAGGGATGGTCAGGAATTACCGAAACGCCCATTTTTGTAAACTATTCAGTTGGGTTTCAATACGGCAGATTGCTTTCCTACAGTGTAGATGAAACAAAGGAACGTGTTTCTGAACAGAATCTTTTCCGCAGGAATGAGTATGCCTTGGTAGCCGGGGTTGATTATGATTTCCTTTCCCGTAAAGCAGCTTTTTATACGGTGGGCCTTCGTGCATCATATGGTTCCGACCTCTTTGTGAAGGATGTTCCTGAATACCTCGAGTTTGACCGGCCGCATAATGTGGTAATTGGCATACATGGCGCGGTGAGTTTTTCATTGAAAAAAATGCCACGGAATCCTTCCGGCTATTAACCCATAACTGAACCAGGCAATTTTATTATCAATCCACCTTCATAAAGTTTTCAAGCGCAAGGTGATATTCCGTAAATTCATTCAGGTTTTTATGTTTACCGTTTTCTATTTCTACAAAACGGTCGCCCGGTTTTAAATATGTTTTCAGCTTTCTTCCCGATTCAATAGAAACCGTTTCATCTTTTGTTCCATGCAATATCAGCACCGGTACAGTAACTGATTTCAGGGCACTGTCATTCCGGAAACTGAGGCGAAGATAATTTCCGTTTGGGAATGGCATACCGAAACGACGGGCAATATCATACATGTTCACGAAAGGTGTTTCCAGGATTAGTTGTTTACAGTGGCGGTTCGCCGCAAGATAGGCCGCGGCTGCAGTGCCAAGTGAACGCCCATATACATAAATGTTTTCTGCAGGGTATTCACTGGTTGCATAATCATACCAATAATACGTATCACTCAGAAACAATTCTTCGGTCAGCCGGCCTTCGCTTTTTCCAAAGCTCCGGTAATCAGGTATTAATACGCGATAGCCCAGGTCGGTGAATTTTTTAGTGAAGGGCAGGTAGTTATCCAGGTTTTTCCAGTTGCCATGAAAATACAGTATGGTACCTGCCGTTGCATCCGGCTGCAAGAGTAATCCGTGCAGCAAGGTGCCATCCGTTGCATTCAGTCTTATCTCTTTAAAAGGTACGCCGGGATTAAAGGCAAAAGATGCAGGAAGTTTTTGTGGCCGGAAGATAAATACGGGTTGCATAAACAGAAAGACCAGGCAATACACGGCATACAGCACAACCAATCCTGCCAACAGCCATCCCATCGTTTGAGTCATTTAATAAAGCAATATGTCGCGCAAAAATGCATGATATTGCGGAAATGAAGGAAGGTTATTGTGTTTTCCCCCTTCAATACGTATCAAGGTGATGCGTTTGGGTGCAATAGCGGCCAGTCGTTCGCTGCTATTGATGGGAATCAGCCTGTCTTTGGTGCCATGCAGAATGTAGGTATGGCATTTCACGTATTCCATCCAGATGTCAGCGCGAATCGGGTACTTGAGCAGGAAGGGCATGGGAAGGAATGGCAGGTAACGGCTAGAGATATGCTGAAAACTGTAATAGGGTGCATCCAGTATGCAAAACCGGGGTGCATTCAAGCTGGCAACACGGACGGCAAAACCGCTTCCGATGCTTCTGCCATATACGATGATCTGATCTTCATTGTATTGCTTCTTTAACTCTTCATATACGAATTGGGCATCTTTCAGCATCACCTCTTCCGAACGTTTGCCTGTGCTTTTTCCAAAGCCGCGGTAATCAATCATCACCAGGTCATACTGGTACCTGGTAAAGTCTTTCGAGTATTTCGCCCACCCTTTGATGCTCCTGGTATTACCATGAAAATAGAGGATGATACCTTTTGGATTTTCAACGGCAAAATGCAAGCCATTGATTCGCACATTGCGCTCCACATCGAAAAACAGTTCGGTGAACGGCCGGTCGTACTGGAATTTAAAATTCTGCGGCAGCTTTTCGGGGTGAAAAATAAACCGCTCCTGAATGAAATAAACAACCACGCAGATCAACAGCCAGGCCAACCCAATGTAAATAAGTATCTCCATAAGATGGAATCGAATTCCAAGATATAGATTCTCTGATACTATGTCAGGGAATTAACAAATAGTGCGGGCACTGTGAGTTGATGACCCTTGAAAGATTCTTCTCAAAATTCAGCAGCCGGTGATGAGGTCGTTTGTGCACCAGGTAAGTATGGCTGTAACCGGTTCGGGCTTGGTCATCTTTTGAAAAATTGACTTGACAAAACATCTGGGCAGGAAGAAGAATCGCTTCATAAGCTTGTTTTTAATTCAACTAATTATTAATACTTTCAGATCGCAAATGAGTTGGTTGGTGAGCGCGGATCGATACTTGGCGGCAATGCCAAAAATCAGTAGCCATCATATGTCTTGTATTTCCAGAAGCGTTTTCTTGCACCTATTGCTGATACTTTGCACGGCGCTGCAAGGTGCCTATTCGCAGCAAGGCCCTGTCTCGAGGGTAATCTACCTGGCCGGCAATACAGCGGATGCGACGGACACAATCAATTTGCATTTACTGCATGAGTCGATTCTGAAGGAAACGGTACCTGTTACCGTGCTTTTTAATGGCGACATCCTGCACAGGAATGGAGTGGTAGTAAATCCATCGAATGCTGATACTGCCTACGTCCGCCTGCTGCTCGGTGTGGTTAAGGATATTCCGGGCGCAACCGCATATTTTACGCCTGGCGACCTGGACTGGAATAACTCCGGTGTTAATGGCTGGCAGTCTGTTGTCCGTTTGGAAAAACTGGTGAATGGTATTGCCGGTAAGAAAGTGTTCCTTCCTGAATCCGGGTGTCCGGGCCCGGTAACCATAGAACTTGGTGGAGATCTTGTTATTGTATTGATCAGTTCACCCTGGTGGATTCACCCGTATGACCGGCCGCATGCTCCGGCAACCACCTGTGATGTGTTGGTAGAACAACAATTCATGGAGCAATTGGAAGACTTGCTGGAGGAAAACCGTGAAAAAAACGTGTTGATAGCAGGACATCATCCGGCTATCTCCAATGGAAATTATGGTGGAAGAAATGCGGCACGGCAACATCTTTCGCCTCCGGTTATAGGCACGTTTAAAGCAGCCTTTCATCAAAACATCGGTGATCCAAAAGATATGGCGTACAGTGCCTACCGCTCCTTTGCTGCAAGCCTGAAATTACTGTTAGAGGATCAGTCTCCATGTATTTATGCGGCAGCACACGATTACAACATGCAGGTATTGGAATTCGAAAAATCATACCAACTGGTGAGTGGTGCCATTGTAAAAAAGGAGACGCCTGCAAAATCCGGGAATACGGTGTACAGATCCAAATTGCACGGATTCATAAAACTCATTTATTATGCTGACGGAAAAGTTATTGCTGAAGCAACCGAACTTTCGGAAGGGAAAATTCTTGCAGTAACAAGCAAAGAACTATACCAGTCGTCCTGTAATCCGGACCTGTCCGGTGCACCCTTTAATTCCCGATTGGTGCCTTGCAGGGAAAAAGTCTTTCCTGCGGATCAGATGAATCCGGCTTTTGCTGACAGCACCGGTGTAGCAATTGCAGGTACCGAGTACAAAGCAGGCTTGATTAAAAAAATGTTTCTCGGATCATTATACAGATCGAGCTGGACGACACCCATACAGGTACCCTTTCTGAATCTTGATACGGCACGTGGTGGATTGAATGCCATCGGCAAAGGCGGAGGTCGGCAGACGCATTCGCTTTCGCTTCAAGGCGGGGATGGAAAATCTTATGTCTTCCGCAGTGTGAATAAAGATCCGGTTAAAGCACTTGATCCGGTTCTCAGGAAAACATTTGTGGTGGGACTATCAAGACAGTTCACCGCTACACAACATCCTTACGGAGCCATGCCTGTTTCTTATTTGCTTGATGCTACCGGTATTTTACATGCACAGCCTTCATTGTATCTGTTGCCTGACGATCCAAAATTGGGTATGTTTCAAAAAGAATTCGGTGGCATGCTTGGCATGTTGGAAGAAAAGCCGAAAGAAGCAAAGGGCAATCAGCCGGGTTCTTTTGGCGCCAGTGATGTGGTTAGAAGTTTTGAACTTTTCAGAAAACTTTATAAAGATCATGATAACCGTATTGATCCGGCAGCTTTTGCCAGGGCAAGGGTCTTCGATATATGGATTGGTGATTGGGGCAGGCATGAGGATAATTGGAAGTGGGCTGGTTATAAAGAAGGAAGTAAGACCACCTATTTTCCCGTTCCCCGCGACCGCGATCATGCATTCTCCCGATGGAACGGACTGTTGCCATTCTTAGCATCACGTCATTGGGCATTGCCGAATGCAGAAAACTTTGACTACCGTTTTCGTGATGTGTCATCGCTTACCTGGCCTTCCCGCCATCTTGATCGCTTCCTGCTTTCTTCCGTTGATAAAACCGCCTGGCTTCAGTATGCCGGAGAGCTGCAATCGCTCATGACCGATGCGTTGATCGACAGCGCGGTGCAGCGTTTTCCGGAAAAGGTGATCCCGCTGGCCGGAAATAGTATTGGTGCAAAGCTGAAATCGCGACGCACCGATCTGCCCCGTGGCATTATGGAGTATTATGATTTGCTTGCAAAACATGTGGATGTGGTAGGTTCGAACAAAGCGGAGTATTTCAAAATCACCAGGATGGAAAACGGCAATGTGGAAGTAGCGATGTTTGAGAAAGAAAAAAAGGAGAATGGTCCGTCAGGCATGGCACTATTTCAACGCCTGTTCAGTCCAGGGGAGACGAAGAGCATTAATGTGTATGGTCTCGACGGCGATGATATCATGATCATGGAAGGCCATGCAGACAGGAGTATCCTGGTCAGGATGTCCGGCGGCAGAGGAGCTGACCTGATTGAAAACCATTCTGCCGTTTCTTCAGGAAGAAAAATTACACAGGTATTTGATTATGAAACGGAGCATCAGAATGTTATTACGCCTGCCCGTAACCAGAAAGTAATATTGAGCGATGAAACGAAATTAGTGGAATACAACAGGCAGGCGTTCCAGTACAATACGTATTTGCCATACCCGGTAATTTCTTATTCACAGGAGGATGCTTTCACCTTTGGGCTGGGCATTGCTTATACGTTTCACCAATTCGGAGAAGAGGAATATGCTGATAAATTAGGAGCAGGCATAAAAGTGAGCACCGAGGGCAACTTTGAAATTAAATTTGCAAATGAACTTCACCATGCACTCGGCACCTGGGATTGGGTGGCGGCCGGCACCATTGCAAAGCCTTATCCGTACATCTATTATTACGGATCGGGAAATGAAACCGTGAAGTTTGACACGGTGCCTACGCTGTATTACAAATCCAGGTTTAACGGCTATAACTTTTCTACCGGTCTTCAAAAAGTATTCTGGCAGAAGAGCAGGTTCCTGGCAATTGCGTTTTACGAAAACAACGAAGGACAGATTCCCGCTGATAACATACTGTCAGGTGATACCACTGTGTTGGGAAACGGAAGAATTAATGCTGCAGGCGGCAGGTTGCTGCTTGATATAGATTTCCGTGATGATGCCCTTGTTCCCAAACGCGGCGTACGGTTGTTTGCCAGGCAGTCTTATTCATACCTGACAAATGTGGATGATGATTATTCCAACAGCGAAATTTCACTCGAACTGTACCAAACCACGCGAACTGTTATCCCGGTAACATTAGGTTTGAAAGGGGGCGCGGCGAATGCCACTGGTGCAATTCCTTTTTATAAGTTGAACACGATCGGCCGTACCACCGGTGTCAGGGGATATAAACGTGACCGGTTTACCGGTAACGCGGCCGTCTATTTTCAAAGCCAGCTTGCTTTTGAATTTGGCCAGGTACATACAGGGTTTATCCCGCTCACACTGGGTGTCTTTGGTTTTTTTGATATTGGAAGAGTCTGGATCCCTGATGAGACTTCCGGCAACTGGCATAGTGGATATGGAGGCGGAATTTATTTCACCCCATTATTCACATTTCTGACTACCCGGCTGTCTTATGCATTTTCTGAAGAAGAGCGCCGGGGGTTGTTTGATTTAAGTTTTGGGTTGAAGTTTTGAGATGCGAAGGAGGAGGCAGGAACCAGGAATCAGGAACCAGGACGGGACGTAAGACATAAGACGTAAGACAAAAGACTGAGGACGCAGTCTTACGTCTTACGTCTTGCGTCATCCGTCTTGCGTCATCCGTCTTGCGTCATAAAAAGTACGCTTCCTTTCAAAAGATACTATCTTCATTGCTCAAGTTAAAGAAGTATGAAAGGACGGCAGGCAATAAGATTTGCGCAATGGCTGGCAATTGTTATTTCCACTGTGATTACCAACATCCTTTCTGCTCTTTATAACTATTTTCTTTATCAGTTACCTACCATAGAAAAATTAACTGCTTCCTACAGCTTTACCGCTGAACTTACCATGAACATAGTGGCCGGATTGGTGGTAGGAGGCTTAATCGGTGCATTCCTGGTATATTTCATGCAGGACCGCTTCAGCGACAAGCCGTATGGTTATACAGTCATCGTGTTACTGGTAAGTGTATTTAGCGTATTAGTAGCAGTAAGCCTGATATTCATGATTCCTTATGTGATGCTGATAACCGGGAAGCCGCTTACTGATCCTGCTTCAATGTCGCTGTTTAAAGAATTGTTTTTTTACCAGGTGAATCCAGCCTTATTTGTGATTTTCCCGCTGGTAGTCTTGCAGCATATTATGCTGCAGATACTGAACAAATTCGGCCCGGGCGTATTCTGGAAGATGGTTCGCGGAAAGTATTACCGGCCTAAAACGGAAGACCGCATCTTCATGTTTCTTGATCTGAATGGATCGACTACCATAGCCGAGCAAATTGGAAACGAAAAGTATCACGACCTGCTGAAAGAATTTTTTGCTGACATCACCAATTCCATATTGGATCATGGCGGAGAAATTTATCAATACCTTGGAGATGGAATCATTATTGACTGGAGCACAGAAGGGGATAGTCGCGACCTGCGTTGTATATTTTGCTTTTTTGATATGCGAAAGGAGATTCAGGCGCGGCGCGACCAGTATGAAAAGAAATTCGGACTGGTGCCCACCTTCAAAGCGGGCCTTCACGCCGGCGACGTGGTGGTAGGTGAAATAGGAATCATCAAACGTGATATTACCTATTCCGGTGATGTGCTGAATACCGCGGCACGAATTCAAGGCATGTGTCACCAGTTGAAAAGTGAATTACTGGTATCGGATGAGTTGCTGAAAAGGGAATTGCTTCCGGAGCAGTTTGTTGCAGATGCGGTGGGCTCATTTCGGTTGAAAGGAAAGGAGCGGGAGATGGAACTATACGGCATTTCGGCAGTGGCATCTTATGGAATATGAAATCACGAAGTCATAAATGGAAACTATTAATTTACTGATTCGTTTTTTTTCTGGTTCATAATAGACCATTGAATACAGATTATCAGGTGTTGAAACTGAGTATTAAGTATTTGAGTAAGCAAACCAGAGAAGTGAATACTGAAAAGCAACTGATCGTCCTCTCCACAGCAATTTAACAATTTAACCATTTAGCAATTTAACCATTTAGCCATTTAACCCACCAACCATTGCTTGAAAAGATGAACGACTTGCCGTACACCCTGTTTCGAGCTATTCCGCAAATAAAATCTGTAATATATCTATCTTCATTCCATTAAATCCGAACCCATCATGAAAATACTCATTCCCTTATTCGCATTACTCTTTGTTTTTTCCTGTGCTCAAAAGCCACAACCGCCTAAGACAGTTAAACAGTATACCATAGAAGAATTCTATAAAACCAAGCGAATCGGCGGTGGTGCATTTTCGCCTGATGAAACAAAGTTACTTGTATCGAGCGATGAAACAGGCATATTCAATGCATGGGAAATTCCGGTAGATGGTAGTTCCCCAAAGCAACTTACCAGCTCCACAACCAATTCTGTGTATGCCATATCTTATTTTCCTGCTGATGACCGGATACTGTACAGAAGTGATCAGGGCGGCGATGAAATAAGTCATATCTATCTGAGAAAGGAGGATGGCAGTACGACAGACCTTACACCGGATTCCGCCGCGAAAGCTGAATTTGTACAGTGGAGCCGTGATAAGAAGAGTTTCCTGTACCTTTCCAACAAGCGTGACCCGCGTTTTATGGATCTTTATGAAATGGAGATTGCGGAGTTAACGCCGAAGATGATCTACCGGAATGACTCAGGATTGGATGTGTCGGCCATCAGCAACAGTAAACGGTATGTGGCCCTTTCTAAGGTTGTTACAACGGCCAACAGTGACATCTACCTGTACGACCTGGCAGATAAAGAGATGAAGCTGATAACTGCACATGAAGGAGACGTTTCCAATGGTGCCTTGTTTTTCAGCAACGATGAAAAATGGCTGTATTATACTACAGATGAAAGCAGTGAGTATGCTTACCTCGTTCGTTATAGTCTTGATGATGGGAAACTGGAGAAGGTATATGAGACCAATTGGGATGTAGCTTACGCTTATGATTCCTACAATGAAAAGTATCGTGTGCTGTTAGTGAATGAAGATGGGAAAAATGCGATACAGGTGATTGACCTGCAATCGAATCAACCGGTCAAACTTCCAGAGTTCAAAGACCTTGATATATTGAACGTGAGTATCTCGGAGAGTGAGAAGCTGATGCGCCTGCAAAGCGGCAGCTCGGTTTCTCCGGCAAATATGTATGTGTATAATTTTGAATCGAAGGAACTGAAGCAATTAACCAATACCGCCAACCCGGAAATCAATACAGCTGACTTGTCTCCGGCTGCGGTAGTTCGATTTACTTCGTTTGACGGATTATCCATTCCTGCTATTTATTATAAACCTGTTGTGGCTTCTGAAGAAAACAAAGTGCCTGCCCTGGTGTGGGTGCATGGTGGCCCCGGAGGGCAAAGCCGTATCGGGTACAGTGCATTTGTTCAATACCTGGTGAATCATGGTTATGCCATACTGATGGTAAATAACCGTGGCAGCAGTGGTTATGGAAAAACATTTTTTAAGATGGATGACCGGGATCATGGAGGAAAAGATCTGAAAGATTGTATAGCAGGTAAAGACTGGCTGGCAACACAGGAATACATTGACAGCGGTAAGATCGGTATCATAGGCGGCTCTTACGGCGGTTTCATGGTGCTGGCTGCATTGGCATTCACGCCTGATGAGTTTAAAGTGGGAGTAAACCTGTTCGGTGTTTCAAACTGGTTACGTACATTGAAATCGGTACCGCCCTATTGGGAATCGTTTCGTAAGGCATTGTATGATGAAATGGGTGATCCCGCTACAGCAGATTCGGTGATGCTCTATAATACATCGCCGCTTTTTCATGCTTCCAATATTGTTCGCCCCCTGATGGTTTTACAGGGTGCCAATGATCCGCGTGTATTGAAGGTGGAAAGCGATGAGGTGGTAGAAGCGGTAAAGAAAAACAATGTGCCGGTGGAGTATGTAGTCTTTCCGGATGAAGGGCATGGCTTTGTGAAAAAGGAAAATGAAATGAAGGGTTACCGGCAGGTGCTGCAGTTTCTGGATACGCATTTGAAAGGAATGGAAGCGCATGCTGCAGCAGGTGATTCCAAAGAAGCGAAATGACCACAAAGGATGTAGAATAACAGCATTGATTTAAAAGTGCAAAGTTGCCGGCCTGACCTGATTTTTATCCTGAGTGCCTGCCTTGCGATTTCCTGCCGGGAATGATGTCGGATCAGGTTCACGGCCATTAATGGAATGATTTGTGTTTGGTTATTGGCATTTAAAATAATAAAACCAAAACAAAGCATTTATGAGAAATAAATGGATTCTTCGCGTTGCCTTTGTGGCATTCGTAATTCTAACAGGATTTATAAACCCTGGTATGGTTTCCGCACAAGAGCGTATTCCAATAGAGACACCGGAAGCATTAGATCAAAGGGATCGGATGGCATGGAAGGATTATAATCAGGAGGTTAATTCCCGTTATGAGAAAATTATGTCACAGGTTGACCGTATGAAGCGGCAGATGGTGGACAAGAAGATGGATAATCCGCAATTCCGCAAATCCCTTAATAAGTTTGAGGCAAATGCAACGGCATTGCATGAACGAATGAAGAATGCGGAAAATATTGCGCCTGAGAACCAGGATGCTTACCGGAAAAAAATGAGGAGTGAACTTCAGAAATTAGGCAAAGAATACAACAAATTAATGAACCGGTGGGAAAAGATGAGTGCTTAAAATTTATAACTAGGGCGCATCCGTGTTCCGGCAGCCGTTTATCGAATGGATAAACGGCTGTTGTATTTTTGTTACCACAATGTGTTTCGGGATTTTTGAGTGAAGCGTTGGCGTATTCTCCTACGCCGCCGTTGGTCCAGGCAGAGGCCGGCGGCGGGGCTCCGTGGCTGCTTTTTTTGAAACCACAGAGTTCACAGAGGCGGAATTGCATCAGACAAGATCTACAACTATTTTTCTCTGTGCTCTCCGTGGTTTCCTTTTTTGAAACCACAGAGTTCACAGAGGTGG
>CAZGBP010000097.1:0-11991 GCA_964524035.1 uncultured Bifidobacteriaceae bacterium
ATTTAACCATTTAACCATTTAGCAATTTAACCCACCAACCATTGCTTGACAAGATATCATGAGATCCGGCTCCAACGCTTTTCTTTCTTCCTGGTGCTTAGCAAATAATTTCTCAATGCTGCATTTGCTTCCGACTGAAGTGAGGGATCCTGAGAAAGGAGTTGCTCAGCCGCTGCCCTTGCCCGCAATAAAACCTGCTGATCACGCACCAGATCGGCGATGTGAAATGGTTCAATTCCTGATTGACGCGTTCCTTCCAAGTCTCCCGGACCCCGTAACTTTAAATCTTCTTCGGCAATGCGAAATCCGTCATTTGTTTCGGTAAGAACAGTCATCCTGGCACGGGCTTCAGCCGACAACTTATCACCGGTAAGTAATATGCAATAGGAATGCTCTGCCCCGCGGCCAACCCTTCCTCTAAGCTGATGCAGTTGTGACAGGCCGAATCGCTCAGCGCTTTCAATCACCATTACGCTGGCATTCGGAACATCCACACCTACTTCAATTACAGTAGTAGCAACCATAATTTGTGTCTGATTTAACAGGAAGCGATGCATTTCAAAGTCACGCGCCTCCGGTTTCATTTTACCATGCACAATACTGATGGCGAAGTCGGGTAAAGGAAAAGCCCGTGCAATACTCTCATAGCCATCCATCAGAAACTTATAGTCCTGCTTTTCGGATTCTTCAATCAATGGATACACTACATACACCTGACGTCCTGCAGCTATTTGTTCTTTCATGAAACCAAATACACGTAAACGCGCGGCATCCGTACGGTGTACGGTAGTGATCGGTTTTCTGCCGGGAGGCAACTCATCGATGGTAGAAACATCAAGATCACCATATAAGGTCATGGCAAGCGTGCGCGGAATGGGTGTTGCAGTCATCACCAATACATGAGGGGGTAAATGATTCTTCGTCCAGAGGCTGGCACGTTGTTCCACACCAAACCGGTGCTGTTCATCGATCACAATGAGTCCAAGATTTTTGAAAACAACTTTATCTTCTATCAATGCATGTGTACCAACCAACAGATGAACCTCTCCTTCCAGAAGTGATGTCAGCAGCTGTTTGCGCTCGCGACCTTTTATGGAAGCGGTAAGAAGCCCGATACGCAATCCCAGTCCATCCGTGAGTTTTGTAAGACTGCGGTAGTGCTGCAATGCCAGTATTTCAGTTGGTACCATCATCGCTGCCTGAAAGTTGTTATCAATGGCCATCAGCATAGCCAGCAGGGAAACGATTGTTTTACCACTGCCCACGTCGCCTTGTAATAGCCTGTTCATCTGCTTTCCCGAAAGGAGATCAGATCTTATTTCTTTCACCACACGCTTCTGTGCTGCAGTAAGCTGAAAGGGCATTTTCTCCGCGTAGAAACGATTAAACGCAGGGTCGAGGCTGGTGAATATAAACCCGGAAGATGCTTTCTTCCGGCCCATTTTCATCTGCAGAATGCGCAACTGGCTGAAAAAAAATTCTTCGAACTTCAACCGGCTCTTTGCTTTTTCCAGCGTCTGATCCTTATCAGGAAAATGAATTTGCCGGTAGGCATCAAACCGTGGCATTAATTCATATTGCCTGATCAGGCTGTCGGAAAGATTTTCAGGCAGGTCATGCACGGTAATCAGCGCAAGCAGCGTGGACAACAACTTTTCTATTCCTCTCGAATGCAAACCACGTGACTTTAATTTTTCTGTGGAAGAATACATTGGGTACAACCTGCCGTCTGCTTTCAGGTTTTCTTCCTCATAGGGCGAGATGTCCGGATGTACTATTGAATATTCGCCCCTGAAGAGTCCGGGTTTTCCAAATGCTATATATTTTTTTCCGATTTCAACAGTCTTCTCGGCCCAGCGCAAGCCCTGGAACCAAACCAATTCGATTTCCCCGGTGTCATCGGCGAAATAGGCCACAAACCTTTTCCCTTTACCATCGCCCACCACATTCTTCTCCATTACTTTCCCGATTACCTGAACATATTGTGTATTGGGCGTAAGCTGGTTGATCTTGTAAAAGGACGTACGGTCGATATAACGGAATGGAAAGTGGTGCAACAAGTCACCAAAGGTGAATAGATTCAATTCTTTTTTGAGCAGTTCTGCCCGGTGCGGCCCAACGCCTTTAAGGAATTCAATGGGTGTTGCGAGCAATTGATAGGATGATGCCATGGAGATACAAAAATAGTTTGCCGGTCGCCTAAAGTACCCGGATACAAAGGATGAAGTTAGAAAATGGTTTTGAAAAAAGGGCAGCTTGATAATGGTGCAAAATTTAACAGGCAATAAGTACGGGCAAATTTGTAGTTTGGTCAATTAATCAAACATAATGAAGGGTTTCTCCAATTCTGAAAAACGAAAATCAAAGATCAGTTCATTTGGCAGCGGATTCAGGCAATTGAGCCTTTTGCTAAGCACCATTGATGAGGAAGCGCTGACCTACCGTTCCAAGCGCGATGTATGGAACATCAGTGAAATGGTGATTCACCTTGCTGACCTCGAAGCCGCCGCGTATGTGAATTTCAGAAGGGCAGTGGCAGAACCTACAGAAGGTATCATGGCCTTTGACAAAGACCTTTGGGCCGAAGCGTTGCCCTACTATGATCAGCCTCTGGATGCCTCGCTGAGGTTGTTTCGATTGTTGCGCACAAGCAACTACCTGTTGCTGAAAAATGTATCGCATGATGCATGGCTGCATACGGTTAACTACCCGGAGCATGGCCAGATTTCACTCGAAGATTTGCTGGATCTGTATGAAAGCCATTTTGAAAGGGTAATGGCGGAAATCCGGAAGAATATCAATGAGTGGATAGGCAGGAATTGAAAAACAATCGGTAAGGGCTAACTTTATATTTATTACAGCAAAAACTTCCAATAACATGCGTAGCCGGATTTTAAGCAATATATTCCTGAGCGGTTGGATGACGCTATCCACCGTTCTTTCAGCCACATTCGCCAATGCTCAAACAGAGGACAGTACTTCCCTGATGCCACCGCAAATGGCAGGCATGCTAAATTTTCCAAAGCAGTTTTTCTTTTTTGACTTCACACAAAACACCTGGCTGAATGCTTCGGAAGGAATTGAAACAGAATTTATTTCAGGAGGATTGGGCATTAGTTTCCTCTATGAATTTAATGTAATCAGCTCTCACCTGGGGATTGCACCGGGAATAGGGTATTCAGTCGCCGGTGTTAAAAGCAATGCAGTCATTGAGTATCAATACAACAACGACTTTACAGAAATTGTCTATACCGACCTCAAACTTTATGGGGATAGCAGCGAAATAATAAAAAGCAAGTTGTCCGTATCTTATCTGGAAATTCCATTGGAGATACACGTGCACCTGAAACCCAATGAACGGGGCAAAAGCTTCCTGATAGCACCGGGATTCCGTGCAGGACTAAACGTAGGCGATTTTTTGAAGTTGAAGTATCATCAGACTAATCCTGGCTATGATAAGACAAAGTATTATAACATTGAGAATATCGAATCATTCCGCTATGGCATTTCGCTCCGTTTAATGTATTACAAGTTTGGCCTGTACACCTATTATCAGCTCAATGATCTTTTTGAAAAAGGGAAGGGGCCGGAGATTACGCCATTTGCCATCGGAATTACGGTGTCTCCATTCTGAGAAAGTTGCTTGTAGGGTATCTGCGGAATTTTGTTAAAGTTCAGCATTCGCATCAGACAGTCTGTTCAGGAGGTGACGTAAAAAAAATTGCTGCGCGCAAAGACCGTGCGTTTGTTCATTTCCACTTATCTTGCATCGAATTATAATTTGATCTGCTGAAATAATAAAACGGACAAACTAACTATGAAAAAAATCATCGGTATCGCTATTGCCATTGCCTTAACATTACCTGCCATATCACAGGACAGTGGTGTCAGGTTTGGATTGACATTATCCCCCCAGGTGAGCTGGATGTCTTCCGGCGATAATGGACTGGAAGGTAATGGCTCCTATTTCGGATTCACGTATGGTTTATTGATGGACGTTTTAATTCCAACCAACTATGCATTTGCAACCGGGTTGCTTGTTTCTTATGACGGGGGTAAGCTAACCTATACCGATGATACGGAGTTCAACACATTTCCCGGTGTTGTATATCCCGGTGGAACCAATGTAGACTACCGGATTCAGTATATTGAAATACCGTTGAGCATGAAGCTGCGTACCAATCAGATAGGCTATATCACCTATTTCGGACAATTTGGTTTGCAAGGCGGCATAGAAGTACGTTCACGTGCCGATATTGAATCCTATAGTTCGGGAGTGAGTCAAACCCAAACCAAAGTCAGCTTCGGGAAGGATGTTACCCCGGGAAATTTCGGATTGCTGATTGGCGGCGGACTGGAGTATGAGTTAACTGGTAATACAGCCCTCTTGTTAGCTCTCCAGTTTAATAATGGCTTTATCGATGTAACAGATAATCCAAAAGACTATAAGACGAGTTCCACCCTCAGTCATTTCAGGTTACAGCTGGGAGTTTATTTTTAAAAATTTTTGCTTTATTCATAAAGCAGCACAGAAACCTCTTTCATCGGGTTTTTTCAGGCAGAAGTCTTCCGGTAGTTTATTATAGCCAGTGTATTGACTACCACTGCGAATACCAGCATAATAAGCAGGTAGTCCATGATATCCTGAAAGCCACTTCCTTTCAGCATCACCATGCGTATTACTCGAATGAAGTAGGCTACAGGGTTGAACCAGGTTATTTTTTGCGCCCAGGAGGGCATGCTTTCAACAGGGGTAAATAGCCCGCTCATCAGGATAAACAATACCATGATGAACCAGGAGAGAAACATAGCCTGCTGTTGTGTTTCCGTGAAGGTGGAAACCAGGAGGCCCATTCCCAGAATCACGACCAGGTAGATGGAAGCAAACAGGTAGATGAGTCCGATGTGGCCAATCATGGGAATATTGAAAACCAACTTTCCAATGGTCAGTCCTATTGTAAGTTCCAGCATGGCCAGTATCCAGAACGGAAGTAGTTTGCCAATGATAAAGGTCGTTTTGGAAATGGGGGTTACATTCAGTTGTTCGATGGTGCCCATTTCTTTTTCGCGGACGATGTTCATAGCACAGAGAAACATGCCTATCAGGGTGATCAGCAAAACCACCAGTCCGGGCACCATGAAGGTTTTGTAATTCATTTCAGGATTAAACCAATTGGAATGAATTACCTGTAGATTACCTGACGGGAGCATAAGTCCGGCAGGAAGCAATTCCGCCCGTATGTTTTTATTATAATCTGCAACAATCTGCGAGGCATATCCATTTGCTAAGCCGCCGGCAGCACCATCAACGGCATTAATCACAAATTGAATGGTGTTCTTCCGGTCGCGCAGCAAGTCGCGTTCGAAATGCGGGGGAATACGCACAACAATATCAGCTTCATTTTTCTCCAGGTGGGTATTGGCTGTTTCAAAATCAAAAGACTGATCAACCAGTTGAAAATAGCCCGATGCCGTAAACTTGCTGATCAGTTGCCTTGATTGTGTACTCTGGTCGAGGTCGATCACATGAAGCTTGATGTTCTTTATTTCATACGTGACGGCATTGCTGAGAATCAACAGTTGAATGACCGGCATTACAAAAATGATCATCACCATACTCCTGGTACGGAATATCTGTAGAAATTCTTTTTGGAGGAGGAAGGTGATTCGGCGCATGTTGTGATTTAATTGCGAATGATCAATTACGAATTACGAATTGAGCTTAATCCTCATTGTTTTTTGGATGGCACCAATGATCCTGAGTAATTCTTCCGTATCATTCAGAAGTTCAGCCGCCTTTTTATTCTCCAGTAATTTTGAGTCCATTAATAATCGTAACCAATATTTTGTTTCTCTTGCTTCCTCAATTAGAGCTCCAATCGCAGTTCCGCTTCTTAGCAATTGTTTGGTAAGAAAAAACTCTCTTTGTTCATTTTGTACTACTCTTAACACTGTCACAATTTTAACCGCCAATGCATAACTCTTTTCCTGGATGATATTATTTTCTTTCATTTTCATCTGTATTTTTATATGACTTTTTATAAATTCGTAATTGTTAATTCATAATTTGTAATTATCTTTTCATCCTCTATTCCAGCCTCACTTTATATCGCCGCGCGCTCACCAAAAGAAAGAAACACGTCATGCCTGACAGCACCAGTGCTTCTCTCCATATGTATTCAAAGCCGGTTCCCTTCAGCATAATACCACGCACAATAATGATGAACCATCTGGCGGGAATCACATTACTTACCCATTGCAATGGCAGTGGCATATTCTGAACGGGAAAGATGAAACCACTTAACAAAATGGTGGGCATCATCAGGCCAATCATAGAAATCATCATGGCGGTCTGCATCTTGTCGGTAACCGTTGAAATCATAATGCCAAGGGACAGCGTAGTGATGATGAATAAAGTAACCATCAGTTCCAGCAGCAGCAGGCTACCCGTTACCGGCACCATAAACACAAACCTGCCCAGCAGCAGTATGATGTTGGCGATGAGAAAGGAAAGCAGAAGATAAGGAATTACTTTGCCGATTATGATCTGAATTGGTTTTAACGGTGAAGCCATCAGGATCTCCATCGTTCCCATTTCCTTTTCGCGTGTGATGGAAATGGAAGTCATCATGGCGGATATCAGCATCAGGATGATCGTGATGAGGCCTGGAACAAACATAAATACACTCAGCAGTTCCGGGTTATAGTAGAATTTTACTTCAGGAGTTATTGTATAGGGAATCGTTATGCCTGCTGATTCTTCCTGTTGATAGTCGGAAATGATGGCTGTGGTATAGTTCGTGAGCGTATTGGCAGTATTCGGATCAGTGGCATCAGCGATTATCTGAACAGCAGCCGTGCCATCCTTTTCCAGGCGGTTACCGAATTCCGGCCCGATCACAATCACTTCTTTAACGATACCTTTTTGAAATTCCTGTTCTATTTCCCTGTTTGTGGCAAGGTAACTGTGTAACGTAAAGTACCCGGAAGAAAGCAGTTTGTTTTCAAGCCTGATAGAGGCAGCGTCTCCGGATTGATTCAGGATGGAAATACGGGCATTTTTTATTTCATTGGAAATGGCGAATCCAAAGATCATGATTTGGGCAATGGGCATGCCGAAAAGTATGATCAGCGTCCGGTAATCGCGGAAGATGTGGCGGAATTCTTTGCGTACAAATCCGGCGAAACGGTTCATGCTGTCGGTATATTTATATTTTGGTACATCGCTGCTGTTTTAGCCAACGGCTTAATCGTGATTACTGCCTGCCGTTTCAGGCCTTGCGAGTTTAAGAAATACTTCGTCAATACTCTTAGCGTTGAATTTGTCTTTCAGCGCTCCGGGCGTATCCATGGCCTCAATCCTGCCATCCACCATGATGGATATGCGGTCGCAGTATTCCGCTTCATCCATGTAATGCGTAGTGACAAAAACGGTAATGCCGTTTTCCGCAGCGCTGTAGATCATTTCCCAGAATTGCCTGCGGGTTACAGGGTCAACACCACTGGTTGGTTCATCGAGGAAAACAATGGCGGGTTGATGAAAGATGGCCAGCGAAAAAGCCAGCTTTTGTTTCCACCCTAACGGCAAAGAGCCAATCAGTTGATTTTTTGTCTGCATGAAATCGAGCTGATTCAGTAATTCATCTGTTTTTTCCGCTATCACACTTCGTTTCAAGCCATAGATGCCCGCATAAAACCGGAAGTTCTCTTTCACTGTAAGGTCTTCATACAAGGAGAAGCGCTGGCTCATGTAACCGATGTTTTCGCGAATACGCGCAGCCTGTGTAACTACGTCGAACCCTGCAACCATGGCTTTGCCTGATGTTGGCTTCAGAAGTCCATTCAGCATTTTGATGGCAGTGGTCTTGCCGGCGCCGTTGGCACCGAGGAAACCAAAGATTTCGCCTTTCCGCACGGTAAATGAAATAGCGTCAACAGCGGTAAAGGCGCCGAATTTTTTGGTCAGGTTTTCTGCTTCCATGATGGGTTCGTTCTTCATATCGCCGATTCTTGCATCAGTTTCATAAATACATCTTCAATGTCCGGATTTGCTTTTTCCACGCTGACTCCCCTATGCCCTTTTTCGAGCAGGTAGTTACTGATTTCTTCCAGGGCAGCCTGGTCGAGTTGTTGCCTTTGATCTGTATAATGAATGCTTTCACCAAATGGGAAAACACTTCCGGCAGTTGGAAAAGCACGCAGGTCGCGAATCAGTTGCGGCTTATTTGCAGCTAAGATGCTCAGCAACGTACTTTCGAAACTGCCCGTTATCTGTTCCGGTGTGTTGATACTGAGTAAACTTCCATGCTGTATCAGGGCGATCCGGTCGCAGCGTTGGGCTTCATCCATATAAGGGGTAGAAACGATGATGGTAATATGTTCACTTTTCAGCCGGTCGAGCATTTCCCACAATTCCTTCCGTGAAACGGGATCCACACCGGTTGTAGGCTCATCCAGAAACAGAATTTCCGGAGCATGAATCAGGGCGCAACAAAGTGCCAGCTTTTGTTTCATGCCTCCAGATAGTTTGCCGGCGAAGCGGTCTTTGAAAGGTTCAATCTGTACATAAATATCTTTGATGAGATGATAGTTCTCTTCGAGGGTTGTACCGAAGATGGTTGCGAAAAACTGCAGGTTTTCAGCTACGGAAAGATCCTGGTACAAAGAGAACCTGCCGGGCATGTATCCAATTTGTTTCCTGATTGCTTTGTAATCTTTAACCGTATCATAGCCAAGGACGGTGGCTTTTCCCGCATCAGGCAGCAACAATGAATTCATAATGCGGAAAAGGGTAGTCTTGCCTGCACCGTCCGGGCCAATCAGTCCAAAGAGCTCACCTTGACCGATAGTTAAAGAAATGTTTTTCAGTGCCTGAACTTTACCGAAATGCTTATCAATATTTTCCAGGATAACAGGTGCTGACATATGCTTAGTTTAAATACATTTCACCGGGCATACCAATTTTCAATTGACCATTGGTATTGTCAACCGTAACTTTAATGGCATATACCAGGTTGGTTCTTTGCTCTTTGGTCTGTACTATTTTCGGGGTGAATTCCGCGGTGGGTGATATCCAGGAAACCTGCCCTTTGGTTTCCCCCATGGTGCCATCTTCTGTATCATATTTTACCCTAACCGGGGCACCGATCGTAACGGCAGCGAGCTGACTGCCACTGATGTAAGCACGGAGTTCCATTTTTTTCAGATCACCGATTTTGTAAAGATTTTTTCCTGCTGAAGTGATCTCTGATAATTCTGCATACTTCATCAGCACCGTACCCGTTTGCGGGTTTATGATGTATGAACGTGCGATCTGATCATTCAGGATGGCTATTTGTGCATCCATGGATTTCAGTTCGGCCGCAATCGTTGCATTCTGGGAAGAAACCGACAGAATCTGTTTTTGCAATACCTCCAGCTGGCCATTGATGTCGTCCAGTTGTTTTTGTGTGGCAGCGCCTTCCCGCAGCATATTTTTGATTCGTTGCTGATCCAGTTGTGCATTCTTTATCTGTTGGTTTAAGACGGCAATCTGTGATGCTATTCCCGGGTTTTTTGCCAGCACTGCTTCGCGTTGTGCGGCCAGTTGCATACGCCTGAGGTCAAGGGCAACAGTATCCACATACCCTACCACTTGCCCGCCCGCCAGTTGTTGCCCCTCTTCCACATTGAATTGCAGTATAGGCCCGCTGGCCTGTGATGCCACCATTATCTCGGTAGTTTCAAAATTTCCAAAGGCATCAGCACCGCCGTTCTCCATATTGCATGCGGAAAACAAGATCGGAATAATGAAAAGGGAAAGAAGTGATTTCATGTTTGACAGTAAGGTTGTTGATGAGACTAATGATGTTAATGCATTACATTTTTATTTACCCAGTGTTGTCAGGTAATTTATCTGCGCATACGACAATTGCAGTTCATGCGTGTTGAGGGCTATTTCTGCAAGGTATTGCGCATTGACTTGTGTAAGGTAATCGGTTACGGTAATCACACCATTGTCAACCTGGGCTGAAGCTGATGACGAAATACTTTTTCGCAGTTCAATCAATTGCCGGTCCTGTTCGATCAGAGAACGGAGCTTTTGTATTTCTTCTTCCTGCTGAATGCTTTGCAGCCGTACATTGACATCAAGCGCTTCTATTTGCTTATCGAGTATGTTTTGCTGTATGGTGTAGATCTGCCGCTGATTAGCCGAGGCGTTCCAGTTCCAGATATTCCAGTTTAACCGGATGCCGGCAACATAATACGGTTCAAATGTGGTGGAAAATGGGTCGAGCCCGGGTTTACCATAGCCGAGTTGAGCAAAAACACCTGCTTTTGGAACAGTGGCGGTTTTTGTAATTCCTTTCATCACCTCCAGGCTTTGCTGTTGTGTTTGAAGTAACTGCAGGTCGGGGCGCGCTGCAATGTTATAGGCTGGCAGTTGAGGTAGTAGGGAAGGTGTTTGCAACCTGACGGTAGTGGCTTCAAGCGGTTCATTTATCAGCAAGGACAGTGATTTCAAATAGGAAATTTTTACTGCATTAGCTTCGGTAATTCTTTGGTCTATTTTAAGGATCTCGGCCAGAATCTGATCACCGTCACTCTTCAGCGATAGTCCGTTCTTGATGCTGCTGCTCACTACGTCGTACTTTTTTTCCAGGTCTTGTTTACTGAGGGTAAGTTGTTCAATGGTTTTCTCGCCCAGCAACACGGCAAAGTAAACCAGGTTAACCTGTTGCCGTAACCGGAACAGCTCCACCTCCACTTTTTGCTGATCAGACACCAATGCAGCTTCCTGTATTTTTTTTTGTTCTCTTGAAACGCCGCCATCATAAATGGTTTCGCTTACATCAAGAGTAAGCAGGTAATGATCATTTGGAAATTCCGGAGTGTCCTGCCCGGGAATCTCGAACGGTATTTCCACTACTACCGACTGGTAGGTTGCCTGTCCATTCAGTGTGAAAGCAGGCAAGTAGATTTTAGAAATATTTTCAATGGTAAGGTCGGAGGTCTGGCGCAGGAGATCCTTTTGTTTCAGCAACGGATAGTTTTCACGCGCCTTCTGCTGGCACTGTTCCAGGGTAATGGCGGCTGTTGTTTGTGCAGATGACATGTGGGCCGTAAGCTGCAGGAGCAGTGCAGCTTTGGTTATAATGGAATGAAGGTTCTTGATCATTGCAGTCTGACAGATTGAATGATGATGGAAGGAATTAATGCTTTGCGCGCTGAAATGAATTTTTTGAAATCAGGGTCTTTGATGCCGAACATCTTGCAGATCATCGGTTTGGCGGCAAAGGGAAAGATGCAGAGTGAGATGGTATTGACCATAAATTGTCTTGGGTCGACCGGTTTGCCGTAGATTAATTTCAGTTCATCCCCAATCAGCTTCAGGATCTTCCTGTTTTTTGAGATGGCACCTTCCGGAATAAACAACCGTTCGAACTTATCCGGGTCCTGATTAATTTCATGAATTACGAAGCCGGGCAAAAAGGGATGTTCCAGTAAAACATCTATGTAACCCTGCACGAATTGTTCAATTTTCTCTTCAAAAGAAAGATTCGGAGCAGCAAGCACCTGGAACTTCGAGAAGAGTTGCTGGAATGCCTCTTTGAATACCGCTTCAAAGAGCTGGTCTTTGCTTCTGAAATAGTAATGCAGCAGCGCTTTATTGATGCCGGCCCGGTCCGCTATATCCTGCATGCGGGCGCCGTGCATGCCCCTGGACTGGAATACCTTTCGGGCGGCGGTAAGTATTTTCTGTTCAGCGGAATCGGTACGGGGCATTAACTGTATGGTTTAACCAATTGGTTAAATGCAAAGAAAGTGCATTTGTTTGTTACGGCAAAGAATATTTTTGGGAAGGGGTGGATGTTAGAGAGCGAAGCAGAACCTGCCAACCAAATGCATTCTATCTACTGAATATTGGATATTGGATATTGCGTGTTGAATATTGAATATTTGTGTATGCCTAAAATAGGTTGACCAATTTTGTTAATGAAAAATGATTTT
>CAZGBP010000098.1:0-11203 GCA_964524035.1 uncultured Bifidobacteriaceae bacterium
GTCGTGAATGCTTTAAGATGATCCGGTTCCATGTTGCTAAAGATATAGAATAAGCAAACGCATTACTCATACCGTTTCAAGACCGGTACCAAACGCATCCGGGTTTGAATCCGCCTGTACCATTTTACAGCTTCAAACCATAAAACAAACAGGAATCCTGCAAGTATGCTTGTCGATAATTGTGAAAGTGTCAATGGCTCAAAATCAAAAAACCCGGTCATGGGTTCGACATACACGATCACTCCCGAAATGAGCACCGTGATGCCGATAATCAACAAGACCAGGTTATTCTTGTATTTCATAGTAGTAAAAATAGAATAGTGAAACGACCTGTTGACCAGTGTAAGAAATATATTGGATGCAATAAGTGTTGTGAACACCATGGTTCTGGTAACATGTTCATTGAACCCGTGATAAACAGCATATTGATAAACAAGCAGGGTACCCACTGTAATCATAAGACCCTGGACAATGCTGGTGGTCAACTCCCGCCAGTTAAAAAAGGTAGTGGTAAATATCCGGGGTTTCTGAATCATGGTATTCCGCTCCATCGGTTCATTTTCATAGATAATAGAGCAGGTAGGCCCCATTATAAGCTCCAGGAAAATGATATGCACCGGAGAAAACATATTCGGGTATATCCAGCCAAGCGCCAGGGGAATAAATACAGTCAGCACAATCGGGATGTGTATGGAAATGATATACTGAATAGCTCTTTTAAGGTTATTGTATATTCTTCTGCCCATGGCTATTGCATCCACCATTCTTGACAAATCATCTTCCAATAATATCATGGACGCTGCCTGCCTGGCCATCTCAGCTCCCTTTTTGCCCATGGCAATCCCAATATGTGCAGCCTTTAAGGCCGGTCCGTCATTTACACCATCGCCGGTCATGGCAACAATCTGCCCTGATTTTTTTAACGCATCAATTATTCTCAGCTTTGCTTCCGGAAACACCCGGGCAAAAATGTTGGTACCGGCAACCACCCGCTTCAGATCATTTTCGTTGAGCAACATCAGTGAGTCACCCGTAATGCTTTTATCGTAGCCGGCGAATCCGATTTCTTTCGCAATGGCTGTTGTGGTACCGAGGTTATCGCCGGTAACTATTTTCAGTTCAATTCCTGCTGCATAAAATGCATCGATCACCTTGCTGATTTGCTGTTTTGGCGGATCATAAAATGCAACGATGCCTTTCATGATAAACCTGAATTCCTGTTGTTCTGCCGGAAATACATTTTCGTTACATACCGCCTCTCCAACACCCAGAATACGGTAGCCATCGGTTGACAATGTTTTTATGGCTTCTTCCAAACCGGATTTCTGGGCGTCTGTTAACTCAGCCACGGCCATCAAAGCTTCCGGCGCTCCCTTGGCAGCAATGATTCGATTCCCCTTGTTGTCCTCAAAAATATGGGTCATCATCGGTGGATGACCGGATAATGGATACTCCTGTATTAATCGGAAACTATTCCTTTCATCCGGGCCCGGAAGGTTACCATATACTTCGTGCAAAGAAACTTCCATGGGGTCGAACGGAATGGGTTCGCTTGCCCACATGGCCAATGAAATAAGTTCTTTCTCTTCAAGGCTGTTATTGCTATTCACTTCAACAATAGCATTTGAATGCATACTGTATAATTTAGACAGTATCATTTTATTTTCTGTAATTGTTCCGGTCTTGTCTGTACATATTACCGTTGCACTGCCCAACGTCTCTACGGTTTTCATCTGCTTCACTACAATGCCCATACGCATAAGCCTCCAGGAACCCAATGCCATAAATGTGGTAAATGCCACCGGTATCTCTTCCGGTAAAATGCTCATAGCAAGTGCCAATGCCTTTAGCAGGCTATCCAATACCTCCCTGGAATTGTAAAAGTTAATGGCCCATACAATCAAAAAAATGGCAGATCCTGCCATCACCATCTTCTTCACAAAATTATTGATCTGTAATTCCAAAGGAGTCTTCTCTTCCACTATGCTTTCCAGGCTCAGGCCAATCTTACCTAACCTTGTTTCATTGCCTATTGCTTCAACGGTAGCAATAGCCAAACCACTGACCACATTCGTTCCGGAATAGATCAATTTATCAGGCGTGGTTACGTCTTTTGAAACCGGAAGCGACTCGCCGGTGAGGATTGATTCATTTACCGCGAAATCATTGGAATGCACGATGGTAGCATCTGCCGCGATTAATGTTCCTTCCTCCACCATCATGCTGTCGCCCACCACGATCTCTGCACTGCTGATTTCCACAACCTGCCCCTCCCTGATTACCTTGCAGAGTGGTTGTGTAAAAACCTTCAACTTCTCAAGCGCATTCCGGCTGCGAGAATCCTGGTACGTGGAAATGGCAGAAACCAATACAATAGCTGCCGCCAGGAACAACCCATCATCAATGCTTCCGCTTACAAAATATATCGTTGATGTAATCAGGAGCAGGATAACCATCGGCTCTTTTGCCAGGTTCTTTACCGCTTCAAAAAAACGGTTTCTCTTTTTATAAATCAGCCTGTTCCATCCATGCCTTGCCCTCGAAGCAAGTACCTGCTCCCTGGTTAATCCATAGATTCCGAAATTATTTATCGGCATGGCAAATAATTCACTTCATTAATATACAGCATTTCATTTGTGAAGACATTAGTTACTTCTTCCATCCGGAAATCAACAGCACCAAATCAGGTAACGGTACTTTCAAATATACTGCTTCAAAAACTGCAAATGCCCATAACGGAAGTATATGTTGACAACGTATCGCGGATACCCGAATTTTCAATGATAGGAAACTTCAGAACAGCTATGCACCAGTGCTTACCGTTGAACCGGCAGTCACCTGAACTTTAAGAACATCTATTCATACCTGGCCAGGTAATAAGCGCGGCTTCAACCATTACTTTGCTTTAGTTTTTGGAGTAACCAACCTGTCACCATCAGCAAAATTCCAATGGTTCCCATTACCACATGCAGGAAGTATATGGTATGAATCAATAGCATCTGCACAATAATCCATCCTGTAAGCACTACACCCTGCAATAAGACCAACAAGGAACTGATTTTTGCACGCATCAGAATTCCTGCTATCACTGCCAGGCTCAACAAGCCGTTTGAAACCAATAATATGATGCCGGGTACCAGGTAATTGGAGAATGGTGAATACTTCAGCCAGGAAAGAGAAAGCTGCAAGCTGCTTCCATCAGGATATGCAATCAGGTTAACACCTCCGTAAATAGCCCCCAGCCCGTTTAACAGCAAAAGAATAATAGCCAGGATGTTTAACAACCATTTTATCATTGATCAAATGCCATTACATTATAAGAAACCCGCACAGTGCGAAATCGGCCGTACGTTAAATCGCCTTCGGGGTAACGGTAGATTGTTTTTGCCTCTCCGGCAACCCTGTAATGATCCATCAGGACATAGTTTCGCAGCGGAGTTGACCAGTGTAGTTTTTTCATGGATCCATCCTTCCCGGCAGCATACCGGTCGTCTGAAGTGAAATTAATCAACGCCCCCTCATCATTAAAATAAAGCCGGGCCTGTATCCTGATGCCATTATTTGTAAATGCCGCGCTCACGCTTGCGCTGTCCGATTCCAGCCAACTGATGCGCTTATCGATTAAAGTGGCAGGCGCCATACAACACATATCATTAAAAAAAGTAACTGTTTCTGCAATTCTCATTTCCCTGCCGGCCTGGTATTGTACTTTCAGTAGTGACAGCAGCCGTATATCCATAAAAACATGCTGGTCCGAGTAACTGTGAAATCCAGTTACAGGAAGGTGAAACATGGCGGCATTCATGAAGAAAAAACGGGAAGCGGGTTCCATAGAATTATACTGCACTGAAGTAAAAGGCATCCATGCCGAAGCACTGTCCTTCCTGATTTCACCCGCAAACTCGACCCTGAAATTGGTCACTTTCGGTTTACCCAAAGTGCCTGCATACCGAAGATAGCGTTTCACCGGATCGGGAAGGGACACCAAATCAGATTCAATAAGCTGATTGGATTGATCAACACTTGCCAGTTGAAGGGTATGGGTTACCTGGCTTTTGAATTTGTTATAAAAGTGCGCCGATCCATATGCAATCAATGCTGCTGAGAGGATAATCACATTGGCAATCGTACCGAATCGCGCATCTTTCCAAAAAGATATTATCAGCGATTGAGAAATGAAAACCGCAGCCAGGGCCGGTATCCACCAATAGCGGTAGTGCCATGCAAACAGGATGATTACCGGAACAAAAAAGCAAAATGCAATCAACCAAAACCAACCGGTCCTTACTGATAGGGCGGTTTTCAAATCATCGTTCTTCAACCATCCGATAGCCTTTGCAAATCCAAGTAGATGAATAAGAGCATGAAGGCTTACTAAGATCAAAAAACCGGTGTACATAAAAATAATACTGATGTCCATTGCACATCAGGAAGAAGGCATGCAAGACTAAGAACCTCGGTATTACTATCTCCTGACTAGCTAATCATCATCACCCTCTTCAGTTTGCAACTGCTCCTGACCGGTGTTTACGGTAACACCAAGCTCCGTATGCCTTATTTTTCCGCCGAGATAACCTGTCCATCCAACAAGTGCAAAACTGACCACACACACCATCAAAGTAATCACTGCCATGTTGCCTTTCCAGGTCATATTCTTCCAGTGAAGGTAACATCCGATCAGAGAGAACACGCCGGCTGCAATCAGGGCCACTAAAGCGAACATGGCAAACTCTTCATGTTCTTCCACCATAGTTTCCGCGATTCCGGGTATTCCTTCTACTAATTCTTCTGCTGCTTCACCGGTTACATAAGAAATAATTGCACCAATGGCAGCAATAATCAGCAGGCTGTATCCTGCTAATTTTACCTGATCACTTTTTACCCATATCCCTTCTAACAAAACAATGCCTCCTAAAAATGCTCCGAAAATCGGGAGGTGTGTCATAATTAAATGCAAATGGCCCTGATCCATAACCTTGATATTCTTTTCCAAAGTTCAACTGCTCCAATATTCCGGCAAATGATTTTAGTCACCTTTGCTGATTCAACATTAATGCAATAAACGGCACATGGGCAAACAGTTCAATATATCAGTGAAATTCTCTCTTTGCTATCACTGATAATACGGACCGGATTCAATAGGGGTATTTCAGTAATTTAAGAACTGCGATTTATAAAGGGAAACCAAATGTCCAGGGTATTGAGATATAATCCTGTTTATTATAATGGCGACGATACTAACCGTTGCTTAAATAATTCCCCGGTCAATTCAACCGCTGAATGAACAATAACAATTCAACCCGATACATCACCTGAATTCCTGTGCAGGTACTCCTGTACTATTTCTTAAGAAGAAACAACATGGGAACATCCAGCCTTTTTTTCCATGCTCTTTCAGAGTGGTCCTCACCCGGATAATATTTTGTGATCCAGTTCTTTTTAGTATATCCTTTTTCACGCATCAGGGAATCCACTTTTGCCTGAACCGGTGGATAGAACGCATCCAATGTCTGATCACCGCAATCAAAATAGAGTTTGTGAGACTTTGGGTCGGGCAGGTTCATTCTCAGATACGAAATAAAAGCATCGGGGATTGGATTATCTTCCATTGTAAAAACACCCGGCCAGTGTGTACTCAGGCAGGCAGCGCCGCCAAAAACTTCCGGGTATTCACAAATGGCATACAACGAAATCAATCCACCCATGCTGCTGCCAGCAATAAATGTATTTTTCCGGTCAGTGTGCGTGGAATACTTGCTGTCAATAACCGGTTTCAGCTCCTGCACCAGGAACTTTAAATAGTTGTCGGAATGAATACGCTGTCCATTAAACACGGCATACCCATTTTCCCTTGCCGCCGTATAAATGTTTTCCTGCTGCTGAGCATTTAAAGACTCAAATGGTTTTTGCGGGAAATAGTCGGCATGCCGGGTAGCAGAGTTCCAGATTCCTACCACAATTACATCAATTATCTTTCGCTCATTCAGAAGTTTTGTTAATACATCGTCCACATCCCAGGCTGTCTTATTCCAGGTAGTGGTGGAATCGAACAACATTTGCCCGTCATGCATATAGAGCACTGCGTATTTCCTGCCTGCATCATATCCTGCAGGCAACCAGACATCCACATTTCTTGCATCCACATATTTCGAAGGAAAGTTTTCCAGCCTGTTGATTGTTCCGGCTGTAACCGCCGGCAACTGCGCAACAGACCGGTAACCGGAAAGGATGAAACAAGAAATTAAAACGACGGATTTCATAGGTCTGCACTTTTTTTTAAGAATGTATTACCTGATATCTCCATTTACAGCTAACACGGGTTTATTAAATAAAGCCCGTTGTTTCAACTTGAACATTTCGTTCAGCACAACCCTGCCTGAGTCAGGCCTGAAACAATAAATCGCAACCGGACTTATTCCACCTCAAAAACCAATGCGGACTTTGGAGTTACTGCCAGTTGATTTGCAAGAGTCCATTTTTCATTTGTCATGATATTGGTAATGGATTTCTTATCTCCCAGCATTTCCGCGAACCGCTTCATATCAATGTTCACTGCCTCGTTGTTTTTATTCATGACTACCATTACCATAGCGTCGCTGTTGAATCTGAAGTAAACATACACTCCATCAAACGGTGCAAAATGAACGGTTTTGCCCATTGCAATTACAGGTTGATTCTTTCGCCAGTTGAGTAATTGTTTCAGGTAAAGCTGCATGTCGCGTTGCTCCCCGCTTAAGCCGGCTCCTGTAAATGCATTCTGTGTATCCTCCTTCCATCCTCCGGGAAAATCAGAACGTATTACACCATGATTATTCAGATGACCGGAATTGTCCATCAAGACTTCTGTTCCGTAATATATTTGTGGAATTCCCCTGATGGTTAACAGGTAGGTAAGTACCATCCTGGTTAATGCTGCATCCTTTCTAAGTTGCGTATACAACCGGTCCATGTCATGATTATCGCCAAATACCAGCAGGTTATTCGGTTCCGCATAAATGAAATCATTTGCCAGCGCTTCATACAGGCCCGTCATACCTTTTGCAAAGTCGCTGTTTTCAGGTTCCTGCAGTGCCGATACCAGCGCATCCTGCAATGGGAAATCCATCGTACTTTTCAAACAGCCTGAATATCCATCATGCGCAGTTTTTCCTGCTTGCCAGTAAGAGGTTATTAACGGATTGAGGCTCCATTCTTCACCTACCAGGTTAAACGCAGGGTATTCATTCATGATACTGCAGCTCCAGTTTTTCAGGAATTCCTTATCGGAATAACAGTAAGTGTCCTGCCTTAGTCCGCCTAACTGCAGGGTTTCAATCCACCAGATTGAATTTTGTATAAGGTAATTCGCAAGATAAGGCTGCCGGCTGTTCAGATCGGGCATCGACCGGGAAAACCATCCATCGATCATCCGGTTTTTATCATAGGTCGCTGCATAAATATCTTCCTGCACCGTTCTGCGATGATTGGTCATCACCGGGGAGTCCGGGTAATTGATCCAATCACGAAATGGCAAATCATTCATCCACCAGTAATTAATACCGGTATGGTTAACTACGCCATCAAAGATTAACTTGAGTCCTTTTTCTTTTGCCTTAGCTGCAAGTACTTTGTACTGCTCCAAAGTGCCATATCGCGGGTCCACCTGGTAATGATCGGTAATGGCATACCCGTGGTAGGAATAGCCGGGCATATCATTCTCAAGCAAAGGATTTGGCCAGATGGCAGTGAAGCCCATGGACGCGATATAATCCAGGTGGCTGATGATACCGGCAATGTCGCCGCCATGCCTTGCACCAGGCAGGTTACGGTTCACTGTTGTTTCCTGCAAGCCGGCAACCACGTCATTGCTGTAATCGCCATTGGCAAAACGGTCCGGTGTAATCAGGTAGATGACATCAGCAGCAGTAAATCCGCTGAACTGTGTTGCTTGCTGTTGCCTTTTTAAAAGTGTGTACGCGTGTTTATACATTACTTTGCCATCCTTCCTGAAAGTAATTTGAAAGGTGCCCGGTTTTGTAGTAGCGGCAATAATGAGGTCAATGAAAAGGTAATTTTTACTGTCGGCTTTATTTACCGCTTTAACACTTACGCCTTCATAATCAATTTCAGGAAGCATCTCCCCAATATCCTCTGCATGCACCAGCAGTTGCAGGTTTTCATTTTTCATGCCAACCCACCAGTTGAGTGGCTCCACTCTTTTTAGCTGAGCAGAAAGACAGATTGGGATGAATCCAATCACCAGAGTGCAAGCCATTTTTTGCATCAGCCTTTTCATGTTTATGACCGTTTAGTACCACATAAACATATCAAATTTATGCTACCGCATGAAAAATAATAGTGATCCGGCATTATGCTGCAACTGATACTGTTTTCTGCAATGACCATATTTGCGCCAATCACAAATACATCATAAGCGAACAGATTCAATTACAGGGTTAAGTGGTGTATCAATTTCTTCCCCAACAACTGCTCCCGGGCACCAGGTATTCCAGTCTGTACGCTGATTCTCATTTTCAGGTTCCTTTAATGTCATATGCTGATCCATATAAATGATAGTCATCACCTTTCTAATGTCGTTACTTCTGTTAGCTCCCGCCCTGTGAAAGATCCAGCCTGAATGGAAACTGACCTCACCTGCGTCAAACGGTTCCACCACATGCTCAAAGTCCGTTACCCGCAGCCTTTGGTGAATCAATTCTTCACTCTGATCGCTTATTTTCAGGTCTCTTCCGTCCACTATCTTGTAACTGCCTGCACTAAATTCAAGCGGTCCCATTTCCAATGGAGTCCGTTGGAGTGGTATCCAGGCGGTAATCGTTTTGTCGGTGGCCAATGGCCAATAGTATTGGTCGGCATGCCAGGGAGTGATGCCTCCACCTGATTCTTTAAACAATGCCTGATCGTGATACAACCTTACCTTTTCCACTTGCATCAGGGCTGCTGCAATCCCTGCAAGCCGCTTGCTGAATACCAGCCGTTTAATATCCTCCTGTTCGCGCCATAAATTAAACAGTTGAATAAAGGCTTTACCGTAGGTACTTCTTTTTTCCAACGGAAGGCTGGATGAGTTTAATCGTGCTACGGCTTGCGTGATGCAGTTATTAAAAAACAAAAGAGTTTCCTCCTGCAGTACTTGCCTGAGCTTTATAAATTGATTCTTCCGATAAAACTCCAGTTGATTTGCCGATAGTACATAAGGCTCATCCAGACAGGAAAATATGGAATGGTTGGCTTGCATTTTCACTTACACCGCGTACTTCATTTCAAAGTATGAAAAATAATTATTATCCGGTTTCTTCCTCCGAAAAGATGGTTCCCTGCCATTGCGTATTTCTTTGCATGCGGAACGTTAAGCGGTGATGATAAGTGGTTCCATGCAAGGCAATCATCTTTCGGTGAAAAGGCGTTGGGTATCCCTTATTCTGTTTCCAATGGTATTGAGGAAACTCATCATGCAGCTGAAACATATAATCATCGCGATAGGTTTTGGCAAGTATGGATGCCGCAGCGATGGAAGCATAGGTTGCATCACCTTTTATGATACATCGATACGGCAAGCGCTTGTACCTTTTGAACCGGTTTCCATCCACGAGCACCATTGATGGCCTTACCGACAGTTTATCCAGTGCTTTGTGCATAGCCAGTATGGAAGCCTGCAGAATGTTAATGCGGTCTATGATTCGAGGTGATATTTGCCCTACTGACCAGGCCAGCGCTTCCCTTTCAATAATTGGGCGCAACAGGTAACGGTCGTCTTCACTCAATTTTTTTGAATCAGTTAAGAGGGGATGAAAAAACTGATGCGGCAAGATGACGGCAGCTGCAAAAACAGGTCCTGCCAGGCAACCCCTGCCAGCTTCATCACAACCCGCCTCTGTTTCATTTTCGAGATAAAAACGATGCAGCATTCTATCGGCTTATTGATGCCTCTAAAATAGGTATATGATAAATGCTTTAGAAAATTGGCAGGGGAAAATTATCAACCGAAAAAGCAGGCAGGAGAACCTCAATACCGTATAGTCGCGGTGGCAGTATGCTGACGGGTTCAGTTTGGCTCCGGAATATTAATGTCATACCGTTTCCCTTCGTTATTGGTCAATGAATATCCAATCAACCATGGATTCATCTGACGTAACATCTTATAGGAAGTACCCTGGGATTTTGCGAATGAAGTGAGATTTTGAATCGAAGTGTCTACCGCTATTGTCCTGTAAGAATAAGGGGCATACAGGTCATCTGATTCCAGGAAGAAACCATATTTGGTTGGGTTACTCATTACTTCCTTCATTGCAAGGATTCGGTAGATATACCGCGAGGTTTCACGATTCAGGTAGAGATCGTAATAGTTATTGGTATCCTGCCTGCGCGCGGCATTTGCCAGTCCGTCAATACCCATATTGAAAGATGCAGCCGCCATGGTCCAGCTGCCGAACTTCTCTTTTGCTTCCAGAAAATATTTACAGGCTGCTTCTGTTGACTTCACATAATTCATTCTTTCGTCCACTTCATCATTGATCTCCAGTTTGTATTTCAGGCCGGTGGGTTTCATGAATTGCCATAAACCAACAGCCCCGCTTGGCGAAGTTGCGTTGTATTGCAACCCGCTTTCAGCGATGCAGAGATACACGAAGTCGTGTGGTATGTTATTCTTCGCCAATATTGGTTCAATGATTTCCAGCACCTGCTTATACTGTTTCATGATGTATAAGGTCTGAGAATGCCAATACATATTAACCAGCAATTCCCTGTCTACCTTCTGCCGGATGTCACTGTCTGTCAAAGGAACCGGCTCGCCGGCAAAGTCCATTTGATCCGGTATTTTCAATGCATATATCTTGTTGTCGAACGGAGAGCGCACCTCGTCGTACTTGTATTTAATGGTATTGGGTGCATTTTCAATCTTTTGTGAGCCCAGCGTAAAGAAAAGGCCTAACCCTGCAGTAATAAAGGTAAGTACCTGTACTACCCGCTTCAATATGCGCTCAAGAGCCATTACGAGGGGATTGGATCTGATTTTTGCTTGTAGAGCGGAACGTTTGAACATGCTTCGCCATACATCAAACTTCTTGCCACAGAGCGGAGTTTACGGGTAATAGCAAGGTATGCGGCTACCGGAACCGGCTTATTGCTGCATCCTTTAATTATAACTCTTTGATTTCTAAACTGTTCGACATCTAATGAAGCGATATTTTCTTCAAATATC
>CAZGBP010000099.1:0-11115 GCA_964524035.1 uncultured Bifidobacteriaceae bacterium
ACCAACCATTGCTTGACAAGATGAACGAATTGTTGTACACCCGGGACTTGGTAAGGGAATCATAAATTGATTTGCAACATACGGGAACGCAAAAGCCGGGGCTCCGTCTTTTGCCGTATTGATTAACCTGAAATTTAAAATTGTCAGAGAGAAAGCGAACGGTAGCTAAACCTGATCCGGGAAAGCAGTTCATGTATTTACGATTATTCAACACATTGGGTGAAACCGTAATAGCAGGGTAAAGGCCATGGCAGCCCGACAATTGCGCTTCATTTTATCAATTTTATCATTTGCTTTGCAGAGCCAACATTCTAAAATAACATTCACTTTATGTATAAAGTAAAGGTCAACAATGATGCAGAGCAGGAACTTGAATTTTCTGCCGGCGATTTTACCATTAATGGAAAAAAGGGAAGCTGGGATAAGATTGCCATCGGCAACCAGCGATTCCACATCATAAAAGACAATCGCTCTTTCACCTGCGAAGTGCTGCGGTTTACCAAAGAGAAAAAAACTTTTACAATAAGAGTTAATGGTACGGTATATACCGTGCAGATCAAAGATCCTTTTGATTTATTGCTGAAGCAACTGGGAATGGAAGGCACTGCTTCCTATAAGGTGAATGTGATCAAAGCACCTATGCCCGGATTGGTTCTGAAAGTTATGGTAGCGGAAGGACAGGAAGTTAATGCAGGTGATTCGATCCTGATCCTTGAAGCCATGAAAATGGAGAATGTCATCAAGTCTCCGGGCACCGGTATTATTAAAGCCATTAAGGTAAATGCTAAAGACGCGGTTGAAAAGAACCAGGTATTGATTGAATTTAAGTGAGAGGGCATGGTAAACACTATGGGAACCAATATCCAGCAATACAAGATCTGCTTAGGTAGTGCGTATTGAATATCAAGCGTTGGATATTGGGTGTTGAATATTGAATTTTTTAAATATTAAAATATTCAACACCCAACACTCAATATTCAATTGTTAAAATACATTCTTCGATAAGCCGTATGCGAAGTAAAAACCCGCAATCCTGTTGCTCCATGCAGATTTCCAAAATTCTTAACTTACCGCTTCATTTCAGTGGTTCTGCAGGCATGCGTAGCAAATCTCTTTTACATGTACTCCTGGTGAGTTTGTTTACTGTTTCACTATTGCAACCGGCCAGGGCGCAGAGCAGTTATAATCCCTATGAACTGAATCTGAATAAAGAACTGGCTTATTTTACAACCGGTGTGGTACTCAACATAACCGGCCTGCTTGCAAGAACTCAGAAAGCTCCATTTACCGTTGAACAGGCACTTACGGATACCAATACCGACGGCATTCCAGCTTTTGATTTGAGTGCTGTATGGCAATCGAATCAAACATACCTCGTGGCCAGCGATTATGCTCTTTATGCTTCCCTGGCCCTGCCCCTGCTTTCGCTGGCCGACGGCAATGTAAATGACAATGCCGTTACCGCCATCCTCTTGTATGTAGAAACGATGACCATCAGTTCCGGTGTGTACAATATGACTTCCGGCATAGTTAGCAGGAGGCGGCCACTCACTTATAACACGCAGGATTTTACCATCGAAGAACGTACAGCTTCGAATGTAAAGGAATCATTCTTCAGCGGGCATGCCACCATTTCGGCATCGGCTTCCTTTTGCGGCGCCAAGATCTTCAACGACTTTCACCCGAATTCCAAACTTAAACCGGTAGTCTGGACGGTTGCCGCCGCACTCCCCGCATTCATCAGTTTTGCACGGTACAAAGCGGGCAAACACTTTCCAACAGATGTAATTACGGGTTATGCAGTAGGTGCCAGCATCGGTTACCTGATTCCGGAATTACACCGGATTGATAAAAAGGATCGTCTTTCCATATCACCCATGTTCGGTGATGGTGACGGAGTATATATCAGCTATCAGTTCTGAAATTCCTTTCCTCACCTTCATTTGGTCTTTCTATTTCGGTATAGCTGAAGAAAACCTGTATTGCAATCGGTCCATTGGGAGTGCTATTGATTCTATTCCTATCTGCTTGTCCCCCTTAAGTGGACTTGAAGCCGGTACCGGCCCCACCTATTTTTGTACCCGTATCAGTTAACGTAAAAACAATCATTATGAAATTTGCATTCATATTAGCAATCAGCATCCTGTGTTTAGATCTTCCGTCAAAGTTGACCGCACAGGTGAGCAACGATTATAACAAGTTCGATGGTGTAACAACCATCATCCCGGAATTCAATAATGAGGAACTGTCCTTATCCTGGTCGGCTGACAAGGAAGTAAATATCAGGTGGTACATTCTCGAACGTTCCGTTAACGGGGAAGAGTTTACGATGCTGGCCATGATTCCCGCAAGGAATAATTATGCTTTTGAATCGAGGTATGAAGTGCATGATGCCGAAATCTTGCTGCAAACCGGAATGGAAGTTCTATACCGTTTAAAAACAGTGGATATGAATGGCGTACAACATGTTTCGAGTATGGTTATCAAAAAAGAAGCGGATGGTTTAATCAGCAGCAGGTAATGGTGTGAAATTTCACAAGTCGTTTCTAACACTGGTAATACCACTTAACAGGAAGCAACCCACACGATCTAAAATAAACTACGATGCCTAAATGTTTAGAATGGGGCGAAGAACGCCACCAGGAATGCAGCGCAACTGCCGACCAGGGTTACAATGAATGCACGGCAACCAGAGATGAAGGATACGCGGATTGTTGTGATTGGTGGCCCTGTTCCTGGGCATGTGATGCCTGGACCTGGATTTCCAACATTGTATGTATCGCCTGGACGTGGGTTTCCAACGTGGTTTGTGTAGCCTGGACCTGGATTACAACGGCGGTTTGCCTCGTTTGGGATGTTGTTACCACCATCATAAACGCCATCCTGGTTACCATTGAATCCATTTTTGGCTGGGTTTTGTCGGCCATTGCATTTATTATTGAATTGCTGGAAATGATTCCCATCCTGGGCACACTCATCCGCTGGATCATTAATGGTATAACACTTATTGTGAATGTGGTACTTGGCCTTGGCGATGCTTTCCTTGGATTAATCGGCATCAGGCCCGAGAAAAAACTGCGCATCTGTACGGTGATCCTGAAAGATGAAAAAGGAGTGGCCGTTGCAACGGTGGAACAGGTGATTCCAATGCTTCAGTTAGCAGCAGATGTTTACAAGCGCGATGCCAACGTACGGCTCATCCCGTCACAGCCCTTTAAATACGATTCCGGCTTTTCTGATGCAGATGTTGTGCATGCAGGCTGGATTACAATTGACGGATCCAATAGTGATGCAGATACCCTTGATGCGCCATGCAATGCCGGCAGTGACTGGCTGTTGGGTGGAACAAAATTTCAATTCAAAAGCAGTACGCTTTGTTTTTTCGGAAGCTGGAGAAGGGTATTGGGCTATGGTGCGCCTCTTACCTGTTTCATCATCCGGGAAGTTAGCGGCGATGGCATTGGTTGTTCGCTTTTTATCACTGATTATGTAACCGTTGACCAGGAAGCCGTTGCTACAAGTCCGCGCACTATCGGGCATGAAGCAGGCCATGCCTGCATGTTGTGGCATACCTGTGTGGATGATAATGTCAACAATATCATGGCGACAACAGGAGCCTGCGATCCGGCTTCCACTACAGAGCCTGACCGGTTTAATCCCATGATGGAAGACTGGCAGGTGCTATTAGTTCGGTCTTCCAAACATGTCACCTACTTTTAAAGTCAAGCAAAATGAAAAGGAAACAATTCCTCGTCTACCATCCGTCACAACTCAACTCCTTATCTACCCTGCCTTGGGCACATCGCAGCGGAATTGGAAAAATTGTTCTGGCCGACTCCTTTCAGCATGCTAAAAAAGAACAATTTGAGTCAGCGCTTAATAAATCGTACTATGCCTGCGGATGTGATTATGGCGCAAAAGCATTACTTCTCGGCCTTCTCTTGTTTGCCATAGCAGGAGGCGCCGGTCATTTATATGAAGCGTGGCTGTGGCCGCAAACCATCAGTATTTTCCTGGGCGGTTCCATCGCGATGGCCATGACCGGTAAGCTGATCGGTTTAATGGCAGCAGATAGAAAACTTAAACAAACGGTAAGGGAAATACAATCTGACTGGAAACCAATATGGCGTGAATCTAAAATAACCGGTTGCGGGTAATCCGGTAAGCTGATTGAGGTGGTATGCCTGAAGCTTTCCAACCATAAGCCTCTTTCAATCCTCCATTACTATTATCTGGATTTCGTGGGCGTTAGCCCTGACCCCAATATTTTAATCGGACGATAATGATTCTTTAAATAATTGATATATGCTTTTGTAAACTCCTACTTTTCAGCAAGGCAGGCTGTGGGTCACCCGGCCTGAACGAAAGATGCTGAAACCAAAATGGCACAATGGCTTTGCTTAAACAAGTTCAACTACTATTCAATTTGTTCAATTACCTGCATTTTGTTTGCCCGCTTACACCTTTCCGTGGCCGGCGTTCCGTTGACCACTCTCATAAGTTGTTGCCTATCCACCTGGCCTGTTACACTTTTATTTGATAGAACATTTCGTTCTTTTACAGTTGCATAAGATGAGGTATGCATCGCCAATCAGTTTGGCTTACCTTGTCATAAGCCCGGAATAGTGTAACTGCAATCTAACAACTTCCCGCATATGAATGAAGCCATCATAGCACGCTTTTACCGGTCATTCCAGCAAAAGGATTTTGCTTCGATGCAAGCTTGTTATCACGATGAAATTATTTTCTCTGATCCTGTATTTCAGCAGTTGAAAGGTAAGCAGGCAAAAGCGATGTGGCATATGTTGATTACTGCCGGTAAAGACCTGCAGCTTACCTACCGGGATGTAAAATCAAGTGGCAATTCCGGCAGCTGTCATTGGGAGGCAACCTATACCTTTTCAGGAAGCGGCCGAAAAGTAGTCAACCGTATTGATGCCGTTTTTGAATTTAAAGACGGAAAGATCTTCCGTCATACCGATCATTTTGATTTGTGGAAATGGAGCCGCATGGCATTGGGCACACCCGGAATCATCTTAGGATGGACTCCGCTTCTTAAAAATAAAATCAGGAAACAGGCTGCTGCCGGTTTGTCGAAGTTTATGGCTTCACATCCGGAGTATTAGTGTTAGCTACCCTTGTTGTGTGAAAACCCCATTGCTTTTGCTTGAGAACGATGTCGGTAAATACTTTTCCGGAAGTAAGAGTGAAAGAATACAGTTGTGAAATTTTGAAACGGGATTTCACATGCAGCCCAATTGAATATTGATTGAATTGCGAGTTGATAATTGAATATTCAAATACAGAACACGCAATAATCAATTTTCATTTGTCCGGCTTCTTCTTGAAAATTGAGAAACTACAATCACCTTACCACCATCACCTTTTCCTTCACATAGTCATAACCGATATGGGAGAAGAGGATATAAACTCCGGGTGCCAGTCCTGACAGGCTAATGTTAAGTGTACTCTGTGTGTCAAGTGTAATATAATGGCGTTGCACTACCTGTCCCATCATATTAATCACACGCAGATCCATTTCTCCTGCCGAAGGGTTATCCATTGTAATCGTAACCTCGCCTCCGGTTAAGCTGGGCGTTACCGAAAATGAATTTTTAGGGATGGTGCTGGTTACTGTAAAATCATTGTCGGCGGTATCATTAAAGATGAACTCATCTGTTGTATTGTCGGGCTGGCTGCTCCAGGCTGTGGCAATGTGGTCGCCTTCACTGGTATAATACAATTGATCAAAAGTGATCAGCTGCGATTGGCCGGTTGACAGGCTTCCGGTAAAATAATACACATAAGGATCCTGTCCATCTACCTGGTAATATACTTCTGCGCTTGTTAATAGCGCCGATCCCCTGTTTGCCAGCAACACCTGCGGTTTAAATGAAAGGAAGTCAATGGTATCTTCTGCATACAAAACTTTGGATACGGAAGCATCATTCTCGAAATAAACTCCCTGGCAACCTGCGGGTGAAGTCTTAATGGTTTTACGTGTTCCGTTAAGCGTCGCAGTCATCACATCAATCTGCCCCTTGGTAAACATATACATGCAACGGTCGTCGGTATAGTCCATGTAATTCATAAACATCACACCCGGGTCCAGGGGAGAACAGGCATCCGTAACCGGAAACACAGGGCAGCCAAAATTTGAATCTGCCTGGTTTGGCGTATCTGCTATGTCATCGCTTCCGCTGCAAGTGCCATTATCATCGCCCCATATATGTGTTAGTCCCAGCCAATGCCCCACTTCATGCGTACAGGTGCGGCCTTCATTGTAAGGATATACAACGGTGCCTTGCCGCCCGAAAGCCCGGTAGAGAATTACTACACCATCTGTTTTTGAATTACCGGAATTATTTTGCGGAAGCGTAGCATAACCCAATACACCTGCACCCAGGTTACAGGTCCAGATATTCAGGTAATGTTTAGGAGGCCAGGCGTCATCACCACCTTTGGAAGTAAACTTCATGCTGTCGCCGGTAGTAAAAAGGCTGATATCTGTTTTTGTGCGCACAATACCGGAAGTGGAATCACCATCCGGATCATAAGCCGCGAGGCAGAACTGTATCTCGCTGTTGGCTACCAGCGACCTGAAAGCTTCCGGAATTTTTGCGGTATCGGGATTTGAAAGTGAAAAATCTTCATTCAACACGTCAATCTGCGATTTGATCTGCTCGTCTGAAATATTCTGGGAAGCAGTCTTATAGATCACATGTACTACCACCGGAATGGTGATGACTGTTCGTGTGCTGCCCGGATTATCCTTAATCCATGCCCTGTTTTCCAATGCCGTTTGTTTCACATCTTCCTTGGTTCCCGGAAACTGCAACTCATAGGCATCCAGAACCTGCGTGGTAGCGCATCTGGTTACTTCCTGTGCCAATACGTGCGGGGCGATCAGGAATAACAGCATGCTGAAGAAACAGTAATACAGATTTTTTGTAATTGTATCCATGTAAGACGTAAAGTTACTGGAACATTGGCAAGCCTCAAAATTGTATTTTGCGGGAACTGACCTCCGGCTGTTTAGGAATTGAACGGCTGCTTTGCATCCAATAATGGATATTTCGAACGAAGATGATGCAGCAAAAGTATTTGAGTAATGATGTATGACTCAGGACATATGACTTAAGACGTGCTTTCTTAAACCACGGTTCCTGATTCCTGATTCCTGATTCCTGGTTCCTGGTTCCTGATTCTCCTCCCAGAAGAAATACCTTAAATTACTCATCCGCAACCTCAATGCACCCTTCTCCGCAATAAATTTCAATCATTCCCTTACTTTTTCAAACTCCCTTACCTATCTTTGCCCCGCCTTTTAGCAAACCCCCTGGCTTTTAACGGAATGTTACGCAGTATTGTCTATAAGTTATTGGTGATCATTGTGTTAGTGATGGGTAATGCCATTAATGTGTTTGCCGGCGAAACCGAAACAGGCCATGAGGCACAGGGTGCTGAACCCGCCGTACATGCAACGGAAGAGGCCACTCATGCAGCAGAAGGTGCTGAAGAGGAAGGTTTCAACCCCGGAAAAGTAATCATCGACCACATCAGCGATAGTCATGAATGGCATTTCTTTTCTTTCGAGAAAACGGATGGTTCTGAAATTCATGGTTCGCTTCCTTTACCTGTTATTCTCTATTCTCCATCCAAAGGCCTCAGCATATTTTCTTACGGCCGGTTTCACCATGGCCATTCCGAATACAATGGATATAAAGTAGAGGATGGCGTGATCATGGCTACCGACGGCAGCACGGTGTACGACTTTTCTCTTACCAAGAATGTGATGCAAATGTTGATCGGCGTTTCCCTGATGCTCCTGATCTTTTTATCCGTTGCCCGCAACTTCAAAAAATATGGCAGTAAAGCACCAAGGGGAATACACTCTGTGGTGGAAGTGGTGGTGATGTTTATCCGCGATCAGATTGCCAAGCCATTGCTTGGAGATAAGGCGGGCAAATACCTTCCTTACCTGCTTACCTTGTTTTTCTTTATTTGGATCAATAACCTTCTTGGCCTGGTACCGGGTGCCGCAAACGTAACCGGAAACATTGCCGTGGCGATGGTGCTTGCCGTGTTTACCTTTATATTAATGATGGTGGGTTCACGCCGCCAATACTGGTCGCACATGGCAGCACCGGTTGGAGTACCTTATGCCGTTTGGCCCATCCTGGTACCGATAGAGTTCATCAGTAACCTGATCGTAAAGCCTTTCGCCCTTATGATCCGGTTATTTGCCAATATGCTGGCAGGTCACCTGATTGTGCTGTCGTTCCTGATGCTCATCTTCATTTTCTCTGCCATGAGCATTGTAGCCGGACTTGGAGCTTCTGTCTTCTCCGTGGCTTTTGCCATCTTCATCTACTTCCTCGAATTGCTGGTGTGTGCCCTTCAGGCATACATCTTTACCATATTAACGGCCCTCTTCATCAGCGAAACCATCGCCACCGGCGGGCACGATCACGAAGAATCTCATCACTAACATTTTTTTCAACTCAATTAAACACAATTCATTATGATGCATTTACTGAGCATTTTGTTTTTAGCTATTGACGGTTACGCACAAATGGGTGCTGGTATCGGAGCTGGTCTTGCTGCTATCGGAGCAGGTATCGGTGTAGGTTTGATCGGTGCCAATGCGCTGCAATCAATTGCCCGTCAGCCCGAAGCAACCAACGACATCCGTACCAACATGTTTATCACGGCCGCTTTGGTGGAAGGGGTTGCCTTGTTCGGTATCGTTGTTTGTGTGTTGATTCTTTTCCTCTAGCAACGGCTGCATCCGGCCTTGTAAAGGCAGTTAACGGTTGCCGGTTGCAAAACCGCTTTCGTTTGTTGACCTGTACATATTGATACCGGATACCCTGTTGCCCGAAAGGAACAGTCTATTCATTAGCATAACCTGAAACAGCATACACATGCAACTCTTACAACCTTCACTGGGACTACTTTTCTGGACAGCCGTCATATTCCTGCTCGTGCTGTTCATCCTGAGAAAATATGCCTGGAAACCCATCCTGCAGGCACTGGACGATCGGGAACACACTATTGATGATGCGCTGAAAACTGCGGAGCGGACCAAGCAGGAAATGCTGGGCATGAAAAGCGAACATGAAGCCATGCTGCAACTGGCTAAGCAGGAACGTGTGCAGATTCTGAAAGAAGCCAAGGAAGTAAAAGAACAGATCATTTCCGACGCGCGGGAGAAGGCAAAGGAGGAAGCCGCCAAAATAATGGAGGAAACACGCCGCGAGATTGAAAACCGGCGCAAAGAAGCTATTGTGGATGTTAAGAATCAGATTGGCCACATGGTGGTGGATGTGGCAGAAAAAGTATTGCGCCGTGAGCTGAGTAACAAGGCAGAACAGGAAGCGTATGTGACGCGCCTGGCCAATGATTTAACCACACAGAATAATTAACCGGAACCATGCGTAATCCAAGGGTTGCATATCGCTACGCCAAGGCTTTGATTGATTTCGCTGTAGAAAACAATCAGCTGGATGAAGTAAAGAAGGATGTCGACCTTCTTCGGGCAACTGCCCACCGGGAACTGAATGCCGTTATTGCCGCACCTATTGTGACCGGCGAAAAGAAAGCAAAGATATTTTCTGCTATCTACCATGGCAAAATAAGCGACATCACCGAAAAATTTTTCTACCTGGTATTTAAGAAGAACCGTGAGTTTGTAATCCGTGATATTGGGGAAGCCTTCGACTGGCAATACAATGAGATGAAAGGAATTGTGGTGGCAACACTTACTTCCGCTATTCCGCTGGACGGTGCGCTGCACGACGATATCTTCAATCGTGTCTCCGCATTGCCCCGTTTCAAAGGAAAAACTTTGCAACTGCACATTAAAATAGACCCGGAAATAATAGGTGGATTTATCCTGGAAGTAAATGACAATAAGTTCGATGCCAGTATACGGCACGACCTGCATTTCATTAAGCAGGAATTCATTCACAACCTTTATGAAATGAAGTATTAACGATTAAAAATTTTTGAAAGCATTATGACAGACATCAAACCGGAAGAAATCTCCTCCATCCTTCGTGAACAGCTTAGCGGCTTTAATACAGCAGCACAGCTGGAAGAAGTAGGCAAGGTATTGCAGATTGGGGATGGTATTGCCCGCGTATACGGATTAACCAATGTGCAGGCAGGTGAATTGGTGGAATTTGAGGAAGGCACCCGCGCCATCGTATTGAACCTGGAAGAAGATAATGTAGGTATCGTATTAATGGGTGGCGGCGAAACCATTAAGGAAGGAGATACCGTTCGCCGTACCGGCAAGATTGCATCTATAAACGTAGGGGAAGGAATGGTAGGCCGTGTAGTGAATACACTGGGCGATCCGATTGATGGCAAAGGGCCCATTGAAGGAAAGCTTTATGAGATGCCGCTGGAAAGAAAGGCTCCGGGTGTATTATACCGTCAACCGGTAAAAGAACCGTTGCAGACAGGATTGAAAGCAATTGATGCCATGATTCCGATTGGCCGCGGACAGCGTGAGTTGATCATCGGCGACCGTCAGACCGGGAAAACGGCCATTGCCATTGATACGATCATCAATCAGCGTGAGTTTTATGACCGCGGGCAACCGGTATATTGTATCTATGTTGGTATCGGACAAAAGGCTTCTACGGTAGCCAACGTTGCTAAAGTACTGGAAGAAAAGGGTGCAATGGCGTATACCGTTATTGTAACGGCTTCCGCATCAGATCCTGCACCGCTGCAGTTCTATGCACCGTTTGCCGGTTGTTGTATCGGGGAGTTTTTCCGTGATACGGGCCGCGCGGCATTGATTATCTACGATGACTTAAGTAAACAGGCAGTAGCCTACCGGGAAGTTTCCCTGTTGCTGCGTCGTCCGCCCGGACGGGAAGCCTATCCCGGAGATATCTTCTACCTGCATTCCCGTTTGCTGGAACGTGCAGCGAAGATCATTGAATCGGATGCGGTGGTTGCCAACATGAATGACCTGCCGGATTCCATTCGATCCCTTGTAAAAGGTGGAGGGTCACTTACTGCATTGCCCATCATCGAAACACAGGCTGGCGACGTTTCGGCATACATTCCTACCAACGTGATCTCCATTACCGACGG
>CAZGBP010000100.1:0-10895 GCA_964524035.1 uncultured Bifidobacteriaceae bacterium
GCTAAATGGTTAAATTGCTGCGGCGAAGCCGATCACTTGCTATTCTGTGTTCACTGCACCACTGTACTCACTTTCTTAATTGTCAGAATAATCTTTATCCTATTTTCCGCACACCCCTTCTGAACATACTCACTATTTCAATAAAATTTGCAGAAAATAAAACGTCATTGCTCAACCCTTAAATAATCGACCACAGACTTGCCAGGGCAACAGTCCGGTAGCATCCAACAATTACATTATCAACCCCAGCCCTGTAATGTCGACCATACGTTAGCAACTCCACGAATCTGTCCGATTTTTAATACCAGGGCCTAACAGACCGGGAATAAACAGCCACCCGTTTGACATAACCATTTGTACATGTTGATCAAAAATCTTACTTTGGTATTTCGAAGTTATTTCGGCTGTATTTTATATCTATTGTATCTATGAATCACTGGAGTGAATATCCGTTTGTCCGGATACTATTTGCCTATCTCGCAGGAATTTTAGTTTGTCTTTTTACACCAATTCAATTCCCGGCCTGGACGGTGCCAGTCTTACTTCTTATTCTTTTCCTCGGGCAGTTTTACCTCCGCAAACAGGCAACGCGGACCTACCGGCTTGCAGCGATTACCGGCCTTGTTTTTCAAATGGCTGTTTTTGCTTTCGGTAACATACATACCTTTCATTGTATAGATAAAAATGACGAGCACCATTTCACGCATATAGCGGACAGGGCGCCTTTCCTCGTAGTAAAAGTTACGGAACCACCTCTTGAAAAAGAACGCAGCATCAAAGTAGTGGTGGAAATAATTGCATACAAAACGGAAGCCGCGGTGAGACCTGCTTTCGGAAAATCTATTCTCTATTTAAGCAAAGACAGTTTGGCTGCTCTATTGTCATATGGAAATGTCCTGCTGGTAAAAAACAACTTCAGACAGGTGGCTGCACCCGCTAATCCCGGCCAATTTGATTACAAAAAATACCTGTGGTATAAAGAAGTGTATGCTACCGCTTATCTGCAAAAAGATGAGTGGCACCTGTTGCCTCTGCAATCCGCCGACCCGCTTTATGCATTTACTTTCTGGCTTCGCGATCTTTCGGTGAAAGCCCTGCAGACACATATTTCATCACCCCGCGAAGCAGCGGTTGCCGTAGCGCTGGTGATCGGCTTCAAAGACAACATGTCTGCAGAAACCATACAGGCCTATACCGCTGCGGGCGTTGTGCATGTGCTGGCAGTCTCCGGCCTGCATGTAGCTATCCTGTTTGCATTGCTGCATCAGTTGTTATTCTTTTTAAACCGGAAGAAATATGGAAAAATCATACAGTCAATCCTCATACTTCTCGTGATTTGGCTCTTCAGTATGGTCACGGGATTATCAGGCTCCGTAGTCAGGGCGGCAACCATGTTCTCCTTTATTACCATCGGTAAAAACATGAAACAACCCGTGAACCTGTTTAACCTGCTTGCCTGTTCCGCCCTGGTAATCTTACTGGTAAATCCATTACTGGTCATGGATGTAGGATTGCAACTCTCCTACCTTGCTGTATTGGGCATCGGCACACTTAACCGCTATATCGATCACTGGGTGCCACGTGAAAACAAGCTGGTCGATCACCTGTGGAAAATGGTGGCGATGTCTTTAGCCGCACAGATAGCCACGCTACCGTTGACGACCTATTACTTTCATCAATTCCCCTCCTATTTTTTACTGGCCAATATTGCAGTTATTCCTGCTGCCGGATTGCTGCTGCATCTTGGTATTCTGCTCATCGCTATTCAATTTATTGAACCATTGGCGGTAGTCACAGGAACACTAATCCGATGGATGACTTATCTGATGAATGAATTCATTGCAAACATACAGCAACTGCCCGGCTCGGTTATCCAGTTGCCGGCCATGAACCTTGTACAATTTCTGCTGCTGGGAATTTTAATTATTACGGTCATCCGGTATTTCATTACCAGAAGGATACATTGGTTGTTTACGACTCTTGCTTGCCTGACTGGACTACCGGCAATACATGCTATCGATACCTGTTTGCGATTTCATGAGAATACGATTACGCTTTATTCTTTCAAAGGTGCAAGCGCACTGGAGTTCCGGTCGGGCAATAGCCTGCCATTGTTCAAAAAACACGGATCTATCAGTGGCATGGATTCAATATACCTCCAGCAACGGTGGAGGTTGACCCATATCAGGAATTTTCAATCAACAGAGCAGCATATCGATCCAAACTACCGGCAAAAAAAAGATACACAGGCGCTAAATACTATCTATCAATTCTGCAACTATCGCCTGGCCCTGATTCAACGGCCGGTGGCTTCCTGCAGTGACGCAGTCAAAATTAAAGTGGATGCTTTGGTAATTACCGGAAACCCAAGCCTGTGCCTGGAGAATCTGCTGAATAGATTTACTGTTAACACCATTATATTCGATTCAACAAACAGCCGCTACCGGATTAAGAAATGGGAAGAAGAAGCCAATAACTTCGGGGTGATGACGTATGACGTTAAGGAGGATGGGGCGTTTGTGGTGAGGTTGTAGGGGTGTGGTTGAATGGATAAATGGTAAAATGGTCAAATTGTTAAATTGTTAAATTGTTGAATTGCTGCGGTGATTGATGACTTCCTGGAAATTTGAATGATTTATTCCTTTGCAAGCTTTGCGTTCTTCGCATAACTTTTTTGCTGAATGACCAAATGGTCAAGAGATTTACAGGAAATACACACACTTAATTCCTTTGCGAACTTAGCGTTCTTAGCGTGACCTTTTTTTGTTGAATGGCCAGAAGGCCAAGGGATTTACAGGAAATACACACACTTAATTCCTTTGCGAACTTAGCGTTCTTAGCGTGACCTTTTTTTTGAATGGCCAGATGGTCAAGGGATTTGCAGGAAATATACATACTTAACTCCTTTGCGAACTTAGCGTTCTTAGCGTGACCTTTTTTTTGTTGAATGGCCAGAAGGCCAAGGGATTTACAGGAAATACACACACTTAATTCCTTTGCGAACTTAGCGTTCTTAGCGTGTCTTCCTTTTTGTTGAATGACCAGTTGGTCAAGGGATTTACAGGAAATATACACACTTAATTCCTTTGCGAACTTAGCGTTCTTAGCGTGTCTTTCTTTTTATTGAATGACCAGATGGCCAAGGGATTTACAGGAAATATACTCACTTAGTTCCTTTGCGAACTTAGCGTTCTTAGCGTGACCTTTTTTGTTAAATGGCCAGATGGTCAAGGGATTTACAGGAAATACACACACTTAATTCCTTTGCGAACTTAGCGTTCTTAGCGTGACCTTATTTTTGTTTAATGGCTAGATGATCAAGGGATTTACAGGAAATACACACACTTAATTCCTTTGCGAACTTAGCGTTCTTAGCGTGACCTTCATTTGCATCGAACTAAATAATACAGCAATAGCAAGCTTTCGAGAAAAGCTGCAGATAAAAAATTACCCACGACATTGTCGTATTAATTAAATAAAAATGCGCAGCGCTGACTCAATCTCCATTGTATGGTACCAAGCCGTTTCCATAAGAGATTCATGCGCAAAAAAGTGTGATTAAATACGACTGCAAAGATCTGAGCGAAAATAATCAGACTGCTTCTGCATACATTTGCAATTCAAGCAACTTTATGAACTTTAATCTTGTAAAAACAGAAAAACAAGACCGAATCCTTCGCATCATTCTGGCAAGGCCGGAAAAGAAGAATGCCTTGAATGATCATATGGTGAAAGAGCTAACAGCAGCTCTTCATATGGCAGAGCAGGACCCTACAATAAAAGTGGTGATACTTCAATCCGAAGGTGATGTATTCAGTGCCGGTGCTGACCTTGACTACCTGCAGCGGCTGCAACAATATTCTTATGAAGAAAATCTTGCCGATTCCACTTTGCTCAAAGCCCTCTTGTTAAAAATATATTCGCTGAACAAGATTGTAGTGGCGCAGGTGGAAGGCCATGCTATAGCCGGCGGTTGTGGCCTTGCTTCGGTTTGTGATTTCTGTTTTGCAGTACCGGAAGCAAAGTTTGGCTATACAGAAGTAAAGATCGGATTCATCCCGGCACTGGTAATGGTATTCCTGATCAGAAAAATAAGCGGTACAAAGGCGCGGGAATTATTGTTTACCGGCAACCTGATTGTTGCAGAGGAGGCTGCTGCCTGCGGCCTGATCAATGAAGTAATTCCAAAGGAAACCATTGCATCTCACGTAACCCAGTTTGCATTGAATCTCTGTGAAGGTGCATCCGGCCAATCGCTGGCCTCCACCAAAAAAATGTTTACCAAAGTAGCCTCCATGGAATTAACGGAAGCACTGGATTATGCAGCGCAGATGAATGCACAGACGCGCGGCAGTGATGATTGCAAAAGAGGCATCGGCGCATTCCTGGCTAAAGAAAAATTTAAATGGTGAGTTTTCAGCTTACTAAGCCGGATCATTATTTAAGCATACTCTTCAATTGTTGCCGCAACTTTTTCTGATTGCATTTCTCCAATACAATACTTTCACACCCGTTAAACAAGGCAAAAAGCCGGAGTTGCACGGCAAGCTCATGCATCATGGCATCGTCTGCCCTCACATTTTCTTCAAAGAACAAATTGCGGACATAAAAAACACGTTCCTGCCTGTTGGCTTTTGGATCGAGCCGGGCAAAGAAGCGGTCGCCATATAATACCGGCAGTGTGAAGTAGCCATAAGTTCTTTTATAGGCAGGCAGGTAGCACTCAATAGTATAATCGAAATCAAAAAGCCGTTGCAGCCTTCGCCGCTGTATCAGGAGGTTGTCAAAGGGTGATAAGATGTGTGCGGAATGAACAAGCGATTGTTCAGCATGTTCAGGTTCAACTGTTGCCAGCCCGTAAAATTTTGTTTGATCATGCCCTTCCAGCTTAAACTCGGCAAGCACGCCTTCTTTCAACAGTTTTTTCACCGCATTTTTTATGTAGTGATCAAGGGCGCCACGCTGATAGTACATCTCCCGTTCTGTGAGTAGGCCATGCGCTGTAACCGAAGACAAGACCAGGTGCCCGGCATATGCCGGCCTAGAGGGCATCGTGGTGTTGATACCTGCCGGAAGCACATTTTCTGTGAGGTCATATACCTTCTGAAAGCCCTGCCTTTGGGTTACCATTAAACGGCCTTCCATAAACAATTGTTCCAGCGCACGTTTTGCCGGCTTCCAATCATACCAACCCTTGTTTCCTTCGCGCGGGTTTTCAAAGTCTGCTGACTGAAGCGGCCCTTCGCGTTTTATCCTGTTCAGCACTTTCCTTTTAATTGATTGATCCTGTTCAAACCAATGGGATCGGCCCTTTCGAAATTCGCGTTTTCTGGGTAATGAAAAACGATAATCCTTCATTGGCAGGCAGGAAGCAGCATGACCCCAATATTCAAATAGTTGCCCTTCCTTCAACAGCTCATTCAGCCATTCCACTTTATAAGATGGTAACCGGTTCCATAGTACGTGATGGTGCGCACGCTCCACTACAGAAAGGGTATCGATCTGCACATAGCCAAGCTGCTCAACAACCTGCAGCGCATCCGCTTTTGATGTCAAAGCAGACTGCCTGTTAAGCCATTGGCTGTGTATGGCCATAGCCCGTGCTGCTGCCAATGAAATTTTTCGAATCATCCTTATTATTCCCGGTTCGAAAGATACTTTCTTGCCTGCATTCTACAATACAATAATCCGGTGTGCCTTTTTTATTTGGCTGTAAAATCCGTATCCAGAAAATAACTGTGAGCTACTACTCAGGCCACTGCTGACTTCTTCGACCTGCTGTACAACGCTTCGTAGATCGCCACATTCATTAACAGCATCAGCATGGAATAGACCAAATCCTCTGCAGGAATGGTTCCCAGCCTGATGCCGGAATTATAAAGGTTATTGTAACTAACAACAGGCAAGGCAGTAAGTATGCCATTGATAATAACAAATGGAAGCAGCTGAATAAAGTACATGGCGAAAAAAAAATGCAGGTAGTCAGCTTTCTGATAAAACACTAAAAAAGAGAGCAGCGAAGCCGTCGAAATACAGGTAACCGATGTATACGTTTGCGGCCAACAGGCAATGCCTGCACCAAAAAGAAAAACTATGAGCGGAACAGTAAAATAGTTGACATGCTTCAACCTGAATCCCCGCAACACATATTCCTTCAAAACGGCATAGATAAAAAGACAGGCATACGGTATGCAAATAAAAAACAACAGCTCTTCCAGCGGAAGCCCGCCAAGATATACCTTCATTACATATGCGGAGTTGAAGCTCCAGATACCCTGCCTGGTGAAGTAATAATCCCAAACCAAAAAATAAATGGCGGTGATCAGTATGGCAGGCAATGCAAACTTCCATTTCGAGTAGAAATGTACTTTGCTTTCAAAACTGAAAAGGAACGGAAACAGCATGGTGCCAAGGTCGAGGAGCAAATAAGTAAACATGCTATTAATACAGATTAAAGGATGGCACAAATAATATCATCATGGCATTTACGGACGGTGGATCTTGTTCTATATGCATACCAGTTGCCGGGTTATTTTTTCAGTTGTTCAGAATTGCTGTAACAATTCAGCGGCTTTTTCCTTGTAGGCGCCATTTAACTTACTTACTTTTTCCAGTAAGTCAGCGGCCTCCTTCTTTTCTCCTTTCTGTATAAAAGCAAGGGCCTGGTACCACAATGCAGCCTCATAATACGCTCCGTTCTTCTTATTTTCCAGTTTCTTCAATTTGGCGATCGCTTCATCTGCATTGCCTGCAGCGAGGTAGCTCACCCCTGCATAAAATAGTGCCTGCTCATTTGAAGGATCCCCTGCCAATACCTTTTCAAATTGAGCATTTGCGGCAGCATATTTACCTGCTTCATATAATTGCATAGCTTCCTCCAAAGCAGGTTCATTTATACCGGGCTTCCCTTTTGCCTCTTTCTTCTCTATCGCCTGCCTTTCACTCATAGAAACGCTTTCAGTCGATTTTGTTGCCGCTACAGATGGTTGTTCTGCTTTGGACTCAATACGATTACCGGATGCAGCATCAGTTTGGATGGCAGTCTCATTAAAACTCCGGTTATCCGTTACCTGCGTTTCTTCACTGACGGTCCTATCTGCTGATGGGGTAACCTGTTCTTCATAAAGCTCTTCCCCGACGGATGCCGGTTCATCCTGTATTGTTACTGACTCCTGAGGAACCGACAGTTGCTCTGTTTCTTCAGTTTGCGACGGCTTTCTATCCCGTACTTCATCAGTAGCGGCAGGAGATTCCGATGGCCTGGTCTGCTTGATCTCTTCGTCGACCACTTCCTGGTCTGGAGTGGTGGCACTTTCGGGTGGTGGTGCAGGATAAGGCTCAAACTCATCCGTAAACAGCTTTTCTGTTGATTGGTTGAACCGGTCGTTCACTAACCAAATTCCGGCAGAGAGGATTAATAAAGCAGCGGCAGCCTGCGCCCATCTCCTCCAGTTTTGGAGAGGCCGTATCTTCCTGTTGCTCTTCCGGTCAATGCTTTCCTGTATAGCTGCCAGGTCGGCATTGATCTTTTCAGGATTTTCTGCTTTCATCATCCCTTCTATGGCATCAGACAAAAACGGATCATCAGCCATCGCAAGTTCAATGCGCCGTTGTTCATCCGGAGTAGCCAGTCCCCGGGCGTAGCGCACCAGTATCTCCACCGGTACTTCTCCCTGATTACCTGAAAATATCCTATCGGCGCTGCTTTTCATGCTGCCTGCTTATAAGGTTTTTTAGATTTCGTTTCCCATTCTGAATGAAGCTCTTCACTTGTTTGAAATCAAATCCGGTTGCAGCCATCACCTGCTGATAGCTTTGCTCCCGGAGGTAAAATAACTCAATACATGTGCGCTGATCAGGGGGCAGTTGACGGATGGCTGTTTCGACACCCAACAACTGACCTTCCATTCCGGGTTCATTATCAAGATGCAGGTCGACATCCCATTCCATAAATGCTACCAGTTCCTCCTGCAGTTCCGGACGCTTTTCAATCCTAGTCCTGTCCTTCCTGAACTGCATCAGGCAATAGTTCTTTGCTACCTGGTAAAGCCAGCCTCTGAAATACGCAACTTCATGTTTCTTGAGGTCATCAAGCAATTTGATGAAAATTTCCTCCGTGGCATCCTTGCTGTCTTCAGCATTCTCCAGATACTTCATACAAACACCATACACCAGATGCAGATACCGCTTATACAACTCCCCTATAAAAAGGTTGTTGCCTGTCAGCCGGTACTTGGCTACCAGTTCTCCATCAGACAAAGGTTGCATGTTTTCAGGCAATGACAAATTCAAGAGATATGAACTGCAAATAAAGCAAACGGAATCAACTTAGCTTCTCCGCTGCGGCTCAGTAGCGGAAACACGGGTATTCGAATAAGCTACCACAGCATGTTTGGCATACTATGGGACGGACAGTTCCAACTCAATCGGGCAGTGATCGCTGCCCATTACCTGCATGTGGATATTGGCATTGGTAACAAGAGGACGTGTTTCTGCAGAAACAAAAAAATAGTCGATGCGCCAGCCTACATTCCGTTCCCTTGCCCGAGTAATCTGATCCCAGTAGGTGTACCATTCCGGTTGCTGGTTATACTCCCTGAAAGTATCTATGTAACCCATCGCTACTATCTTATCGATCCAGCTGCGTTCTTCCGGAAGGAAACCGCTGGTATTTACATTTTCCTTTGGCCTGGCAAGGTCAATCTCCTTATGGGCCGTGTTGTAATCGCCGCAAATGATGATCTTTTTGTTTTGAGCGCGAAGCGACTCGGCCCGGCGGAACAGTGCATCATAAAAATCGAGCTTATATTTCACGCGCTCCGGCCCTCTGCCGCCATTGGGGAAGTAAACATTAAACAATACGAATTTGTCAAACTCCATTTCAATCACCCGCCCTTCGGAATCGAAGTATGGGTCACCTAATCCATTCTGAACACGCAGCGGCGCCCGCTGTGAATAAATGGCTACGCCGGAATACCCTTTCTTCTCTGCGGCATTGAAGTAACTCTTATAATCTTCGAAGTTGATAATCTCATGATCGAGCTGATCTACCTGTGCCTTCGTTTCCTGGAGGCATAAAATATCAGGCGCTTCTGCAGAGAACCAATCTGGCAATCCTTTTTTCCAGGCTGCCCGTATTCCATTGATGTTCCAGCAAAGTATGCGCATTTTAGTAGCGGCCATTTTTAGGTTTTTTCGGTATTGAATATTCTGTTGCCTTCACCCATTGCAATTTGAATCGTTTCAAAAATAATAAAATAGTAATGCAATCATTGCTACTTGTTAACTTCCCGCTAAAACCGGAAAGATGATCACCTGGCAAGATTTTGAAAAACTGGAAATGCACGTAGGAACCATCATTAGCGCTGAAGATTTCCCGAAAGCAAAAAAACCTGCTTACCAGCTAACCATTGATTTTGGCGCGTTGGGGCTTCGGAAATCATCAGCACAACTGACGGCCTTATACCGGAAAGAAGACCTTATTGATAAGCAGGTGATTGCAGTATTGAACTTCCCGGCAAAAAAAATCGCGGATTTCTTATCTGAATGCCTCGTGCTGGGAGCCATCCGGGAGGATGGTGCAGTAATTCTTTTGCAACCCGATCGCAAAGCAGCGAATGGCCTTCGTATAGGTTGAACTGAATTGTTCCTGTTATCTGTGTTTAAAAGAGGCTTAGCTGGGCTTTCGGTTCCGTATTGTCGAAATGAGCGTAGTTCAGTGCGGGAAAAGTCCTGCCGGCGAAGTACCTGGCTTTCGAAACTTCGAAAAGCCGGCGGATGGATAAGGCTAGCTCTCCTTCACCTTTCATTCTCACACCAAAACGGCTGTCGCCCAATTTACCGCCGTGCATGGCGGCAATCTGGTTCAAGACCTTTTCCGCTCGGTCAGGCAGATTTTTGTAAATCCAGTCTTTGAAAACAATACCCACATCACCATTCAGCCTCACCATACCATAGTGGGCTGTTAGCGCACCGGCAGCGGCGGATGCTTCCAGTATGGCAGGAATCTCGCCGCTGTTGACAGAAGGAATAATGGGAGAGACATTTACATTAACAGGAATACCTTTTGAAGAAAGCTGCTGCACCACATCCAGTCTGCGTTTAGCAGCAGCAGTCCGGGGTTCCATTAACAACCTCAGCTTTTCATCGAGCGTGGTAATGGAAATAGTGACGTTCACCAACTGCATGGAAGCCATCTCGGTAAGCAGGTCGAGATCACGAAGTATCAACGTATTTTTTGTGATGATACTTACTGGATGTTTGTACTTCCACAGTACCTGCAGCATGCGTCTGGTAATTTGCATGCTGCGCTCCAATGGCTGATAGCAATCGGTGTTGCCGGAAAGCATGATAGATTGCGCGATGTGTTTTGACTTCCGAAGTTCGTTTTCAAGTAATACCGGTGCCGTTGGCTTTGCGATGATTTTACTCTCAAAATCCAACCCTGCATTAAATCCCCAATAGGCATGCGTATTCCTGGCGTAGCAGTATATGCAGCCATGCTCACATCCCTGGTATGGATTCATCGAGTATTCCATTCCAAGATCTGGGCTGGTTACTTTGTTCAGGATCCTTTTAGGATGTTCTTCATAAACCTGTGTAGTGGGTTTTGTGAACATGGGTTCATCCAAACCTTCCTTATGTTCCGCTACATATTCCTGCTGCAAGAACCTGTTCCTGGGTTTTAGTTGCGCGCCTCTTCCTTTGAAGTAGCCGGTGGTATCTTGTTTGTCTGGTTGCAATATGATCCGGATCTGTTGCTTCAATGTATAAATATTCGTGTATTCATCTGCTACTTTTCTTAAGAGAGGTGTGGGATAATTCGTTCATTTTGTCAAGCAATGGTTGGTGGGTTAAATGGATAAATGGCTAAATGGTTAAATGGTTAAATTGTT
>CAZGBP010000101.1:0-7271 GCA_964524035.1 uncultured Bifidobacteriaceae bacterium
CATCTTGTCAAGTCATGGTTGGTGGGTTAAATTGTTGAATGCATAAATTGCTGCGGCGAAGCCGATCACATGCTATGCTGTATTCACAACGCTACTTTACTTACTTACTCAAATACTTAATACTCAATTTGAACAGCCAATAATCTAGATCCAATTTGTCGAACACCTTTTGCGCATGGCAAAAAACAAAACCAAAACAGCACGCAATCGTTCTCAAACCCGAACACAATCTGACCTCATGAAAATACTATCCAGGTAGTATTCCGTTATCAGAGATCAGAATCGGTTTTCTTCATGGCTGTACTGTACAAAATATAACCCATGCCGGCAAAGAAGAGCAAGCCCAGTAAATGATAACCACCTTCTCCAAGCATGGTGGTTAATGCCTGTTCCCTGCTGATTTTATGTAACCACGCGCTGATGCTGTCAGAGGCCTGCATAAAAGCAACGATCACACCCATTAAGGCACCACCTGCCACCAATCCCGTTGCCATTAAGCTGCCACGGCCTAATTCCGCATCTTCCTGTTTACCTCTTTTTCTGGTTGTCAGGTAATCTACCAGTCCTTTCAGTGCCCCTCCAATAAATATAGGCAACGTTGTGGAGAGCGGAAGGTAAAGCCCTACTGCAAAAGACAATGACTTCACGCCGCATAATTCAACCACGATTGCGATGAACATGCCTACCAGTACAAACTGCCAGTCGAGGTTGAAAGACAATAATCCTTTTATTAATGTAGCCATCAGCGTAGCCTGCGGCGCATTGAATTCGCTCCCGATACGGTGTGTGATGCCCTGCGCAAGCTGGTCGCTGGTGGGTTTATCCAAAAAGGCTACGGTAAAGCCTATAACTGCTGAAGAGACGATGACACCGAAAAACAAGGCGATCTGCTGATAGCGCGGCGTGGCACCTACAATATAACCGGTTTTCAAATCCTGCGATGTGGCACCCGCATTGGCTGCGGCAATACAGATCATACCACCTACCACTAATGCCATTGGCTCATAAATATGGCCGGTCCAGCCAACCGAGATAAATACAAGCGCCGTAGCCATGATCGTAGCGATAGTCATCCCGGAAATAGGATTGTTGCTGCTACCAATCAAACCTACAATACGGCTTGATACCGTGACGAAAAAGAATCCGAACACAATAACCAGCAGGCCAAGAATCAATTTGTAAAATAAATTGGTACCCGGAATTTGCGGCAGGAATGCCATTAACACCACCAGCCCGATGCTGCCAAAAATCACGACCTTAAAGTTCAAATCGTTTTCTGTTCGTGAACGTACTACGGCGCCCTTTTCTCCCATGGAGGCCATACCGCCTTTGAATGCACTCACGATAGTTGGAATAGATTTCATCAGCGTAATGAAACCGCCTGCTGCTACCGCCCCTGCACCAATCTGTCGTACATATCCCCAATAGATGGCAGTAGCCATATTGCCCCATTCATGTGTTTCGGGATTCCATCCGCCCCGGCCACCCGCGGTGAGCATATCTTTAAGCATTCCCAGTTTCATTTGCTGTAATGCGATCAGATCCGGCGAAACCAGCGTGGCCAGTAAAGGTATAATACACATCCAGGCTAATACACCGCCGGCAACCAATACACCGGAAATTTTTGGGCCGATAATATAACCCACGCCAAGGTATTCAGGAGTGATGTCGGCTGAAATTTGTGCGGATGGAAAGTATTTATTTTTCTGCGAGGTGATCCAGGTTGGTGTGGCCGAAATGATATGCAGTAGGTGTTGCAGCACGGCATACACTGTCGCCACTCCTAACCCGATATAAGCAGGCTTGGCAAAGTCACCACCTTTTTCACCGGCAATTAATACGGAAGCACAGGCTGTACCTTCCGGGTAAGGAAGATTGTCGTGTTCCTGAACAATGAGTGAACGGCGCAACGGAATCATCATCAACGTACCCAGAATGCCTCCGAAAATTGCAAGTGTAAGTATGGTCCAGTAGGAAAAGTATTCGATGCCGACGCTGTTACCTGTTGTCTCATCTGTACTCAGAAACAGGAAGGCAGGTAAGGTAAACACGACACCGGCGGCAATTGATTCACCTGCAGAACCCGTTGTCTGAATGATATTGTTTTCAAGTATGGTCGTTTTCAGGAAACGCTTACCGAGTGAAATAGCCAGTACCGCGATGGGTATGGAAGCAGAAACGGTAAGCCCTGCTTTTAGGGCCAGGTAAACAGTAGCTGCTCCAAACAGTATCCCGAAAATTCCGCCGAGTATGATGGCTTTGGGAGTAAATTCTTTCATCAAAGAATCGGGGGCAACATATGGCTTGAAAACTTTGTTGGGTTCGCTCATGAGTCGGGTTATGAATTGCGATTGGTGAATGATTATACAAATCGAAACATAAAAGAAACGTTAATCATCGAGATTTCAAAAAGGTCAGGGCTTCATTTGCGCCGCTTCATTACTTAATCCTGCCAGGAAACAGGCCCGGCACCTCGGCTCATAGATATCTTTCTCGCCAAGCAGCACTTGTGATTTCACTGCTGACTTGCGGAAGGAATAGGAAGCTAAATTGCCGCATACCATACAGATTGCATGCACCTTTGTAGCATATTCTGCCCTGGCCAGCAATTCAGGCATAGGCCCGAAAGGCTTACCGGTAAAATCCATATCGAGTCCGGCGGCTATCACCCGTATGCCCCTGGCAGCAAGGGTGTCAAGTACCCTGGGCAATTCCATATCGAAGAATTGCGCTTCATCAATACCAACCACTTCCTTGTCGACAGCCATTAACAGTATCTGATCGGAGTGTGTAACCGGTGTGGAATGGATGTAATTGGTATCGTGTGAAACGATTTTAGTTTCGTGATAACGCACGTCGTTGGCCGGCTTAAAAATCTCTACCTGCTGATTCGCAATTTTAGCGCGCTTCAGCCTGCGGATGAGTTCTTCTGTTTTTCCGGAAAACATACAACCGCAGATCACTTCTATCCATCCTGCACGCTGTTGACGTATGTAAGGTTCTGTGAACATGCTGCCGTGAAAATAAAATAATCCGGGCTTTCGTTTTGGTTTGTATTTTTAAACCGGTAAAAGATATTCCGGATGAGCGACTTTGTAAGAATCAACGAACTTCATGGCAAGATCAACAACTTGCTGGCTGCCGTTGCGAAAAGTAATGGCCGCTTTTCCGGAATTGATAAGGATCTGCTCACAGGTTATATGCGGGAGCTGTACGAATTGGTTGTTGCCATCAATCCTGAATCAGACCGCTCCATCCAGGCAACCATCACACAACCTGCAGAAATGCAAATGCCGGAAAGGCATCCGGTTCCGGAAGTTGTACCGGTGATTCAGGCTGTTCTGCCCGAGGTGATGGTAGAACCGGTAAAGGAACATGAAAGCGTAAACCCGGTTTCAAAGGTTACTGCAGACACTACTCCGGTAAGCCAGCCTGTGCATGGAGTAAAGCCAGCAACCAAAGAGAAAGCAGCCAAAAAAAGTATCTCAGAAATATATGCGCACCAGCAGGGATCCGATCAGGGCACGTTGAATGAAAAGTTTAAGCAACAGGGTAAAGAGATTGCGGACAAACTGAAACATACACCTATCCGGGATCTCAGGACATACATTGGATTGAATAAACGGTTTGCCTTTATCAATACCCTCTTTAAAGGACAGGCAGAGAACTACGATGCGGTAGTCGCGAAAGTGAACAATGCCGTAAGCTACCAGGAAGCATTAAACTATATTCAGCAACAGGTAATGACAGAATACGGATGGAAGGAAGAAGATCCGGCCGTAGCAGAGTTTTTCACCCTTGTGATGCGCCGGTACCTCAATTGATTTCTTCGATATAACGCATAATCTTTTCCGTGGCGCCCTTATTCCGGTATACGTAATCCCGGTTTACCGATGCAAAAGAAAGCGGCTGCCTGCTGAACTGAAGAAAAGATTCGGTAAGTGCACCACTGTTATTTACCGAGGCTGCCGCACCAAGAGTCAGTAAGTCTTTAGCCTCATGAAATTTTTGGTAGTTGGGTCCAAACAAAACGGGAATACCATATACAGCGGCTTCCAGTACATTATGAATACCTTTTCCAAATCCGCCGCCGATATAAGCTAAATCCGCATACCGGTAAATGGAAGAGAGCAGGCCAACTGCATCAACAATCAATATGCGTTTGTTTGCCAGTTCTTCTTTGGTTGCCGATGAATAAAGCACGGACTGCTCCGCAAATTTATTTGTTAATACTTCCAGGTGTTGCGGGCTGATCTCATGCGGTACGATCACCCATTTCCAGGTGTTGATCTTTTCATGAATCAATGTAAACAATAGTTGCTCGTCTGCCGGCCAGGTGCTTCCGGCAACAAACAGTTTTTCTGCACCTTTAAAATCTTCTATTATGTTCCCTGTTTTGGGTAGCCGGGCAATCTGCCATACCCGGTCGAAACGGGTATCGCCGCAAACCGAGGCATGATGAACCCCGATAGATTGGAGCAGTTGCAGCGAAGCGGCATCTTGTAAGAACAAATTTTGAAACCGGTGCAACACGTTTCTCCAGGGAAGGCCATACCATTTGAAAAAGAGCTGCTCTTTCCGAAAGGTAGCGGAAATCAGTAATGCCGGTATTTGCTGTTGTTGAAGTTCTTTGAGGTAATGATACCAGAATTCATACTTCACAAAGACTGCCAACCGGGGTTTCACCAGATTAATAAATTGAGCAGCATGGGAAGCGGTATCCGCAGGCAAATAGTATACACAGTCTGCTCCTGCAAAATTTTTCCGCAGTTCAAAGCCTGATGGAGAGAAAAAGGTAAGCAGCAGTTTATGGTCGGGCCACCGCTTGCGGTATGCTTCTATTAAAGGCCGGCCTTGTTCAAATTCGCCCGTGGAAGCGCAATGAAACCAGGTGTATGACTCACCTCCGGTTAACTGTTGCTTCATCTTATCAAAAATGCCTTTCCTCCCGGCGGTCCATTGTTTTGCCTTGTTATTCCATAATGATGCAATGGATATACCGGCCGTGTAGAAACGAATTCCAAGATTGTACAACAGCAGGTAAAAAAAATTCATGATGCAGGTTTATCCGGCAACAACCGGGATTGTTGGTATAAGTAAAAATGGCATTGACAGCAGGTTGTTCAAAACGGTTGGTAGATGAACTTCAGTATGTATACATGCGTTCTTCGCCTTTGCCATAAAAAGGAAGTATCCAGGCTAACTTAAAGCCAATCAGAATGTCCATTCGTTTGGATTCATCTTTCAGCATCTGATCAAAGTTCCAGTCGCGGCGGCTTTTTGTAAATCCTTCCATCACTTCTATCCCGATATTGAAATTGACGAGTCGGCGCTTATCAAGATGTGTAAAGCCCACATATTGTGAGAGTGCGAATCCATTGGAGAGCCGGTCGTAACCCTTCGAGTAGTCATTTAATATATTAGGCAGCGTACTGTTGGGTGACGAAAGTTTAATGCGGTGTTGCATAAAACCGGCGCCTGCCATCAGGGTAAGCCCGGAATTTGGATTTGAATTTACGACCGGGATGATCTTTCCAACTTTTGCCCAGAAAGCAGTACCCCGTTCAAACAGGAAAACGGTTTCATAATAACCATCTATACCGATCAGTGCGCCTGCATCGGTGTACAGGTAATTCAGCATAGTATCTTCCCGTACATTACCGCCAAAAAGATAGTTGCCTTCCACGCCCAGCAGCAAATTATAAGGTAGCTTAAAATAAAACCCTGCACCAAGATTATTGCCCGGGCCAAACCGATCGGCCATGTCACCTAAGGGCAGTTGAAAGGTATAGCCGAACGTTACCAGTTTGGCATTAACAGTAGTATCGTTGATATTGGATTTGAATTGCGCATGCAGCAATGCCGGTACTACCCATATGAGGAAAGAAAGAAAAATAAGCTTTTTGCCGGATGCCATTGCTGTAAAAGTAAGGGAATTATAGTTTTATGCAGGAGCCTGTATAAAACGATGATAGCCGGAATCTCCCTGCCCACATGCCTGATTTGATACCGGAACGGTACTATTTGTTGCCACTGCCTATATTTGCGCCTTCATTACAGCAAACACGCTTATGAGAAAGATTGAAATGGTGGACCTGAAGGCACAATACCGGAAGATAAAACCAGCTATTGACCAGGCCTTGTTGGAAGTGGTGGAGTCTGCTGCATTTATCAATGGTAAGCCGGTTCAGGAATTTGCAAGGGATCTGGAAACTTATACCGGATCAAAGTACGTAATACCATGTGCTAACGGAACAGATGCGCTGCAGATTGCCATGATGGCACTTGATCTTCAGCCGGGCGATGAGGTGATATGTCCATCATTCACGTACTATGCAACAGTTGAAGTAGTAGCACTGCTTAAACTGACACCGGTTTTTATTGATGTACATCCCAGGACCTTTACTATGCAGGTTGCTGATGTGGAAAGGGCAATAACCGAAAAAACGAAAGCTATTGTTCCGGTGCACCTGTATGGCCAGTCGGTTGATATGGAGCCTTTACTGGCACTTGCAAAAAAGCATGGCATCCCGGTAATTGAGGATAATGCACAAGGCATTGGCGGGACGTATACGTTTGCCGACGGAACCAGCAGTAAGACAGGCAGTATGGGAGCGATCGGGTGTACTTCCTTTTTCCCTTCGAAAAACTTAGGAGGCTATGGTGACGGAGGCGCGATGTTTACCAATGATGAGCAACTCGCTGCAAAGCTTAGGATGATTGCCAACCATGGACAACAGGTAAGGTATTATCATGATATGATTGGTGTGAATTCAAGGCTGGATACTTTGCAGGCCGCAGTGCTAAGGGTTAAGTTACCCCTGCTCGATGAATACATCAATGCAAGAAGAACGGCAGCCGCTTTTTACGACAATGCTTTTTCCAATCATCAGCAAATCACCATTCCGCAAAGAGCAGGGTATGCCTACCATGTCTTTCATCAATATACACTTTTAATTGATGGCGATCGCGACGGCCTTGTAAAATTTTTGCAGGAGCAAGCAGTGCCTTCTATGATCTATTACCCGGTTGCCTGTCATCAACAGAAAGCATTTGCAGGAAAAGGAAAAATAGTTGGAGATATGAGCAATACCGGACTGCTTACAAATAGAGTCGTTTCGCTGCCAATGCATACCGAATTGGATGAAGAGCAGTTAGGTTACATTACAGGGAAGGTATTGGAGTTTTTTAAGTGATGGTATGTTGATATTGGATTGCTGAATGGCTGAATGGCTGAATGGCTGAATGGCTGAATGGCTGAATGGCTGAAT
>CAZGBP010000101.1:7371-10503 GCA_964524035.1 uncultured Bifidobacteriaceae bacterium
GCTGAATGGCTGAATGGCTGAATGGCTGAATGGCTGAATGGCTGAATGGCTGAATGGCTGAATTGCTAAATGGTTGCATTGTTGGGGAGCTTGTGTTCAGCGGTTTGGTTTAAATGAAACTCAGAAAGAAACATAACAATTAAACAGTTTAACCATTTAACCATTTAACCGTTTAGCCATTTAACCATTCAACTTAATAATACTAAGAAAGAAACATAACAATTAAACAGTTTAGCAATTTAACCATCCAGCCATTCAGCCCTTCAACCAAACCATAACTTCAAATTAACATAATCACAAAAAATGAACATCGCAGTAATAGGAACAGGATATGTTGGATTAGTAACCGGAACGTGTTTTGCCGAGATGGGCAATAATGTAATCTGTGTAGATATCAACCAGGAGAAGATTGCGGCCTTACGCAGTGGAAAACTTACCATATTCGAACCGGACCTGGATGTTTTGTTTGAACGCAACGTGAAGCAGGGACGGCTCAGTTTTACAACCAACCTGAAGGAGGCCATTGATCAGTCCAGGATACTGTTCCTGGCTTTGCCTACACCGGAAGGAGAAGATGGAAGTGCTGATCTCTCCTATGTGTTGAATTGCGCCCGTGATATCGGAAAGCTTATTACCGAATACAAAGTTATTGTAGATAAGAGTACGGTACCGGTTGGCACTGCGGAGCGGGTACATGCTGCCATTGCGGAACATACACAAGTTGAATTTGATGTGGTATCCAATCCTGAATTTTTACGGGAAGGCATAGCCGTAGAAGACTTCATGAAACCCGATCGCGTGGTGATCGGTACCTCTTCGGAATCGGCAAAGAAATACCTGGAGCAGTTATACGAACCTTTTGTAAGGCAGGGCAACCCCATCATTTTTATGGATGAACGTTCTGCGGAAATGACCAAGTATGCAGCCAACTCGTATCTCGCCACACGGATTTCATTTATGAATGAAATTGCGAACCTGTGTGAATTGCTGGGTGCTGATGTTGATATGGTGCGCAAAGGTGTCGGCAGTGATGCCCGGATTGGGAAGCGCTTTTTGTTTCCCGGCATCGGTTATGGAGGAAGTTGCTTTCCTAAAGATGTGAAAGCAATGGCACGAACGGCCGAGGATGTAGGCTACGAAATGAAAATCATCAATGCAGTAATGGGAGTTAATGAACGGCAGCGCATCAGCCTGGTGCAAAAGATGGAGGAATATTTCGCAGGAAAGCTTTCCGGTAAGAAAATCGCTATTTGGGGAATAGCATTCAAACCCAATACAGACGATATTCGTGAAGCACCTTCACTTTACATCATTAATGAATTGATTAACAAAGGTTGTAAAATAAGTGTGTACGATCCGGAGGCCCTGGACAACCTGAAGAAAACATTCCGTGATAAGGTGTCCTATCATACTGATATTTATTCCCCGCTGCAAGATGCCGATGCATTAATGATACTGACTGAATGGAGCGTATTCCGCACGCCCGATTTTGAAAAGATCGCTTCATTAATGAAACAGAAAGTGATTTTTGATGGACGTAACCTGTATAATCTTGAACAGCTGCACGATTTTGGATTTTACTATAACAGCATCGGTCGCAGAACCGTTACCTCCAAAAAAGCGGTGAGCAGCACTCAATAAATTACATAGCGGGTCCTATTGCAATTGCACCAGCAATTGATCGGCTTCCGCATAAGACCAGCCATTCTTCATCGCAAGCTCTTTGCCTTGAGTTGCCATATCGGCTGCCTTGGTTTTATTTCCGGCTTTGAGGTATAATCTTGCCCCGACGAGGTAGCCGGCATATTGCGGGCTGAGTGCAGCCGCCCGTTCGGCCCATTCGGCGGCATCACTGCAGGCAGCAGGATCCGTAATATTTCTAAGGTATACGTTGGCAATATCGTTGAGTTGGTGATAGTCGTTCCAGGCATATTTATTGGTACCTGCCATCGTTACCTTGCGGTAGCCCGTCCAGTTTAATGTCCGTTCATATATTTCTTTGTCCATAATAAAAAGCAACGAATCGACTTTGTCATTTTGAATGGCTGCCGCCGATGGCCGCTTCAGAAAATAGCCTGTTGTATCTTTCCCTTCCACCAGGGGCAGGAGCGTTTCAGTTACCATATTGCTGATCTTACGTTGCACTCTGCCGGGGGAAGCAATGGCAGCGAATTCTTTTTGATGGGCCAGCACATACTGAAACTGTGATGAGTTGATATCCGTCACTCCATTGGCGATAATCTTCCAGTTAATCTCTGTGAGTAATGCCGAATCCGGTATGTTAGCAAAATATTTGTTTGCAACCGCGGCATAATCCATGGCACCACGCCGCAGCGCCATCAGGTAGGCGTAGCATTTCTCTGCATTCGACGGGTCATTATCAAATACTTGTTTCAGATAAGGCAACTGCTTTTCCGTTGTTAATGCACTTTTTCCATGTTCAATAAAATCCGCAGGCTTAAATTCACCCATAAGCCGGTACAGGGTGGTACCATTCCGGTCAAGAAAGATGAAGGTCGGAAACATCTTGATACCGAACTTGGTACGTAAAGCAATGCCTTCACCGGCTTCCATATTTACTTTGATACAAATGAAATTTTCGTTGTAATAAGCTGCCACCGTAGAATCGGTAAAAACTTCGTCCTTCATTTTTTTGCAATGCCCGCACCAGTCTGTATAGCAAACCATAAAGACCGGTTTTTGTGTATTAGCTGATTCACGCAGCGACCCGGCATAGCTTAACTCGCGAAAATTGATCTCTGACTGCGCCTGCAGCAGGCAGGGTATAATAAACCAAAGGATAGTGCAGCAGAATTTCATTGACGGGCTTCAAAGAATATCCGAAAGTAAAAAATGTTGGCTAAATAGTTTGTCCGCAGGGGAAGGGGAGACTGTTATGATAAAGCAGCTCATGCCGCAGTGCGGCATCCGTGAGATCAGCTTAACCAACAGGCTATTAGTAATCGCTCACCGTTGCTATTGCATGCAATTGTTGGGTGTACGACAATTCGTTCATCTTATCATGCAATGGTTGGTGGATTAAATTGCTGCGGCGAAGCCGATCACTTACTATTCTGTATTCACTACGTTGTTTTACTCACTTACTTAATTGTCCCAATAATCTATATCCAA
>CAZGBP010000102.1:0-10340 GCA_964524035.1 uncultured Bifidobacteriaceae bacterium
TAATGCTCCAACCATTGCTTTACAATGTGATCAAATTGTCATTCGCCCAAGCTAATCGAGAATGTGTCACATTGGGATATTTCCCTTACTTTTACTGCATTAAATCGTCAAACGATGGAAGCACTCTTTTTAATCAGTATGCCCGGCGGCAGCGAATGGTTGTTGATTTTCCTCGCCATACTCCTTCTTTTCGGAGGCAGAAAAATTCCTGAACTCATGCGTGGCATTGGTAAGGGCATTCGTGAATTTAACAGTGCTAAAGCCAACGTGCAGCAGGAACTGGAAGATGGCATGAAAGAAGGCGAGAAAAAAGAAGCCACGAAGTAGCCATTTTCTTCAGAAATCCTTCTTAGATAATCTATCCTCCATACCGGAATATGGCACAAGGTGAACCCTGTTAAATTGCAGTAATTCGCATTTACAAATAACCGGCATGTAAAGTAGGTCAGGCAATCGGGTCGTATAAAAATGCAGCGTTTTTGATTGTCCGGCAATATTTTAGTTAATCTGTTGTTAAAAGCCTCGGAAATAGTACCGTCAAGCCTGAAAATCGGCGACTATTTCCGTACTTTGCGGAAAATTTTCCCTCACTATTGATGCATTGAAAAATTCGTAATGACGAAGAACGATTTCATTAAAAATATCTGCGCAGCATTTCTCTTCGCCTTTTGCTGCAGCGCTTTTCAGATAAGCAACACCTTTGCCCAGCAACCACCCTGGGCAAAGTCAGCACAACCTGCCATACAGACAACTCAGGACTTACCGGATCAGTTTGAAAGCAATGACTCACTGAACCAGGTAGAGAATGAACTGACCATGACAGATAGCTTGCAGGAACCAAAAGTTTCTTTTGCAAATGTAGATGTACCGGTTTTTGAAGATTCCGTTTATCGTGCCCGGCTTGGTGCTTTGATTACGCCGGTTTCATTAACCTATAATGAAGAAATTAAAAAATACATCAACCTCTATGTGTTGAACCGGAGAGAACAGGTATCGAGGATGCTGGGATTGAGCAAAATTTATTTCCCGGTCTTTGATCAGATCTTCTCGCAGTATGGCATTCCTCCGGAAGTAAAATACCTGGCCATTATCGAATCGGCATTAAATCCACATGCTGTATCGCGAATGGGTGCGACGGGGATGTGGCAGTTTATGTATGGCACGGCCAAACAATATGGGCTTACCATCAATTCGTATGTTGATGAACGCAAAGACATTATACGGTCTACAGAAGGTGCGGCGCAATACCTGAGAGGCATGTATGATGTGTATGGTGACTGGCTGCTGGCCATTGCTTCTTATAACTGCGGGCCTGGAAATGTGAACCGCGCTATATCATTGTCCGGCGGAAAAACTTTCTGGGAAATACGCGATTACCTGCCGAAAGAAACCCGAAACTATGTTCCGGCTTTTATTGCCGCTACCTACGTTATGACGTATTATGAATTGCATGATCTTTCACCTGCCTATCCTAAGTATACCATTGAATCTATCGCAACAGTTGATGTCAGCGATAAAATGGCCTGCGAACAGATAGCCAGCCTTACGGGACTCACCCTGGAAGAATTCAAATTCCTGAATCCCGGACTGAAATGCAGTGTAATACCGGGTGCCCCCGTTTATTCTTATGCCTGCAAACTGCCAGGCGACCGCATTGGTATGTTTCATGAAAATAAAGACTCCATTATTTTTCTGAGTCAAAATGCAAAAACTACCTGGTATCCGGGTTATACCTCCGGAAGTGTGAAAACGTATACGGTACGCAGCGGCGATAACCTGGGTAAGATTGCGCAAAAATATAATGTATCGGTAGCACAATTGAAGAAATGGAACAAACTCAGCAGTTCCACCATTCGAACAGGTCAAAAACTTAAAGTCAGCTCACCCTATACGTCTAACACGAATTCAACGGCTTCAGCCGCGGTTAAGAAAAGTGTAGCACCTGTTGCCAAGCCTGATACCCTGCAAACTATTGCAGGTAAAACGGATAGTACCGATAAAAGTGTAGCATCATCCCGGGAAACGAATGCCAACCCGGTCTTACATAAAACCTATACAGTACGCCCGGGTGATAACCTGACCTCTATTGCGGCATCTAAAAATGTTAGCGTTGCAGCACTCAAAAAGTGGAACAATATTTCCGGTTCAACCATAAAATCAGGGCAGAAGCTGAAACTTTATGAGCCAGACGTACCGGCCGAGGCTGCCAGCCCGGAAGACAACAACCAGCATCAAGTTTCCGGCACGCCATCAAAAACCTCTTCTGTAAGTACTTATACCGTGAAAAAGGGTGATTATCTTCAAAAAATTGCAGCACAACACCAGGTTACCGTTGCTGATATCAAAAAACGGAATAACCTGACTTCCAATACTGTATGGGCCGGGCAAAAACTCTCCATTCCCGGCAGCCCGGCAGCAACTGCTGCCAGTTCAAAAGAGCCTGCAACCCACATTTCAACACCTGCAGAAGCAGCGGCCGTGCATGCCTCAACTGGCACTGCGATTTCAAAACCCGTTGCTCCGAATTATGTGTACTATAAGGCACGTACAGGTGATACCCTTTGGGATATTGCCCGGAAATATGGTACCACGGTTGCTGAAATCAGAAAACTCAACGGCTATAACAAGTGCAACAACCTTAAAGCAGGTACCGTATTAAAACTAAGTTCAAAGGGTTAACGGAAATATGCTTTCGGGCATTTTTCGCACCTGCAAAAAATTAAATCAGTCTGCACTTCTGAAAGAAATAAGTGTATTTTTGGCGGCATTTATTTCGTCACCTGGTGAAGGAAAAATGCCCGTTGCATCTATCATTGAACGTTTACATTTCGATCGTTTTTGACTACCCAGGATACACCATTACAGGCTGCTCTGACTGCTGAACCGGAACAACGCAAATCCGTTTCGTTCTTTTATCTTTTCGTTACCTTTTTAAAGGCCGGATGTCTGGGTTTCGGTGGCTTCATGTCGCTTATTTCTGTTGTGGAAAGCATGCTTGTCCGCAAAAAGAAGCTTATTACTGAAGAAGAAATGCTGGATGGCATATCGCTTGCCAGCCTGCTTCCGGGTCCGCAGGCCGTAAATGTGGTTGCTTATACAGGCAATAAACTGAAAGGCCCCTGGGGTGCTGTGGTTGCCGGTATAGCGGTAGTATTGCCTTCCTTTCTTTTAATGCTGTTATTAAGCTATCTATATGGCATCTATGGCGATATACCGGAAGTAAAGCGATTTTTCAAAGGTTTTATACCGGCAGTAGCCGCGGTTATTATCAGTGTGGCTTACCGGATGGCGAAACAAAATATTAAGGGAATCATTGAATTATTGCTGATGCTCCTTGCTATCGTGAGCCTGGTTTTTATTCCAAGAGATTTCAGGCTTTATGTTACTTTTCTGCTGGTGGCCATTTTTGGAATCATCGGTTATTTTGCTTTCACCGACAAGAAAGCCCTCGCTGACACACCGGAATTTGACCGTTCCAAATTTCCGTACTTCACTACCGGCCTGGTTTTGCTGATGATTGCCGTACTTGCCGTAGGCCTTTATGTTCCGGTTGATGATACCAAAGGCCTGTTCAACCTTGCTAAAACATTTGGCGGATTAAGTGTAATGCTCTTCGGCGGTGGCTATGTCATTATCCCGATCATTCAGCATCACATTGTAGAAGTATTTCATTGGGTTACGCAGGCAAGTTTTAAGGATGGTATTGCCTTTAGCCAGGTAATGCCCGGTCCAATCCTGATTGCAGCTGCATTCATAGGATTCCAGGTAAAAGGCTTTACCGGAGCGTTACTTTCAACCATTGCCATTTTTACACCACCGGCGATTTTGATGGTGGTAGCTTCCAAAGCCATGGAGTTCTTTAAGAAGTCGCCGGCAGCAAAATCCATCATGCGCGGCATACGCTGTGGCGTTATTGGAATGATCTTTTTTGCCGCCTGGGAATTGATTAAAATGACTGATTACACATCGATAGCTGCTTTTTGGCCTTCATTTCTTATTTTTGCCGGGGCTTTGGTAGCACTCATCAAGTATAATATTGATGTGGTTTACATAATTCCCACTGCTGGCTTAATCGGTTTCTTTCTTTACCCCTAAACCTTGATCAATAAACAGAAGCATGCAAGCACTTTTCCTCGTAGGTGAACAAAGGTCAGGCTCAAATTTGCTGCGCCTGATGATTTCGAATTCGCATGAGATTGCCGCACCACACCCACCCCATATCCTGCAACGGATTGATCCATTGGTTCCGGTGCACCTGATCCTTGATGATGACAAGTTTAACCACATGGTGGAAGTCGTTTGTCAATTGGTTGAAACCAACCCGGTGGCATGGCTTAATACCGTGTTAGACCGTAACGATGTGAAGCGCCGTTGCACCGAAAAACATGTAATTGCCATCTATGGAGCGGTAATGGATGTTTATGGCGAATCGAATGGTGCAAAAGCATGGATATGCAAAAGCATGCAAAACATACGGTGGGCAGATCACCTGAACCAGTATTTCAAAAACAATAAATATATTTTCCTCCACCGCGATGGAAGGGATGTAGCACTATCCTTTACCAAAGCGGTTATTGGAGATAAGCATGTTTACTTTATCGCGAAACAATGGTCAGAACTACAACGGCTGTGCCTCGATGCCAGGGCCAATTTGCCGACAGACCGTTACTTCACTGTTTCCTATACAGAGCTTACCGATGAAACAGAAAGCACGTTGCGCAACTTGTGCGCCTTCCTGGGCATTGAATTCAAACCAACCATGATGGAATTCTATGACAGTCAGGAAGCTAAGAATACCGCAGTAGCCAGTTCATTATGGGAAAATGTGAACAAACCCATCATGCACCATAACTCCAATAAATTCCTTAAAGAATTAACGGAAGAGCAGGTACGTATTTTTGAATCTATTGCCGGTACCGAACTGGATGAGCTGGGCTATGAGCGTGTTTTTGTTAAGAAAGGGGAAGAAATGCAGTTCACCCCTGAGCAGATTGCCCAGTACACGGCTGAAAACGACAAACTGAAAAAAGAACAGACCTCGAAGGCTGATCCTGAAGATATTGAAAACCGCCGCCGCCAGGAGAAAGTATTAACCGACCTGAAGGCTATGTGCAAAGAATGGCAAATGGAGAAAGCGCTGTCCTGAAATCGTTGAATCATGATGATGATAAAAAGCCCGGTTGGAATTTCAACCGGGCTTTTTTTATTTCAGGAAACAGTACAGCAGTTGTTACATATATGAGTTCGTGTTATAAGAACCTGGTATTTCACAAAGTTCGGTTGATCCTTTAATATACTTGATCGTGTTGAGGTATATACACAAGTACATGGCTTCGATAATCATTCCTCTTTGCGCCTTCGCGGCTTTGCGCCAAAAAAGCTAAATACTTTCCAAACGATTTGCATCCACAAAAAAACTCAATATGCTTTGTTTCGATAATAAAAGCTGAATTGATTGGGTGATGTTTCCACCCGCAGCACATCATAATCCAGCCGCAGGCTTTCATAATTTTCGATTGGCAATTCCAGGTCTTTGCCAAATGAGAAAAGATGAATACGGCCATCCCTGGAAAGGTAGAGCACTGAATGCTCACTCATCTCATATTTATCCGGCAGGTATTGCACTAACGGTGTGGTTCTTCCTTTATAGAACACGTTAAAGAATCCGGTTGCATCTGTAAAAGTGACTATGTTATCCTTCACCTGCAGGTTGCCCGGTTCAAAATTGCCAATGGAATACACCACGCCTGCATAGAATATCTTAAAGTCCCTGTCTTGGGTGGTATATGCCACCAGGTCGTCGCCAATAAGGTAATCCGTCACCTCAAATGTTTCCAATACATAGTTCAGGCCTTTGTAAAAAACTTTAAACTCCCCATCGTAGCTGTTTTTAAATGCTACCAGATTTTTCCCGGCCTTAACTTCTGTAACCTGTTGCGCGGGTTGCGGGTACAGATAGCCGTGATAGTAAACGATCAAGCTGTCAAGCAGCGTCGTGTAAGCAAGCAGGTTTTTCCCAATGGCAGCAATGCGGATTGGATTTGCAATCAGGTCAGATGAAAGTGGCTGTACCTTGCCTTTTGTATAAACATAATAAGCTGTAGTCAGTGGGTCGGCAAAACCTATAATACTATCCGAAGCAACATACTCCAACGGATTCCGCACCAGCAATTTCGATACGCCATTATCGAAGACGTGCAGGGAAGTACCATTCATCATGATAACATAATTGCCTGTAACTGTGTAGTCAGTGGTGAACCCATCATTCACCTTGATAACGCGGCCCTTCTGATAAACTTTGAAACTCTTATCATTGGCGATAAAAGCTACAGCATTGCCGCCAATCTTGAAATTTTGTGGTTTCAGGTAATCAATCTCCTTTTTAACAGAATCATCAAATACAAAGAATGCATTGCGGTTATTCAGGTATGCTGAAAGTCCCTGGCTAAATGACTTGTAGGTCAATAAAACCTGGATAAAAAGAAACAGAATAATTTTCAATGGGCGCAGGTATTTGATAAAGTTTGAAGCTAAGGGTAATTTGTACTGAGGAAAAAATACGTTGTTGATTAGGACCATGTTGCTTCAGCAGGTGCATACCGCACCTTCATCTCTTCAAACACCTGTTCAATCTCCTCCACCGATTCAAGCCGTACCAGGCGGTCGCGGAATTCCTTCACGTTAGGCAACCCTTTGAAATAATTTGCATAGTGCTTCCTCATCTCCAGTATGCCCATCCTGCCTTGCTTCCATTCCAATGATTTGTACAGGTGCGTGCGTGACACTTCGATACGCTCATCAATTGAAGGAGGTGCAAGATGCATTCCTGTTTTCAGGAAATGCTTTACCTCGTTGAAGAACCAGGGATTGCCAATGGCAGCACGGCCGATCATTACACCGTCCACATCAAAATTTTCGCGGATAAATTTTACTTTTTCGGGAGAAGTCACATCACCATTTAAGAAAATGGGAATACGGATGCGGGGATTCTTCTTCACTTCGTCAATGGGTTCCCAGCGGGCCACCCCTTTATACAACTGACAGCGGGTGCGGCCGTGGATACTCAACGCTGCAATGCCTACATCCTGCAACCGCTCTGCGACTTCCATAATATTAATGGAATCATCGTCCCAGCCTAACCGGGTTTTAACAGTCACCGGCAACATGGCGCGTTTTACGATCTCGCCGGTCATGGTGACCATCTTGGGTACATCTTTCAGAATACCGGCTCCGGCTCCCCTGCAGGCAACACCCTTTACCGGGCAGCCATAATTGATATCAATAAGGTCAGGTTGCGCTGCTTCAATAATTTCCACGCATTCCACCATAGTATCAATCTCGCCTCCGAAAAACTGGATGCCGATCGGGCGTTCGTAATCGTAGATATCAAGCTTCTGTACACTTTTGCGGGCATGACGGATAAGCCCTTCAGACGAAATAAACTCGGTATACATCAGGTCTGCGCCATTCATCTTGCACACGGCACGGAAGGGTGGATCACTCACATCCTCCATCGGAGCAAGCAGCAAGGGGAATTCACCCAACGCTATATTTCCTATTTTAACCATTAGAAAATCTGGTAATCAGCAGACAACAAAACTTCATGCAAACCGGCAACGGTTTAAAAAGTTAACAAATGAACGTCAAATTTACGATTTTTGCCCGCATGAATCGTGGACGTTTTTTAATGGATGGCATGCATCCTTTCATGCAGCTGCTGATGCTCACCTCGTTAACGCTGGTGTTTATGTTTGCCTTTACCATGTTAGGCATGTTCCTGGTAAAGCCCATGTTTGGCATTACTACCATAGATGTAGTGATGCAAAATGCGCTGGAAAACCCAAATACGGTGGGCATGAACCCCAACCAGGTAAATGCGCTGAAGCTGTTGCAGTTTATGACCTCCCTGGGAGGATTCCTGGTTCCTGCCATACTATTTGCCTTACTGAAATTTCCCGGCGGAGACTTCCTGAGACTCAGAAAACAATTCAACAACTGGTTATTGGTTCTGGCTGCTGTTACCCTGGCAGCATCAGGTCCTTTTATCAGTTATATTTATGAATTCAATCAACAGCTAAACCTGCCTTCTTTCCTGGATACGATTGAAAAGTCTATTAAAGAGTCGGCTGAAGCAACGGAAAAGATCACCCTGCTTTTCCTGAAAATGCCCTCGATAAATGACCTTTTTATTAACCTGATTGTAATTGCTGTACTTCCGGCTCTTGGCGAAGAACTTTTTTTTCGCGGATGCATACAACAGGTTTTGAAAGAATGGTTTAAGCATATTCATGTAGCCATCTGGCTAACAGCTTTCATCTTCAGTTTTATACATTTTGAGTTTTATGGTTTTGTGCCCAGGATGTTGCTTGGCGCATTGCTGGGTTACATGTTTTACTGGAGTGGCAGTCTGTGGGTACCTATTATTGCGCATGCTTTTATCAATGGCATGCAGGTAGTGCTGGCCTATTTGCATGAGCACGGGACAATTGCATTTGACATTGCCGGCGACGAAGCACTTCCCGGTTATGTGGTGTTGATTTCTACCGTTCTGGCAGCTGCTTTACTCTTCTACTTCAAAAAAGTAAGTGACCGGCAGAAGTTTATATTCTGATTAAACGCGTTGAAGGATACGCAGGCTGCCTGATCCTTATCCGAAAACTGATTGGCCATGATACAACCTGAAGGATGGGTTAAAGTTTACGAATCAGCCTTGCTGCACCAGGTTGTTATGTTGCAAAGCCTTCTGGAGGAACATAAAATTGCATCGGTCATACTGAATCAGCAGGACTCTGCTTATGTACTTATTGGAGAGATCAGCCTCTATGTCTCCCTGCATGATTTGCCGGCCGCACAGCAAATCATCAAAGAATCCTTTACTTCCGAGTAACAGGAAACCAAAGTGGCTGCTTACCTTACATGCCCTAAATATCCCTTATGCATGACCTGCCCAGGAGAGCAGTAACAGCCGTTGTTTTCGTCACATTCGTATTGTGTGGATTGATGATTAATGAATATGGCTTCCTTATACTCATGCTGGTGATACATACCGGATGTTTATGGGAATATTACCGTTTGATCAGATCACAGCAGGAATATTCAGCACATCAACACCGTATCGCTAACATCTATTCCATTACTGCCGGTACAATAATTTTTTATTTACTCGCCACCGGATTCAGGTTTCTTCCTTATGTAAATGAATATATTTATTTCTTTACCATTCCGCTGCTGCTGGGATTCCTTATTGTGGAAATGCTGATCAGGAGCACTTTTCCACTTCGTAATGCCGGGTTAAACGCACTCGGAATTTTATACATCACCTTTCCCCTTTCCATGGGTGTATTTTTTCCGTATGCCCATGAAAAAGGAGCATGGTTTCCGGAAAGAAGCGGGTTGATGCTGGGTATAATGTTATTGGTTTGGGCAAATGATACGATGGCTTATTTTACAGGCAGCCTGTTGGGTAAACACAAACTCTTTCCGTCTGTTTCACCGGCAAAAACATGGGAAGGATTTGCAGGAGGATTGCTGAGTGCCATTCTTTCCGGCTGGTTACTGTCGCAGTTCTTTCATCAATTTAATACTTTGGGATGGATGGCAGTGGGTGCCATTGTGGCCGTTACCGGAACGCTGGGAGACCTGGTTGAATCCATGATTAAAAGAAATGCCGGTGTAAAGGATTCGGGCACCCTGCTGCCCGGACATGGCGGCTTTCTGGATCGTTTTGATGCATTCATCTTTTGTATTCCTTTTGTGTTTGTGTTTTATATGATTTTATTGCTTCTGAAATGACCGTTGCTATTTTTGAGTTACCTAATTCTTAAAACAGGAAATATGTATCGTATTCACAAAGAAGGAAAGGCCACCCTGCTCATCATGGGGGCCGTGCTGGCTGTTATCTGCCTGTCACTGGCACAGTTTACTTCACTTCCTGTCTGGATGCTTGGTGCGCTGATTTTAGCGGCAGTTGCTTTTTATCTTTTCCTGGTTTCATTTTTCAGAAATCCAAAAAGAGTAACACCGGTTAACGACCATGATATTATCGCTCCGGCCGATGGAAAAGTGGTGGTGATTGAAGAAACCATTGAAACAGAATTCTTCAACGCACCCCGGAGGCAGGTTTCCATTTTTATGTCGCCTGCCAACGTGCATGTTAACCGCAACCCGATTTCAGGAAAAGTGCAATACCTGAAGTATCATCCCGGTAAATTTCTGGTAGCCTGGCATCCAAAATCATCAACGGAAAATGAACGCACCACGGTGGTAATTCGCAATGATAAAACAGACCTGCTGATGAGGCAGATTGCCGGTATCCTTGCACGCAGAATTGTAAACTACCT
>CAZGBP010000103.1:0-10261 GCA_964524035.1 uncultured Bifidobacteriaceae bacterium
CATTTTGCCTTCATTCACTATTTTGCCATGATGAAAAAGCGGGCAATTCAACACCAGGTTAGTGCATCCGTTCCCGGCAACGACTTTCATCAATACAGGCTAAAACGGTTACTCCTGCTCCTTTGCGGCCTGTTGGCCATCCTGGTTTACGCTAACACCATCAACCACGATTTTGTGCTTGATGATGATATGGCCATCAAGAAAAACACCTTTGTTCAGGAAGGCATACCGGCTTTACCCAAAATATTCACTACTCCGTACCGCGCCGGCTTCAGCGACCGCAATGAGGGACTCTACCGTCCTTTATCCATCGCATTGTTCGCCGTGCAATGGCAACTGGCCTCCGGAAATGCGCAGGTTGGCCATGTGTGTAATATTTTGTTATACGCACTCACTGCCATGCTGCTTTTTACCACGCTGGTGTTATTCTTTGAAAACAAAACCCTGTTGCTGCCATTCGCAAGTACCTTGCTTTTCATCGCCCATCCAGTTCATACAGAAGTGGTTGCCAACATAAAGAGCAGTGATGAAATTCTCTGCTTTCTTTTTTACCTGCTTGCACTCTGGTCATCACTGAAATACGGCAAAGAGGGGAAACTCAAATACCTGTTACTTTCCGCACTCAGCACTTTTCTTGCGCTGCTTTCCAAAGAAACGGCTGTTACACTGCTGCTGATGTCTCCATTAACCGTTTATTTTTTTTCCAATGCTGCTGCTAAAAAATGCATGGTGGCAACACTACCTGCACTATTTGCCTTTTTTGTTTACCTCGCATTCAGGGTGTCTGCACTTTCCGGACTCAGTAACCTGGATGAGATATTATTAATCAATAACAGTCTCGTCGCTGCCGCCGGGAATACAGCGGCCAGGCTAGCCACGGCCATTTTCATTCTTGGAAAATATCTGGGTTTGCTGGCATTCCCATATCCTTTATGCTTCGACTATTCTTATAATACGATTCCCTTGTATTCATTTGCTGAGCCTAAAGTATTGCTCATGCTGGCTTTTTTTATTGCCATCGCCGTTTTTACCGTCAGCCGGATCAAATCCAGGGATCCGATGGCCTGGAGTTTCATTTTTATCGGAGCCACACTCTCCCCCGTTTCGAACCTGTTTTTTCTTATTGAAGCTACAATGGGTGAACGATTTCTTTATATGCCTGTGCTGGGTTTCAGTATCATCATCACCACGTTGCTGATTAAGCTGTTTAAGGTACCGGCAAATAAAAATATAGATACCAATCTGCCAGGATTTATTAAAACAAACAGCGGCATACTTGCGCTGATTGTACTGGTTGTTGTTTTATATGGATCTGCTTCTGTATTCAGAAATACTGCATGGTCAGATAACCTTACCCTGGTGAAGACCGATGTAAAGACCCATCCAAACAGTGTGCGAATACGTTATGCCTATGGCAGCATCCTGGTAATGGAAAAGGCGCTGACAGAGAAAGATGCCACACGCAAAAAGCAACTATTACTCGAAGGCACGCAGCAACTTGTTGAAGCAGTCAGGATATTGCCTGACTATGGTGATGCCTGGTTTAACCTTGGCATGGGATACAAAGAACTGGAAGATTACAAAAAGGCGATTACCTGCTTCCTGAATGCGGAAGAACATATGATCAAAACCGAGGCTCCCTTTTATGTAGCCGCAGGGATTGCCTACGGTGAAGACGGGCAATACGACAAAGCCATACAGGAACTCAACAAAGCAATTGAACTGGATAGCGCCGGATATGATGCATATAACAATGTCGGACTCTACTATTCAAGAACTGGTAATTACCCGATGTCGATACAAATGCTGAATAAAGCCATACAACTCAATCCCGATGATGATCATGCCTATTACAATCTGGGTAATACCTATGCGGCATTAAATGATTTTACCAATGCCATTTCCTTCTTCAAAGAGGCTTTGTCGAGGAACCCTGCTTCAGATATTGCCTGGGTTAATCTGGGCAACTGCTACGGCGTACTTAAAGACTATCCCAATGCATTGAATGCCTTCGGAAAAGCGTTACAAGCCAATCCGGCAAATGAACTAGCCCGGTTTAATATGGGAACTACCTACTTTATGATGGGTGATTCGGTGAATGGAAAAAAATACCTGCCTGATTAGCTTCGTTCTCAACAGGATTTTTTACAGGCATTATCCACCCGGAATCTGCAACTATAAGGTGTAAATCCAATTGCCTTGAAGGTCTGCAATCGTCTTTCGGGAAGCAATACATCACTTCAAAAACGATCCATGCACACCATTGCATCTACTGGCATTACCTGCATGGTGTTATCCGGTGCACCTGCGCAGAACAATTCGCAGTTACTCTGTTTAAATCCAGGTCATGAATGGTGTTGGTGGGTTTGCAAGGTCATACATGTAGCGCATACAGGTCCTTTCCGAACATTTACAATGTTATGTATCATTTTCAAGCGTCATCTCTGCTTGTGTATACAACTTTCGCAATACATCTCAAGACTAACCCGTAAATTTAACGGTAAATACCCTGGCAATGACGGACGACAGCAATTCCGACAAGTACTATTTTTCTATAGGCGAAGTGGCTAAAATGTTTAATCTTTCCATATCCAACATACGTTTCTGGGAACAGGAGTTTGAAATACTTCGTCCGAAGAAAAACCGAAAGGGCGACCGGTTCTTTACCCGGCAGGATATTGAAAACCTGAAGATTATTCACCATCTCTTGAAAGAAAAAGGTTATACCATCGAAGGGGCCAGGAAGAAACTACTGCAAAACCCGGATCAGGTAACAGAACGCGTAGCCATGATTGATTCGCTGAAAAAAATCAGGTCGTTTCTCATGAGCCTGAAAGAACAGCTCGACCACAAGGACTCCGGTGTGCAGCAACAGAATGATCCTGCTCCATACAGTTTTCCGGTGAAAGAAGATTAGTGGAATCTTTTTCGGTATTAAAACTGAAACCTTCGCTTCGCCATATTCATCCGCACACCTATCTGAAATATATGACTGGATGATTCAAAGGCACTGTATGTTGAAACCGTCTTTCTGAAGGTATAACTTGCGTCAATAAAAAAATTATGCCTGAACATATAGGTAGCCGACCATTCGCTCAGGAACAAGTTGGTACCTACACCCTGTTCCGTTACATTGCCATACTCCGATAAAACATTTGACGCTGTAGTTGGGATAAAAATATCAGCCCCGAAATTGCTACCGGAAGTATCCCTTCCTGTTGCTGCCGCTGTGAGGCTCCACCGGAACGTGAGCGGGAATATCGGCTGATACCGAACCAGGCCAATCCATTCATTCAGGTTGGCGCCAAGCGGATGCGCAAGCGGTTGATTGTAATTTGAATAATTGGCTACCGTATCGTTGTGGGTATAGGTATACGGGCGAATGTGATTCCATTCCAGTTGCAAATCAAGATTGGAAATTGTGAACGCATCGACATACTGAGCACCTAGCTGAAATCCATACTTATTCGCCCAATAACCTTTGGTACCCTTTGAAACCTGAATGTTAAAATCATCAAGCATAAACTGCCCGTACACCGATACATGCCGCAATAAGTTCACACGCAGATCAAGTCCGAGCAACACATTATCCGGGCTGCCGAGCAGTTGCTCTACAGAACGGTAAAAAATTATCGGATTCAGGTATTGCAACTCATACCCGTCATTTCGTTGAAACACCACGCTTTCCCATACGCCAACATTCAGAAAGTGCGTTGCATTGAGGCTGAGGTGATGCAAGGCGCCATACTTCCTGGGCAGCAGTTGATCGGCTTCGCGTGTAAAATCCGCTGTCATATCCACAAATAAATTCTGGTAGCTGATCTTCCAAACCTGTGTTTGCAACTTCAGGAAAAGATATTCCTCTGAAAAATCAGACAGTGCCAGTGAGCGTATCCCGTTGCCCAGAAAATTTTTATCCGTACCAAACTGAATGGTGATGAATTTTGCCGCTGTAAAATCAAAATACCCTTTGGCAGACAGAAAATCGACACCGGTTGTTTTATAATCTTTATAGTAACCTTCTCCGGGAACAGCACCGAATGAGTCTATCCTTTCATGAACATACTCCGGAAAGCGAGCCTGATTTTCACTCACAAAAAAGTAATATCCCACTTTCTTCGCCACCCATCCCCGTAATTCGATTCCTCTTGTATTGGTATAAAGCAGCTCTCCGGAAGCGGATTCCTTTCCGATCTCAAAATCAAATACCGGATTCGCCTTCACCATAAAATCGTCATTCCGGTGCTGGTAAAGACTTGCCTTATCCCGGTATAAATATTTCAGGAAAGGTTTCCTGCTGATTGCTCCGGAATAGACAGACCATTCATCATTTTCCGTTAACAGATAATCCAGTGCGCCCGAATCTGCAGGTAACCATTTTGAAATGGTGTTCTTAGCTGAATCAGCCATCATTACAGCATGACGTCGCTGAAGTGGTAATGCCGAAAAATGCAATTGATCTGAAATCCTGCCGGACTTTATTTCCCACCGCTTCAGGTAATGATACGAATCGTCGTTCAATGGAATAAACGTGCTCTGTGCAATTGCCATCTCCTTCAGCAGCAGCAACACCAGCATCAGTGAACCAAATGCACATTTCATATGAATCCATTTCAATGATCAATGCCCATAACCCTTACTACGGCAAACAGTTGATTCCTTCACCATCTCAGGTTCTTTGAAAAAAAGAGATCACTTTCCCGGGTACACCTGCAGCAGACCAACTTTCACCCGACCGTCAGTCTTCAAAGATTTTTGTACGCGAAATGAAATTTCTCAACAACAACCCACTCAGCAATGCAAGCACTCCATAAACAAGCGCATTTTTCCATTCATAAAATATCAATGATCCGCAGAAAAACAGGATGGAATAGGTCATCGCTACCGCGCTCAACCAGCAGACTACCAGTTTCCCCATCTGCTGATCTGACTTCTTCATACCGGTTGAAATTCGTACAGGCTCCCACCATCCCCCCGGATGTATTCTGCGATAGAAACTCTTCAGCTTTTCTTCATCGGCAGGCTCTGTCATATACGTCGCAAGCAACCAGCTTATGGTGGTAAATCCAACGGTAATAAAGAAACTATCGGGAAACTGCAGGTTCAGCGCATACCTGGAAACAGCATAGCCGATAAAAGGCGCTATCGTCGCAACAATTTCACTCCATGCATTAATGCGCCACCAATACCACCGGAGGATTAATACGAGCCCTAATCCTGCGCCACATTCTATCAGGAATGACCACACTCCGCTAATTGTTTGCATTTGCGTGGTAACCGCCAGCGAAATCACCATCAGTATAATCGTTACCATGCGGCTTATGCCTACATAATGTTTTTCTGATGCATGGGTCGTTGAAAATTCTTCAGGCCGCTTTACAAAGCGCTTATACACATCATTGATGAGATAGCTGGCACCCCAGTTTAGTTGCGTGGAAAGGGTACTCATGTATGCGGCAAAGAATGCAACCAGTAAAAAGCCCTTCATCCCGGCAGGTAAATAATCGCGCATAGCCATAACAAATCCTTCCTTTTTATTCTCCATCGACAATTCAGGATACAAAACCATGGAGCACAAGGCAACAATAATCCACGGCCAGGGCCTAATGCAATAATGCGCTACCTGGAACAACAAGGTTGCGTATATGGAATGCTTCTCATTCTTTGTACTCATCATTCTCTGAGCCACATACCCGCCACCGCCCGGTTCAGCTCCCGGATACCAGCTTGCCCACCACTGAACGCCTACATAAGCCAGGAAGGCTCCTACACTGATGGTGAGCGTGGTAGCGACATTACCGGTATAAGAATGTCCCTTTACTTCCGGAAAAAAATCAAGTGACCACCCGGGCAATTGCTCTTTCAATCCTACTATTCCTCCAATCCGGTCGCTGTGCAGCACCAGGATTGCAAGAACAATACAACCAACCATTGCCACTACAAACTGGAATGCATCGGTAACCGCAACCCCCAGCAACCCGCTAACAGAAGAATAAATTGCGGCCATCAACATCATTAATCCGGTATAGATAAATGCTTCCTGGCTGCTGATTCCAAAAAAAACTTTTAGAATAGAAATCATGGCAAGGTTTACCCAGCCGATGATAAGGGTATTCATAAAAAGCCCGAGATATAATCCTTTAAAGCCCCGCAAAAACCGTGCGGGCTGCCCGCTGTATCGCAATTCAATGAATTCAACTTCCGTCATAATATTGGCCCTGCGCCATAAACGGGAAAAGAAAAACACGGTAAGCATGCCTCCGAACAGAAAACTCCACCATAACCAGTTTCCTGCTATACCGTTTTTTGCTACCAGCTCTGTAACGGCCAACGGGGTGTCAGCCGCGAAAGTAGTCGCCACCATTGAGGTGCCGGCCAAATACCACGGCAGATTTCTTCCGCCAAGAAAAAAGCCGGCGGTGTCCTTACCTGCCTGTTTTGCATACCGCAGGCCAATATAACCGGTTACTGCAAAGTACAATCCTATGATCAACCAATCAATGATTTCGAGCTGCATGCGCCAACTAATTTATGCGAACCAAAGTAGGTATTATTTGTACAAGAAGAATTCTGAAATATCAACAGCAGGCACCTGTTTCAACCTGATTCAAGCATCCGATGCGAAACAGATTAACCGAAAGCATATCGTAATAAAAAATGAGATGATATTCTGTAAGCCGGAAAATATTTATCTACTTTGCCGTACCAATGCTTTTACTGGACATCATTAATTTTTTTGAGGAAATTTTAAAAGACCCCGGAGCAATCTTCAATCCGGAGATGTTAATTAAATATGGTGGCCTGTTGTTACTTTTCCTGATGGTGTTTGCCGAAACAGGAATCTTTTTCTGTTTTTTCTTCCCGGGAGATTCTCTCGTTTTCACGGCCGGAGTGCTTACCGCTACAGGCGACTTACAACGAAATGTTTATATTGTTTGTACTACATTGATTGTGGCAGCAGTTCTCGGCAACCTGGTTGGTTATTGGTTTGGCAGACAGGCTGGCCCCATGCTATTCAGAAGGAAAGAATCCATTTTCTTCAAGCATGAATACCTGATTATGGCAGATAAGTTCTATGCAAAATATGGGGCAATGGCTTTGATACTGGGACGGTTTCTGCCTGTTATCCGCACCTTTGCACCCATAATGGCCGGCGTAATACGGGTTGATTTAAGAAAATTTTTCTTTTTCACGGTAGTCGGTGCCATCGTTTGGGTTGTGCCTTTGGTAACTGCTGGTTATCTGCTTGGAGCGCAGCCGATAGTGCGTGAGAATCTCGAATATATCATCATAGGAATGGTAATTGTTTTTACCGGACCTATTATTCTCAAATTTATCAGGGAATCCAGGAAACTGAAAGTAGAGGAGGAAGCCCATAAGAGAAAATAGCAGCTGCTGCTCCATGTAAGCGTAGTTCACCCACTTGCTCACAGAAAAGTTTTATGAGACAGGAAGCTCGGATTTTAAGTATCTTACTTCACAAAATAATGCATATGGTAAAAAGATTTCCATTGGTATGTCGCATTGCCATCATTGTCATCTTGTGCCAATTTTCAATTTCTGTCAGTGGACAGGTTCCTACGTCAGCAATCACCAAAGAATGGGCCTATGCCGGCAAAGAGGAATTCGGTGTTGTGCGCCCGCCTGAAACTAATAGTAAAGAAGATTATATGAATATAAACGCTGACGGCACTTTTTCCATGCTGAAAGAAGGCAAGCAATGGTCAGGCAAATGGGTTTTTCAGGAAAAAAGCGCGGTATTAATACTTACGGACCTTACATCAAAAAAAACAGTCAGTTATACAATAAAGAGCGCAAACGAAAAACAACTGATTGCAGAATATCAGAGCCCTGACCTTGTACGCACGAAGTATCATTTTAGCCGAAAGTATGTCATCTAAGCTCCGGTTAATAACCCCGTATTTTAGCCTGTGAACCAAATTTCATTGGTTCAGGATGCAGTTAATCTAAGCGGTTCTTTCCTATTTTCGCACCGCAAATAATCCATTCTGATGAAATCAACTATTAAATCAATAGCAGTGTTTACTTCCGGTGGCGATGCCCCCGGAATGAATGCCGCTGTGCGGGCAGTTGTACGTACCGGTATTTATCATGGTCTTAAGGTATTTGGCATAATGCGGGGCTACGAAGGGCTCATTGATGATGAGATAATTGAAATGGATTCCCGGTCTGTCAGTAATATCATCCACCGGGGCGGAACCATTCTTAAAACAGCCCGTAGCAAACGTTTCATGACTGATGAAGGAATGAAAACTGCCTATGATAATATCAGGAAACACCAGATTGATGCTGTGATCGCATTGGGTGGAGATGGCACCTTCAGAGGCGCGGTAGAGTTTAACAAAACCTATGACGTACCTTTTATCGGGTTGCCATGTACAATCGATAATGACCTCTATGGCACCGACAATACCATTGGATATGACACTGCCATCAACACAGCGATGGAAGCCATTGATAAGATCCGCGATACCGCTGATTCACACAACCGGCTTTTCTTTATAGAAGTAATGGGCCGGGATGCAGGATTTATTGCCATGCGAAGTGGCATTGCAACCGGTGCAGAAGCCATTCTGATTCCGGAAAGCCCGCTATCTATCGATCAGCTGATCAATAAACTGGAACGTGGCTGGCAGCGCAAAAAATCATCCGGCATTGTAGTAATTGCCGAAGGCGAAGAAGAAGGCGGCGCTTTCGAAGTTGCAAGAAAAGTAAAGGAAAAATTCAACCATTATGATACCAGGGTTTCTGTTATAGGCCATATGCAAAGAGGCGGCAACCCAACCTGCCAGGACAGGGTGCTGGCAAGCCGGCTTGGCCTGGCAGCTGTGGAAGCTGTTATGGATGGGAAATCCAATGTGATGGTGGGTGTTATTCACCACAGTATCGTATACACCCCCTTCAGCAAAGCCACCAAACACAACCTTGAGTTAAGCCCGTACCTGATGAAGCTTGCAGTTGTGTTATCAACCTGATTGATTGGGATGGATTTATGAATAACACAACCATTTATTAACCTAACAGGATACAATGCGGTTGCATGTTTCAGGGTATGATTTACCGCTGCTTAATTTGTTGCTGTAGTTTTGGCCACCATTCTTAAAAAAGTTGTACATGGAAATTCTTAAAAGATGGATTGAAGATGCCTGGGATAACCGGGCACTGTTGCAGGATGAAAAGGTGAAAGAGTTCATTTCCAGCGTAATTGAATTGCTCGACCAGGGACGAATCCGTGTGGCTGAAAAAATAAATGGTGACTGGCAGACGCATGAATGGGTGAAGAAAGCCATCCTGCTCTATTTTGCGATAAGGCCTATGGAAGAGATGGAGGCCGGCCCCATGTTATTTTATGATAAAATTCCCTTAAAAAGAAATTACAAAGAGCTGGGTGTAAGGGCAGTCCCTCATGGCCTCGCGCGTTATGGCGCTTACCTTGGCAAGAGCGCTATCCTCATGCCCTCTTATGTAAATATCGGAGCCTATGTGGATGAAGGAACATTGGTTGATACGTGGGCCACTGTGGGATCCTGCGCGCAGATTGGAAAGCATGTGCATCTCAGCGGAGGTGTTGGTATAGGTGGTGTGCTTGAGCCGGTTCAGTCGCATCCGGTGATTATTGAAGACTATTGTTTTATCGGTTCAAGATGCATCGTGGTAGAAGGTGTGATAGTGGAGCAGGAAGCGGTTTTAGGTGCCAATGTGGTGCTCACGGCCAGTACTAAAATTATTGATGTAACCGGGAAAGAGCCGGTTACCTATACAGGCAAAGTTCCAGCAAGAAGCGTGGTAATTCCCGGTAGTTATACTAAAGAATTTCCGGCCGGCGCTTTTAATGTCGGAGCCGCACTTATTATAGGAAAGAGAAAAGCAAGCACAGACAGGAAGACCTCGCTTAACCAGGCTTTGCGGGAGTTTAATGTGCCCGTTTAATCTGATAAAGGCGCACGACCATTCTTTCATCTTTTCAAACAATGGTTGCTAGTTTAAATGGTTAAATCGATATGGGGAAGCCTTTCACTTGCTAATATGATTTCTCTACTCTTCTTTAATCACTTACTAAACACCCAATAATCTATATCCAATTTGTCGCACACCCTCAAAGTAGAATCTATTTTCAAATTTGTAAATTCAGGTTAACTTTGTGACCCTTCTATGCCGAAGTGGTGGAATTGGTAGACACACTGTGTTCAGGGCGCAGCGCTCGCAAGGGCATGAGAGTTCGAATCTCTCCTCCGGCACT
>CAZGBP010000104.1:0-10025 GCA_964524035.1 uncultured Bifidobacteriaceae bacterium
TGGGAAGTGCGCGCATGCCGGCCGAAACGATCTTTTACGAGGTTTTAGTATTGTGATGCGATATAAGCTGACCTCTATTCCGGCAAGCATTCAGGGGAAGATCGCTGGAAATGATTTGACAATCGATTACTTTTGCAGCAAAATAATTTTGTCATGAAACCATATTTTTTCTTGTTGATCCTGTTATCGGGCCTGACTTTGAGCGGTGTTGTTTCCGCGCAGTCACCAGCCTATTTCGGTCAGCAGATCGATGAAAAAGGTGCCATCTCTATGGCCAGGCTGGAAAAGCAAATGAAAGGTAAAGAAGAGATGCAAGCGAAGGTAACCGGCACCGTGGTACAAAGTTGCCAGGTGAAGGGTTGCTGGATGACTATTGATAAAGGCGATGGCACAACCATGCGCGTGAAATTCAAAGATTATGGCTTTTTCGTTCCAAAAGATATAGCAGGCAAAACAGCTGTTATGGAAGGCGTAGCCAGGATTGAAACGACATCAGTTGACGAACAGCGTCACTATGCGGAAGATGCCGGAAAAACAAAAGCTGAAATAGATGCCATCACAGAACCAAGCCGCGAACTGGTATTTGAGGCATCCGGTGTGATCATTAAGTAAATTTTCATTTGGAAACCTGCTGCCGGCCTTAACTGCTTTGTTGGTACCGGATGATTTTTCGTTTCGCAGTTTTGTCGCTACCGGTTAGCAATGCCTATGCATTGGTCAGAGCCGGGTTGTCTCAGGCCGGTACGCCGTATAGATCAAAGGCTTCGGCACTGGTAATATTAATCATTGCAAAATCACCAATACGGAGGTAGTGTTTTGATGCATCAACCAATACTTCATTATCCACTTCGGGAGAGTCGAATTCGGTTCTGCCAATGAAGTATTGTCCTTCCTTACGGTCAATTAAAACTTTAAATTGCCTGCCTATTTTTTGCTGGTTGATCTCCAATGAGACCTCTTCCTGTGCTTCCATAATCCTGGCTGCACGTAGTTGCTTTACCTCTTCCGGAACATCATCTGTTAATGCATATCCGGAAGTACCTTCCTCCGGTGAATAGGTGAACACTCCGGCACGCTCAAATCGTACGGTTTTAATGAAGTGTATCAATTCATCCATATCATTTTCTGTTTCACCCGGAAATCCGGTTAACAGGGTAGTGCGCAAGGCAATGCCCGGCACTTTTTTCCGTATCAGCTCAATCAGTTCATAAATTTCCTGCCTGGAAATCTGCCTTCGCATACGCTCCAATACCGGGTCGCTGATATGTTGTAACGGCATATCGAGGTATTTACAGATGTTTGCATGCTCCTGCATCGCATCTAATATCTCTATCGGAAACTTACTGGGATATGCATAATGCAGCCTGATCCATTCCAGTCCGGGTACTGCTGCGAGCGCATGCAACAACGCCGCTAACCTGCGCTCCTTATACAGATCAAGCCCGTAGTAGGTCAGTTCCTGCGCTATTAGAATCACTTCCTTTACGCCATTCCTGATAAGGCCTTTTGCTTCGGCAACAATTTCTTCTATCGATTTGGAAGTATGCCTGCCCCGCATAAGCGGAATAGCACAAAAGGAACAGGTCCGGTTACAGCCCTCCGAAATTTTCAGGTAGGCATAATGTTGCGGGTTAATCAGGAGACGTTCACCAATCAATTCATGTTTGTAGTCGGCACCCAGTTTATGAAGCAGCGCTGGTAACTCCATCGTACCAAAATAAGCGTCTACTTCCGGTATCTCTTTTTCCAGATCCTGCTTATACCGTTCACTCAAACATCCGGTGACGAATAATTTCCTGATACCTCCCTCATTCTTAATCGCTGCATATTCGAGTATGGTATTTACGGATTCTTCTTTTGCCCGGTCGATAAAACCGCAGGTATTGATGATTACAATATCACTTTGTTCCTGATCCTTTTCATGTACCACATTAAAAGCATTGGCACGCAATTGCCCCATCATTACTTCGCTGTCCACAATATTTTTGGAACAGCCCAGCGTGATCACATTTATCGTAGGTTTTTTTACCGACCTGGTACGCATGCTTATTTTGCTCTATGCAATTGTTGAGAATTTTCCCCGATATCCGCTACCGTTCTACATTGCTCCACACTTTGGAACATACTGCCCGATAGTTACTGATTAAACAATGAATCCACAAACTCTGTCCGGTTAAAGACCTGCAACTGATTGATTTTTTCCCCTACGCCAATGTATTTTACAGGTATACGGAACTGATCGGCAATGCCAATCACGACACCACCTTTTGCCGTTCCATCGAGCTTGGTAAGCGCTATGGCCGTAACATCTGTTACAGCGGTAAACTGCCTTGCCTGTTCTATCGCATTCTGACCGGTAGAGGCGTCAAGCACCAGCAACACTTCATGCGGCGCATCTGCCATCACTTTCTGCATCACCCTTTTAATCTTACCTAACTCATTCATGAGGTTGACTTTATTGTGCAAACGGCCTGCAGTATCAAGCAGGATGACATCTACCTTTTTGCTGACACCCGATTGAAGTGTATCAAAGGCCACTGCCGCAGGATCCGCTCCGGTAGGCTGTTTCACGATAGGAACTCCGGCCCGCTCGCTCCAGATAGTAAGTTGATCCACAGCGGCTGCCCGGAAGGTATCGGCCGCTCCAAGCAAAACACTTTTCCCCTGCTGCTTAAACTGGTGTGCCAGCTTGCCAATGGTAGTGGTCTTTCCAACACCATTCACCCCTACCACCATGATTACATAAGGGCGTGTGGTATCAGGAATAGAAAAATCATCCGCAACATCCGGCGCCGCATCGGATAACAACTGCACAATCTCTTCTTTCAGTATCCGGTTCAGGTCAGTTGTATTCAGGTATTTGTCCTTTGCAACTCTTGCTTCCAGCCTCTTGATAATCTTTACAGTGGTTTCAACTCCGACATCTGAAGCAATCAGCGCTTCTTCTACCTCATCCAGTGCTTCTTCATCCACCGTTGATTTTCCGGCAACTGCTTTTGCAATCCGGGAGAAGAAGTTCTCTTTGGTTTTCTCCAACCCTTTGTTCAGGTCTTCCTTTTTCTCTTTGCTGAAGAATTTGAATAATGCCATGGAAAATTGTTTTTCTTTTTGATATGCAGCTTACCTCACTACCGGCAGCAGCGTAACCGCCTGTTGCCGTGCCTTAAGCCAAACAAAAAAAGCTTCTCCCAAAAAGAGAGAAGCTTTTTATGCTATTGACAGGCAAAGGCTATTGACCTGAAGAGGCCAGAAATTCCTTCACCTTGTCTTTGTGAATCATTTTCTCTTTGAAAACATAAGCGCCGGTTTTGTCTGAGCGCTCAGAAACGATTACACGAACAAACGCTTTCGAAGCGGCTGACTGAGCAGCGTCTTTTACAACTTTCGCGTTCTTTGAAACTTTACCTGCATCTTTTGCCATGGTATCAATTATTTAATTTCTTTATGGACAGTATATTTCTTCAGGATCGGATTGTACTTCTTTAATTCGATACGGTTAGGGGTGTTTTTCTTGTTTTTAGTGGTAATGTACCGTGAAGTACCCGGCATACCGGTAGTCTTATGCTCCGTACATTCCAAAATCACCTGCACCCTGCTTTCTTTCTTTGCCATTTGTTCTGAATTCTCTTGATTCTATTAAAAAAATGCCTGACCAATTAAACAGTCACTCCCTTTTCTTTCATTTCTCTCAATACCGTTGAGATACCTTTTTTGTTGATGGTACGAATTGCGCTGGTTGAAATTTTCAACTCGATCCAGCGGTTTTCTTCCGGGATAAAGAACCGCTTCTTCTGCAGGTTAGGCATAAAACGACGGTTCGATTTGATGTTGGAATGGGAGACTTTATGGCCGCTCATCGACTTTTTCCCGGATACTTCACAGACTTTCGACATAATGCTGAATTTGAAAATGGACGGCAAAGATAGCAGAACTTTCCTTTTCTGCAAACTGGGATTTAAAGTATGGCAAACCTAAGCTGCAAAAAGCACGCATCCCCTCCGGTTTATGGCAACCCCCTAAAAATCAGATGCATCCTATATCGCTGCATTATTCAACTGCTCCTGTATCTTCCGCATATTCAGTTTCCTGATGGCAGGAGAGAAGCCGGCAGTTGCCAGAACAATCAGGATGGTCATACTGCCTCCGAAAATTACCGACGGTATTAACCCCAGCAACTTCGCCGCCAGGCCCGATTCAAAAGCACCTATCTCATTAGATGAGCCAATAAAGACATTGTTTACCGCCGAAACCCTCCCACGCATATGATCGGGTGTCATTAACTGGAGGATGGTGCCACGGATGATCACGCTGATACTGTCGAAGGCGCCGGTGAGAAAAAGCAAAAAGAGCGACAAAAAGAAACTCGTTGACAAAGCGAACAGGATGGTAGCCACTCCGAAACCGGCTATTGCCCATAGCAGATAACTGCCGGCCTTGGCAATGGGCGGCCGGTGTGCCAGGATCAGGCCTGTCAAAACCGAGCCCGCAAATGGCGCGGCGCGAAGAATACCCAATCCTTCCGGACCAACCCGGAGGATATCGGAAGCAAAGATGGGCAGCATGGCGACTGCTCCTCCGAAAAGAACCGCAAAAAGATCAAGAGAAAGCGTGCCTAATACCACCTGGTTGGAGAATACGAAGCGAATACCTGCTGTCAGCCCTTTCATCAAAGGTTCCTTTTCAACCGTTGGAATCAGCGGCCGTGCCGGGATTATGAAAAAAAACAGCACGCTGCCTGCGAGGAAAAAGCAGAGCGTGGCATAAGCCCAGCTGATACCGGCAAATCCATAGATGATGCCACCGATTGCCGGACCGGAAATAGCTGCAAACTGCCAGGTATTTGAACTCCAGGCAACACCATTGGTATACAGATTCCTGGGAACAATCTGTGCAAAAAACGCTGTGATGGCAGGCGCCAGGAATCCCCGGGCTATTCCAATTATAAAGATGACGGCAAAAATGGGAAGTGTATGAAACCGCTCGAGCATGCCGGAGTAAGGCAATGTGAAAAAAAACAAGCTGAAGGAGCAACCCAGCAATACTAAAGTGAAGAATAAGATCAGCTTGCGCCTTTCAATAATATCTGCCACATGCCCGCCAAATAACGATGCCATAATAAATGGGATGGCTTCCGTTAAGCCAATGAGCCCCAGCGAGAGGGGATCTTTGGTGAACGTATACACCTGCCATCCGACAATCACCGCCTGCATCTGAATCGCCATCGTCAGAAACAACCTGCCCAGAAGATAAAACCGGAAATCCCGCACATATAAAGAAGCATAAGGTTGATGAGCAGGTAAATCTTCCATGGCTGGCACGAAGATAGGTGGATGAAAACAGTTAGCTGCTTTTGCCGGAACGGCTTCTCCACATTACATTGGTATTGCCGGCACGGAACACTCCGGCTCAAGTTGAACATTTACAGCAAAAAGCCCCTGATTGCTTTGCAGGTTTTGAAATTAGCGGCTTCTTAATGACTTCCCCGAAATAAAAAACCCCGGCAGGAATGCTGCAGGGGTTTAAACGATAACCTGTCGGAAGCCATTAAACGTGCATCTTGGCCTTCTTCTCCAGCAACTGTTCTTTGGTTTCCACATGATCCGGGTCGGGAACACAACAATCTACCGGGCAAACCGCTGCACATTGCGGCTCTTCATGAAACCCTTCACACTCGGTGCATTTATTGGGAACTATGTAATACACATCATCGGAGATAGGAGGAAATCTCTGATCGGAATCAACGGTTGTTCCATCCAGCAAGGTAACCATGCCTTTTACGGTAGTACCGTCGGATACTGCCCATTCTGCTCCTCCTTCATATATTGCATTGTTCGGACATTCCGGTTCACAGGCGCCGCAGTTAATGCATTCTTCAGTAATTCGAATAGCCATAAATCTTAGTTTTGCGTTCGTCAAAATTAAAAAAGAAACCAGTTTTTCAAGCACGTTTTCTTTTAATTAATTTGATAACGGCAGCGAAAGCTGTTTTCATCGATGATGGTACCTGTTATGTATAGCTGTATACTGAAAATATGAACCTGGAAAATAGAATTGCCGGTATCTGCCGGCTTGAAAAGAGTATTGACCCGTCATTGCCTGATGTGCAGGAAGTGGCGGAGCGTGCATTTTTCAGCAACAGGTGGTTCACGCAGGAGCATATTTATCAGATGCTGCAAAGTATCCGCCAGCAGTTTTTACAAGAGGAAAAACTTCACCAATGGCTTTCAGGATATACAATTGAAGATGGCAGTCCGCCAAAAACCGTCGGACTGATTATGGCCGGTAATATTCCGTTGGTTGGCTTTCACGATCTGTTGTGTGTGCTGCTCTCCGGTCACAAGGCACTTATCAAGCTATCATCTAAGGATAACATCTTATTGCCCTGGTTGCTGGAAAAGCTCTTTCAGACAAATGAATATTGGCGCAGCAGGGTTGCTGTGGCTGAGTTGCTAAACGGGATGGATGCGGCTGTTGCCACCGGCTCTAATAATTCCGCCCGGTACTTTCACTATTACTTCGATAAATATCCGCACATTATCCGTAAAAACAGGGGCTCGGTAGCTGTGCTGAAAGGCAATGAGGCAACGGCTGACTTACTGCCATTGGGCATTGATATTTTCTCCTACTTCGGGCTCGGTTGCCGTAATGTTTCCAAATTGCTGGTGCCGGAAGGGTATTCGTTTAATCACTTCTTTGCATCTGTGGCACCGTTTCATTATGTGATTGAACACAACAAGTATAAAAACAATTTCGACTACAACCTCACCTTATTGATGATGAATAAGGAACCGCATTACTGCAACGAATTTCTTATACTGAAAGAAGACAGCCGTATCGTATCACCGGTGGCCATACTCCATTATGAATTCTATAAAAACGAAGCTGAGCTGGAAGAGAAACTGGTAAAACAGGAAGAGGAGATTCAGGTAATTGCCGGCGAAAATTATGTTCCATTCGGGAAAACACAAATGCCGGAACTTTGGGATTATGCCGACAAGGTGGATACGATGGAATTTCTGCTTAAGCTGTAATAGTCCCGGTTGCATTTTTCAAATCAGTATTTTCCGAAGAGCATATTGGGCTTTGGCTGAAATCCAATGCCGGCGGGATCAGATGCAAATGATCTGACAATTGAACTGGAAATTCTATGCCAGCTACATCAGGCGGTGACAGGCTCACCCACCAATTGCTTCAGTTTGGCAACCACAAAATCCACTTCTTCCCTGGTATTATTCTTTGAAAAGGAAAAACGAATGGCCACCCTGTTCGGGTCTGCATGAATGGCTTCGAGCACATGCGAATTCTGATTGCTTCCCGAGCTGCAGGCACTGCCACTGGAAGCACATATACCGGCCATATCAAGATTGAATAACAGGAGTTGCGATTTACTGTTGAGCGGGAAGGAGGTATTTAACACGGTATATAAGGAACTGCCTTCTACATCTCCGTTAAAGGACACATCCGGTATACATCGCCTCAGTTCCTCTTTCATATAATCACGTATCGCCGTAATATGCTGTTTGGTTGCTTCGAGGTGGTCATATCCGATTTCCAGTGCCTTTGCCATACCCACAATACCATATACATTCTCCGTTCCGGCCCGCATATTCCGCTCCTGTGCTCCGCCAAAAATCATGGGAGGAATCTTTATGCTGTGGTGCACATATATAAATCCTGTTCCCTTGGGCCCGTGAAATTTATGCGCGGCACCTGAGATAAAATGAACTGGTATATGCCCGAGGTCAAAAGGAAAATGGGCAACGGTTTGTACCGTATCACAATGAAAAATGGCATCAAATTTTTTGCAAATGTTCCCTGCCGCTGTAATATCCATCATTGTTCCGATCTCGTTGTTGGCATGCATCAGCGTCACCAGGCATTTCTCCCCGATAGCGGCAAGCAAGGTTTCCAGGTGCTGCAAATCGATGCGGCCTTTTTCGTCCACGTTTACATAATGCAACGTTACCGCCCCTGAGTGCTGTAAAGCTTCTGTAGCATGCATCACACAATGATGTTCGATAGCGGAAGTAACAATATGCCTGATCTTAAAGGCGTCTACCGCGCAACGGATGGCCATATTATTTGATTCGGTTCCACCTGAAGTAAAAAAGATCTCCGAAGGTGTAGCTTTCAGGTATTTGGCTATTGTCTTTCTCGCTTTCTCAATAGCCGCGCGCGTTTCGCGACCGTAGTAATGGATGGCGGAAGGGTTGCCAAAATGTGATTCCATGTAAGGGATCATGGCATCAATCACTTCACGGTCCAGTTGTGTGGTGGCTGCATTGTCGAAGTAAACTCTCATGGTAGTGGTGTATTGAGGTAATTATTTTTCTTCTGCTATTGAATGGTTCGCGGCAACTTAAGTAAGGGCGGCAATTTCTTTCATTATCTTTTTTGCCAGGGCATCAGCCAATGATTTTCGTTTTGCCTCAGCATAAATCCTGATAATGGGTTCGGTATTGGAACGGCGCAGGTGCACCCAGCTTTTATCTTCAAACTCAATCTTCAGCCCGTCGCTGGTATTTACCGGAAGTCCGGCATAGGCCTTGCGCATGCTTTCGAATAACCGGTCTATGTCAACGGCCGGTGTAAGCTGAATCTTATTTTTTGAAATGGTATAATCCGGATAGGTAGCCCGAAGCACCGAGCATTTTTTTCCTGAAACGGCGAGGTGAGATAGAAACAAGGCGATACCTGCCAGTGCATCTCTTCCGTAATGCAAGGCAGGATAAATGATGCCGCCATTGCCTTCACCGCCAATCACTGCTTTCACTTCCTTCATTTTTTCCACCACGTTCACCTCTCCAACTGCTGCCGCGCTGTAGCTTCCACCGGCCTGCTCCGTAACATCGCGTAATGCACGCGTGGAGGAGAGGTTTGAGACGGCATTGCCTTTTTTGTTTCTCAACACATAATCAGCAACGGCCACCAGCGTATATTCTTCGCCAAACATTTGACCATCCTCACAAACCAGTGCCAGCCGGTCTACATCCGGGTCAACCGCAATACCCAGGTGGGCCTTGCGATGTCTTACTTTGGCAGCCAATGTTTTCAGGTTTTCAGGCAGAGGCTCCGGGTTATGCGCGAAACGACCATCCGGTTCGCAATTCAGCAGCACTATATCTTTAACTCCCAGGGCAGTCAGCAACCTGGGAACGGCTATTCCGCCGCTTGAGTTAACAGCGTCAACCACTACTTTGAACTTCGCAGCACGAATTGCTTTTACATTCACCAGCTTTAAGGCCAGTATTGCTTTTATGTGCTTGTCAAGGTAATCGGTATTCAACCGATAGGATCCGAGTTGATGAACCGGAGCATAAGCATAGCCCGATGCCTCCGCCAACTGCAACACTTCTTTTCCATCCGCATCTGAAATAAACTCTCCTTTATTGTTGAGTAACTTCAGTGCATTCCATTCAACCGGGTTATGGCTGGCTGTGATGATGATACCACCGGCTGCTTTTTCCATCACTACTGCCATTTCAACGGTAGGGGTCGTGGATAGGCCTGCATCAACAACATGTAAACCCAGGGCATTCAGCGTATTGGAGACCAGTGCAGAGACCATAGCGCCTGAGGGCCGCGCATCGCGACCGATTAGGATGGTTCTGCTCTTCGATTTGCGCTGAACCAGTGTACCATATGCAGCCGTGAACTTCACGATATCTTCCGGCGTCAGGTTATCGCCCGCTTTGCCTCCAATTGTGCCTCGAATGCCGGATATGGATTTTATTAATGTCAAGCTAAGGGATTTCTTTGGGTTAATCGCGTTGTTAAAGCGGGCGCAAAAATAACCAAAATATGCAGGAGTTTTCTGTTGTAAAGCGGCGAAGGGGATACGACAATTCGTTCATCTTTTCAAGCAATGGTTGGTGGGGTAAATTGCTAAATGGTTAAACTGTTAAATGGTTAAATTGTTAAATGGTTAAATTGCTGCGGCGAAGCCGATCACTTACTATTCTGTATTTACTACGCTACTTTACTTACTTACTCAAATACTTAATACTCAATTTGAACAGCCAATA
>CAZGBP010000105.1:0-9810 GCA_964524035.1 uncultured Bifidobacteriaceae bacterium
GGTTGAATGGTTGAATGGTTGAATGGTTGAATGGTTGAATGGTTGAATGGTTGAAACTAACTTAGCAAAATAGCAATTTAACCATTTAGCCATTTAACCATCTAGTCACATAGCCATATATCCATCCAGCTGCCATACCCACCACCATCCGATCGAAAAATACCAATTACCTGCTTAATTTAGCGCCATCAATTAATTTTGTTCATCAAAATCAACGGCTTTATGAAGTTTATCGTTGCGGGTATGTTACAATGCTCATTTATTTTCTTTTTGGCAACTCAGGTATTTGCGCAAAGCGATTTGCCGGCAACTGATATATACCTGCTATCGATCTCAAAAAATGAAAAGGGTAAATACTTAGTTGGTGTGCCGGAAAAAATTACTCCTTGGCGCGGCTATGATAATCAACCTTACTTCTTACCGGATGGCACCGGCCTGTTGTATACTTCTATACGTGATAGCACAAAGGCAGACATTTACAAGTTTACCTTTCAGTTTGCAAAGACCACGCAAGTTACCCATACGCCTAACACGGCAGAGTATTCACCGATGCTGATGCCGGATAAGTCTGGCATCTCCTGTGTGCGTGTATTAGAGGATGACAGCACACAATTGCTCAGCAAAGCAATGGCCGGTGATGAGTATGTGCCATTATTCCCGAAGCTGAATCCGGTTGGTTATTACTGCTGGGCAAATAATGATGTGGTTGCCATGTTTGTGTTGGGCGAACCCCAGACGCTACAACTTGGCTATTATAAAACCGGGGTGATAAAAAAAGTCGGGGAACGCATCGGGCGTTGCCTGGTGCGGATGCCCGGAAAGACCTCTACCGGTTTTTACTATGTGCAGTTCAATGAGGATTCTACTTCCTCTTCCATTAATTTTTATGAATTGAAGACTGGAAAGTCAACAGAGATTGCGGAAACATTGCCCGGTGAAGAGGATTTTGGTGTGATGCCCGATGGAACCTTGCTGATGGGTTCTGAAGGAGTTCTTTACAAGTTTCAACCCGGCACTGATAAAGAATGGAAATCAATTGCCGATTTTGAAGGAAGTGCTGTTGCAAAATTTTATCGCATTGCAGTGAATGCGGCAGGAGATAAAATTGCAGTGGTAACGTATCCTGATGAAAAACCCTGAACGATTACTTCGTTTTTAGCTGTTGATCTCTCAGACACCGGCGGCCATTGCCGTATTGACTTTCCGTAAAGCATCTTGATCAGGCTATGGCTGCCAGGGGATGATTACCAATGGTCAATAGCCATTACCAGAAACTTTTTTTTACCGGCTGCCGAATGAGTTATGCGGCTGCTTTACATCCTCTGAAAAATTTACATTTAACGGATGCCGGAACAATCAGGTGAATTAGTGCCTTCGTACACATTAAGACAATTAGTCCTCTACTTTCTTAAACTCGGCTATGCAGGTTTCGGGGGGCCGGTTGCTTTGGTAGGCTATATGCACCGTGACCTGGTGGAACGGCGCAAATGGATTTCAGAAGAGGAGTATAGGGAAGGTTTGGCATTGGCACAGTTAGCCCCTGGCCCGCTTGCTGCACAATTGGGAATTTACATTGGATTTGTGCATTACCGCATTTTAGGGGCAACCCTGTGTGGAATTGCATTTGTTGTTCCTTCATTCATTATGGTGGTGTTACTCGGAATAGCTTACAAGCTTTTTGGGGGACTGCCCTGGATGCAGGCTGTATTTTATGGTGTAGGTGCAGCCGTGATCGGAATAATAGCGATGAGCAGTTACAAACTGACCATCAAAACAGTGAGCAAATTGAACTTCACAGATATCAAAGCAAAATTATTGCTTTGGATGTTCTACCTGGCCGCTGCAATCATTACCATTATTACACAATCAGAAGACGTCTTGCTGTTTATTGCGGCAGGATTCATTTATATGCTGATCAAAGCGCCGCCGAAATGGGTGAAGAAAATCGTAACTGTGCATGTATTGCTGCTTGCAGGCATCGGCTTTTGGCAATTTGAGTGGAGCACGCTCGGACAAATTGCCTGGTTTTTTACCAAAGCGGGGGCATTCGTATTTGGAAGTGGTTTGGCAATTGTGCCGTTTCTGCATGGCGGAGTGGTTACCGAATATCAATGGCTTACGGAAAAGCAGTTTGTAGATGCAGTAGCAGTTGCCATGATTACACCCGGACCAGTGGTGATTACCGTTGGATTCATCGGATACCTGGTAGCAGGTTTTCCGGGAGCCTGCGTAGCGGCACTGGCTACTTTTCTTCCATGTTACCTGCTGACCATTATTCCTGCACCTTACTTCAGCAAAATTGCCAAGAATGCCAGCATTAAAGCATTTGTGGACGGAATTACTGCAGCCGTAATCGGTGCATTGGTTGGAGCGGTGGTGATTATCGGCATGCGAAGTATCACGGATATTCCAACGGCATTAATAGCTCTGGCCAGTATAGTGGCCTTGATTTATATAAAGAAGATTCAAGAACCTTACATTATCTTACTTGCTGCAGTTGCAGGACTCATTTATAAATCAATCGGCTAAAACCGATAAGGCAACAGCAGGGGTTGCCCGGGATTTTTCTTTAATGAGAGGAATCCCGGACACGCCCTGTTACCTCAAAAACAATAACTCCCTGTACTTTGGCAGGGGCCAGAGTTTATCATCGACAATCAGTTCCAGTTTATCTGTGCGGTAACGGATCTCATCAAAGAATGGCTTAACCGTATCGCAATAGGCAATGGCCCGGTCCCGGATGTCCTCGGTATTGTTTGCGGCTTTACGTGCTTCCGTCATTTCATGAACCATTTTCAGAATAGCATTCACATGTTCACTGATCTCCTTCACCAGGTTTTTCTGTGCTTCCGTATGGCGCACATCCAACCCGATTTCCCGGAAACCTTTGATGTTATTGATCAATTCATTCTGATACTGTATAGCAGCAGGAATGATCTGGTTTACGGCCAGTTCACCAATCATGCGGCCTTCGATCTGAACAATCTTAATGTATTTTTCCAGTTCGATCTCATGGCGTGCATGAATTTCTTCTTTGGTGAATACGGCATTGCGGACAAAAAGATCAATGCCTTTTTTGGTTACCATGAAGTCGAGTGCGCGCGGAGTGTTTTTTACATTATTCAATCCGCGCCGTGCCGCCTCCTCTTCCCATTCTTTCGAATAGTTGTTTCCTTCAAAACAGATCTTCTTGCTTTCGGTGATATAGCGTTTCAACACTTCCATCAGTGCGACTTCGCGGTTCTTACCCTTCGAAATTAACCCATCCACTTCTTTCTTAAAAGTGATGAGCTGATCGGCCACAATCGTATTGAGCACGGTCATGGTGGAAGCACAGTTTTGTGAAGAACCCACTGCGCGTACCTCAAATTTATTTCCTGTAAAAGCAAATGGAGACGTGCGGTTGCGATCCGTATTGTCCTGCATCAGGGAAGGAATCTTATTGTGGATTTCCAGTCGTAATGTTTGCTCACTTTCTTCCGTAAACTTTCCGCTCTCCACTTTTGATTCAATCTCATTCAGTATATCGGTCATATATGAACCGATAAATACGCTGATGATGGCGGGAGGGGCCTCATTGGCGCCCAGCCGGAAATCATTGGCAGCACTGGCAATAGATGCCCGAAGTAAATCGGCGCCTTCACTCACGGCTTTAATTACGTTGATGAAGAAGGTCAGAAACTGTAAATTGTTTTTTGGTGTACGGCCCGGCGATAAGAGGTTCTTTCCGGTATCGGTAGCCATGCTCCAGTTATTATGCTTACCGCTGCCATTGATGCCGGCAAAAGGCTTTTCATGCAACAAGACCCGCAGCTTATGACGCCTGGCAACCCGCTGCATCACGTCCATCAACAACTGATTATGGTCAACGGCTACATTTACTTCTTCAAAAATTGGCGCCACTTCAAATTGGGCCGGTGCCACTTCGTTATGACGGGTTTTCAGCGGAATACCCAGCTTGAAAGATTCGGTTTCAAAATCCAGCATAAATGCATAAACGCGTTCCGGGATTGAACCAAAATAATGGTCCTCCAGCTGTTGTCCTTTTGCCGGCGCATGGCCGAATAAGGTGCGGCCACTGAAAACAAGGTCGGGCCGTGCTTCATAGAGCGCTTCATCAATTACAAAGTATTCTTGTTCCCATCCGAGGGTAGGCACCACCTTGGTTACATTCTTATCAAAGTAGTGGCACACTTCTACCGCAGCATTTTCGAGGGTGTGCAACGATTTTAATAAAGGGGCCTTGTAATCTAGCGCCTCTCCATTGTAGGAAACAAATATGGTGGGAATGCAAAGTGTCTTGCCACTGCCAATCTCCATGATGAAGGCAGGAGACGAAGGATCCCATGCTGAATATCCCCTTGCCTCAAAAGTATTCCGTAACCCGCCACTTGGAAAACTACTGGCATCAGGCTCCTGCTGCACCAGGGCATTGCTGTCAAATACCTCAATGCCTTTTCCGGTAGTGTTGATCTGGAAGAAGGCATCATGTTTTTCAGCTGTTGCACCAGTAAGCGGCTGAAACCAATGGGTGAAATGCGTGGCCCCTTTGGAAATTGCCCATGATTTCATGGCTGATCCCACCTGGTCAGCAATTTTACGGTCAATCTTTTGGCCTGTCTTCGTGGCTGTCATTACACTTAGAAAAGCATCTTCACTCAGATAGCTTTTCATCGCTGCTTCCGTAAAAACATTTTCGGCAAAATATTCTGATATTTTACGGCCCTGATGCCGGGTATCAATATTCCTGGGTTCTGCAACGCGTGCAATGGATCTTAAACGGAGATTTGTCATGGCTGTGATTTGCCAACAAAGGTATATCTGTTTTCAAATTTTCAAAAAATTTCTATTACTTTCTCTGCAAATCGAGTTGGATTGTGGAAAAAAATCAGAAAAATTGTGGACAACATCAGAATTTTTATGAAAAATGGAAATATTTATTGAAAAAATGGAATTGTGATGAGTTCAAGATGGACCGGTCTTTCCTAAAACTTCGGGCTATTGCAGCAATGCTTCCGATTGCTTTCTGGCATCATCAATAAGCTTTTTTCCCTGATCATCTGCAGCTTTAATAAGCTGTGCAGCTTGGGCATCCGTCTCTTTTTTCATTTTGTCGGCAGCGACTTTGGCAGCGGCTTTAGAAATGGGGTCTTTAGCCTGGGCAATTAGCTTATCTGCGGCGGCATATCCTTCTTTAGTTAGTTTATCGGCGTTTACCACTGCTGCATCGTGCAATAGTTTAGCTTGTTTTTCAGCTTCAAGTATTAATTTCTCCGCCTCTGCCTTTGCCATTTGTTTGCCTTCTTCCACTTTCTCTTCAACTATGGCCTGAGCTTCTTCTTTAACGGTTTCTGTAATACTCATGGCCGCATCTTTTAGCCCGGTTTTTATAACAGGGTTTGTTACGGTTCCACCAATAAGTACTTTTACATTTACAGGGTCAGGGATGCTTAAGGAAGTGCCGGCCGTTTTATTTGCTGAGGCGACCAGGTTATTCATTACACTGCTTGCCTGTGGACCCATTTGTGACTGAGGTATGGAGAGATTAACCGTATAATCAATAGTTTGATCGAAGCCATTCGAACCTTCAATTTTTGCCTTCGTTCCGGCAAGTGTCGTTTCGAACGGAGCGATGGCAACCCTTCCATCTTTGAACTTAAAAGAGAGGTTGACATTATTGAGTGCTAGCTGCTTATATTGAGGCATCTTTAATACATCGGCCATCTTACTAATAGGTTCGAAATTGGACAGTACCACCTTTCCGGTTTCTAAGGTACCACCTCCGGAAAGGGTATTGAGCAAAGGTTGCATTTGGTTATCAAGACTTCCGGTAACCGCAAAAGTAGCGGAAACACTTCCGGCGCATCGTTCCGTAACAGGTGCCATTTTTTGGAGGGTTTCCAGCGTTTTCGCGGCCTGCTGAATATCGATGTTACTTACAGCCAGACTATAGTCAAATTCGGGTTCTTTAGGATTGGCGCTACTATATAGGCCATTCATCTTCACACTTCCGCCGAGCGTATTAAAAGTCAGTCCGTTCATTTTCAGTACTTCCTTTTGCATGCCGATACTACCTTGAAGATTTTGCAGTTGCAGGTCATCATATATCACCTTGCCTATCGTCGAAGTCAGGTTAAAATCAATATTGGCAGGAATTTCAACGACAGTATTTGATTGAGTATCCGTAGTTGCAGTTGCTTGCGAAGTTATGGGTGACGATCCCATGAGTTCATTGATATTCACCTGGTTTGAATAGGTGGTGAGTGTTCCTTTCAACGTTTCATCTTTGAAAAGGTAAGCCAGGAAATTATCAAAGGTTCCGTTTGCCTTCAGATCGCTGCTGCCGGTTTTCAGTTCACATTTGCTCAGTGTGACATTTTGGGGATTGAAGGTGAGTAAGAGTTGGTGAATGGTAAGGCCCTGAGAAAAGGAACTGCTCTTGTAGGCCATGCCGGAAATCGAAAAGGAACCGGCGGCTTCAAAGTCATCGTATTGTTTTTTTTCGATAGACGACATACGGCCTTTCGTTGTGACGTCGGCCAGGAGTGTTCCTGAAAGCTGTGTGCCTTTTTCCAGCGGAATGATATGCTGTAGATTCCCAAGATTAATTTTCCCTTTTGCGGCAGCATCAATATTGGCATCAGAAACCGGAGTGCTTACATACATATGTGCATCAAAAGGATCGTTACCCATTTCAACATGCAGGCGTTTAAGATTAATAATGGTATGATCAGGTATGCCGTCCGGATTTTTCACCGTAAGGTCAACCTGCACGTTTTTTAATGCATCAGGCAGGGAAGGATATTTAAACATGCCATCCTGAATGGCCAGCTGAATAGTATATCCTGGTATTTCATTTTCATTATAAGTTCCTTTAACAAGCCCTTCAAATGTCAGTGAACCGGAGGACTTGAGTTGTTTAAAGTCGTGATAGTAAATGGCCGGGATGAGAGAAACAAAGGATGCGAACGTATTGGTGCCTGATTTAAACCTGATATCCATTAAAATATCGTTGCCCGGCATGGCAATATATCCGTCAAATGCGAGCGCAAGGTCATTCAGCATTAGTTGATTTTGCTTAAAGGTGTACTTGCTGTTGCGCATGTCCATTTCCAGGTCTGCGGTAAGCGTGTTTTTCACATTGTATAAATAACGTATTCCGCCATACCATAGATTAGTTTTCCCGATAGTGGTAACCGTGGAAAGTGTAAAAAGATCCTGTGTAAAATCACCATCGCCCTTGTGATTCACTTCCTGCATGGTAACCCGCATGCTGCCCGACTGATCATCGTACCTGATCTCTGAATTTGTCAATTCATAAGAATTAAGGGTGATATGAAAATTTGCCGGTGTTGATTCTCCGGGTGAATCCGGTGATGGTTTCAGGATATCCCAATTCACTTTGCCATCTTTCAGTACCAGTAAATTGATGAGCGCCTGATCCGCTTTGATGGATTTAACTTTGATCTTGTCACCGCTAACCACACTCATCAGGTCAAAACTTATGGCAAATTCCTTAGCATAAGTCAGCGTGTCTCCTTCGAATTGTTGTGTGCCAACGATACTCAGGTCATTAATGCAAATAGTCAGGTTCGGAAAATTACGGAGCAGGGTTAATTCAAATTCACCAAAGTTAACCTGGGCATTAACTTGTTCGTTTGTTGCCTTTTTTATCAGCGCTACTATTTTGTCTTTGTAGATGACCGGTCCGGCAACAATACCAACGAGTAAAAGGAGAAACACAATACCAACAGAAATAAACACTTTTTTCATAATATCATTCTTTTTGTGGCTGCATACTGTCAATTCCTGAACGAAGCAGCAGTTGCTAAATTATGCACTCCTGAAATACTTCAGATGGGGAGTAGTAATTCAATTTTAATGACGGGTAGGACCCATTGCGCAAGCAGGCAGAATAACCGCGCAGGATTTCAGGAAATAAATTTTGTTACCGCCAGCGTTGCAATAATGCAGCCAGAATGGTTACCGTAAGACTTCAAATGCCTTTACATAATGCATTTTAATATCTGAAGAAGAGGAAGTTCTGAGGTAATAGATACCGGGCAGCCAGTTAGTTACATCAATTTCTATTTCACTGCCTGTTGGTTTGCATGAATAGACTGTCTGACCTGAAAGGTTTCTAACCTCAAGAAAGGGAGGGTTCTGTAGCGAAGCAAGGTTGATCCGTATACTTGCTGAAGCGGGATTAGGGTAAATACCCAGCAAGCCGCCGGGTTCGTCCATTTCTTGCAAAGAGGTAAGCACATCAAACTTCACAACCCATCCATCGGCTTCCCCCTGAAGGCCGGTTACATCTCCATCGCCTGAATAAGCGCCACCAACTAAAAAGCCACCATCAAGCATGGCGTAACAGTAATCCGGCTGGCTTCCTCCAACTGCAACACTCCACAAAAAGTCACCGTTTATATCTATATGCATCAGGCAGTATTCCCTCGCTTTGTTGTTATCATTCAAAATATCTCCGTCTGTTGAAAGTGTTGATCCGCTCAGGAAGTAACCTCCATCAAACGAGGAGATGGCGCCTTCGTGCATCTGTTCTCTCTTCGTACCGCCATAGATTCCCTGCCATTCCAAATCTCCTGCTGCATTCAGTTTCATCACCCAAAAATCAAAGTCACCATGCCAAAATCCTTTATCAACGGTAACGGTAGGATCCTCGGTGTCGCCAAACGTGACAAACCCGCCATCAGGAGTTGCAATCACATCTAAAATCTCTTCTTCATTGGCTTGCCCATACACCCTGCTGGATATTACCGTTCCTAATGTATCCGTTACAAGCATCCAGCCATCAATTCCTTTCACATCCAGGCCTTCCAGATCGCCATCGGTAGAATTGGTAAAGCCAAACATGGCCAGGGTACCGTTCGGGCGAATGATAGCTTTTACCAGGTCATCGTCGCCGGTTCCTCCATAGATATTGTTCCGTACAATATTTCCATTTTTATCAACAATGAAAACCCATGCATCAAACAAATCGGGATCCTCATTTGATGGAACATCTCCATTTTTTGAAGTAGTACGCGACATCAGCAGGTACTTCTGACCAGGCAATTCCAGCATAAACCGGGGTGTATCAAAGTCGCTGCCGCCAAAGGATTTGGCCCATACCAGGTTTCCGTTTGCATCAAGCTTTACGGTCCAGGCATCGCTGGTACCATGATGGCCTTGAACATCAAAATCATCTGACCAGCTTTCTGTCTGAAAAAGAAAACCACCATCACTGGTTTCTATGATTTTTGTATTGGGGTTTCCTTCTTCCAGTGAGCCGCCAAAGCATTTTTGCCATAGAATGGAACTGTCGGGTGCCAACTTTATTACCCAGGTATCATGCTTGCCTTTTATCGGACAGGTAACATCACCGCTTGTTTCATCAGCAAGGCCAATCATGATATAGTTGCCATCTGAAGTTGGATATATATCCTGCATTACATCGTTTCCGGCACCTCCAAAGGTTTTTTGCCAGGTTATTTCAGGAGCCTGCCCCATTAGCTGAGTAGTGAAGAGCACTACAGCCAGGGTTGGTAGTAAAAAATGTTTACGCAAATGCAAATATTTTGTAAAAAGAGGTTTTGATTTCAACATAAGAATGCGACTTGTCTGGGTTAGGAGTTCAATAACCAAATTAAGGATTGGTCGAACGGCGGCAAAACTACGTTAACTTTTGAATTTTGGTAATCAGGATGCCAGGTTGGTATGTATCAAAGTAAATGGAGTCGTTTTATCAGGGTGTATGACTATTTGTTCAAATTCTAAAGCAATGGTTGGGGGGGGGGTAAATTGCTAAATTGC
>CAZGBP010000106.1:0-9776 GCA_964524035.1 uncultured Bifidobacteriaceae bacterium
TTTGTAGCCATAGTTAAAAATTTTCATCAAAATAAGAATGAATCGATTCATAACAAAAATATTTTCAAACATTTTTATTCACACAACAATGTGAATAATGTAATTATCATGCATCGATTAAATTTTTCCATCGCACTTTTTTTTCCATTAGTAATTGAACACATGAAAAAATAATTTGTCTTTTGCTGATCAAACAATTTTTCAATCATGCTGAAACACACAGCCGGCAATACTTTCAGCAAGTTCATCTAAATGACAACCTCTTGAATTCCTGCTGTAAGAATCAAAAACAATTTTGCAATTACAACATGTTTCATCAGCACAACCCTTGCAAAAGCGCGATGAGAAACTGTGAAAAAAAAATGAAAAAAAAATTTCGGGAATGTTGTTTTAAAGTTCATAAACGGGAAATTCAAGATTAAACAGCATCAACTACGCCATGAATCATTCAAAAAAAATTATCCATCAGTGCAGCAAACTGGAATAGGTAATGTTTCTCTGTCGTTGCATTCATAAATGAAAAATCTGCGGAATATTCTGTTGCAACTTCCCTGAAAGCAGCCGCGGAACATCAGCAACAGGTTGCATCTGCCGCCACATCACACACCGGTAACCATAAATTTAAATGCTGTACCGGAACTGTTTCTTCTGCACCATCATTCAAATGCAGGTTGCGGGCGCATAACATCTTCTCGCCGCTGATGCAGATGCATAACTAATAAACTGACATGAACCCATCGTTATACTTGCTGATCGGACGCAAGGATGCTTTCACCTGGCCTTATAATAAATGGTTGCTCCGTTTCCACCATCATATTCCTGTAAAACCAACTCTTCGTCAGTAACAGTTATTACTCTCATCCGATAAACTACAGCGGTTTCATTATCCATGATAGACAACAGGCGTTTCTCTTCATCAACTGACCAGGTGCCTTTAATCAATCCATCCGGATACAATCCCTGTTCTACTTTGTGGTCAGCATGAAGGATAAGCAAAAAGGCTCCTTCGCCCTGCTCACCGGATGTGACCTTATTACCCAATACCAGTTTTTCCATCTGCCATGTTTTGGAAATTCTTTCCTTCAAAACCGGTGGTGATACCTGGGCAACCGTTGTCAGCGGGCTATTGATTGCAAACAGGAATGTTACAAGCATCCAAAACTTACAACGAATCAACATTGCATGATGGAAATACTTACATCGGTCCGATACCGTATTGGACATACCCTGCATTGCGGGCAACAAGCGCAGGCTGAATGGACTCATTATAATGTGCCCCTTAATTCCTGTTCACGTTCAATTGCTTCAAACAAGGCTTTGAAATTTCCTTTACCAAAAGAATGTGCGCCTTTGCGTTGAATGATTTCATAAAAAAGCGTGGGGCGGTCTTCCACAGGCTTGGAAAATATCTGTAACAGGTATCCTTCCTCATCACGGTCAATCAGGATGCCCAAATCCTTCAGTGGTGCAAGGTCTTCGTCAATATGACCCACACGGTCCAACACTGTTTCGTAATACGAAGCAGGAATCTTGAGAAACTCCACACCCCGCAGTTGCAGGTTGGAGACTGTTTCAATAATATTATCCGTAGCCACCGCAATATGCTGTACTCCCGGGCTGCCGTAAAAGTCGAGGTATTCTTCCACCTGTGATTTCTTTTTTCCTTCCGCAGGTTCATTGATCGGGAACTTGATCCGGCCGTCACCGCTGCTCATCACCTTACTCATCAGCGCTGAATATTCTGTGCTGATATCCTTATCGTCGAATGTCAGAATATTCCGGAAGCCCATCACGTCTTCATAAAATTTAACCCATATGTTCATTTCATTCCATCCCACATTGCCTACCATGTGATCCACATACTTCAGCCCCACCGGTTCTGTCTTCTTCTTTGATGTATAGGGTTTGAATCCGGGCAGAAAAATTCCATGGTAATTTTTGCGTTCCACGAAAATATGTACCGTCTCTCCATAAGTATGAATACCGGAACGAACCACTTCTCCCTGCTCATCCCTTTCTGTGATCGGCTGCAAAAAAGGTTTTGCACCGCGCTTTACGGTTTCTTCAAAAGATTTCTTTGCATCATCAACCCATAACGCAATCACCTTTACACCATCTCCGTGTTTTTTTACATGTTCAGCAATGGGAGAGTCAGGCATCAACGAAGTAGTCAGTACCAGCCTGATTTTATTTTGCTGCATTACATATGATGCCTTATCCTTCACCCCTGTCTCAAGTCCGCAATAGGCGACCGGTTCAAAACCAAAAGCGCTTTGGTAGTAATGAGCTGATTGTTTTGCATTACCTACATAGAATTCCACGTAATCGGTTCCCATGATGGGGAGAAAATCAACTTCCTGCGCGGTGGCTGCAGGTTTCGTGAGTGTTTCCATGAATAAATCTTTTTTAATTTGAAAATTTGAAGCCACATTTAACAGCGGCAAGAATCAATGATCGTTGCACATTGCCCTGCTGCCGGTGACTGTTTAAATGTACAAAGAAGTTTTTCCCGATACAATGACATTTGGAATTGGATGCTGATCAGGCTATGCTGATTTCAGGTATTTCGCCTTCCACGACGAGGCGGCCAAGCGTTTTTGAACGGATCTCCTCAATGCTTACACCCGGAGCGCGTTCAATCAACTTAAATCCATCCGGTGTAACATCCAGTACTGCCAGGTCGCTGACGATCCGTTTCACGCACTTCACTCCGGTAAGTGGCAGGGTACATGCCGGTAATAACTTCGATTCACCTTTTGGATTTGTATGCATCATGGCCACAATGATATTTTTGGCTGCTGCCACAAGATCCATTGCACCGCCCATTCCCTTCACCATCTTACCCGGAATTTTCCAATTGGCAATGTCGCCTGTATCAGAAACTTCCATGGCACCCAGCACGGTGAGATCCACTTTACCGGCTCTGATCATGCCGAAACTCTCGGCAGAATCAAAAAAACTGGCCCCGGGAATTACTGTTACCGTTTCCTTTCCTGCATTGATAAGATCAGCATCTATTTCGTCTTCTTTCGGATAAGGGCCCATACCGAGAATGCCATTTTCCGACTGCAGCACGATACTGATATTGGGTGGAACAAAATTGGCAACCAGCGTTGGAATGCCGATTCCAAGGTTCACATAGTAACCGTCTTTCAATTCCTGTGCAATTCGCTTTGCAATGCCAAACTTATCGAGAGCCATAATTAAATTTTAAAACGTTTCAGCTATCCTTTCCGGTTTTCATATTGACCATGCTGCGTTAACAGTCAGTAAATTCAAAAACCGCTTTCAAAAAAAACATCTTCAGTTGACAGACACATTTTCACATCGGCTCAACAACTGATCAGCACATTACCTCCGCTGCACATCACCCGATTGCCACCGTCCTTTTTTCAATCCTCTTCAAATAATTTGCTCCCTGAAAAATCCTCCGCACATAAATTCCCGGCACATGCACCTGGTCTGGATCCAACTCGCCGGGTGGTACCAGCTGTTCTACTTCAACAATGGTAATGTCGCCCGCCTTGGCCATGGAAGAAGAGAAGTTGCGGGTGGTTTTTCTAAAAATCAGGTTACCCATATAATCACCCTTCCAGGCTTTTACCAAAGCAAAAGAAGCATGCAGCGCTTTTTCCATCAGGTACATTTTACCATTAAATTCGCGCACTTCTTTGCCTTGCGCTATTTCGGTTCCAAAACCGGCCGGCGTAAAATAAGCCGGTATACCCATTCCCGCCATTTGTATGCTGGTAGCTAAGGTACCCTGCGGAAGCAAGTCCACCTCCAATTCTCCGGCAAGCATTTGCCGCTCAAATTCCGCATTCTCACCAACGTAGGATGAAATCATTTTTTTTATTTGCCGTGTTTTGAGCAACATGCCCAGCCCAAACTGATCCACACCTGCATTATTTGAAATACAGGTCAGATCTTTTATACCTTTTCGCACCAGGGCATCTACACAATTCTCCGGAATACCACACAAACCGAATCCTCCAATCATCAGGGTAGCGCCATCCGGTATATCCTGAATAGCTTCATCGGCACCTGAAACTCTTTTATCTATCATAGATCACTATTTAGCTGATAAAATTAAAAAAAACGTATTGGTTGCAGCAAGAAATCAGTTGAACGCTTCGGAATAATTACCAGATTAAGAAAGTATCCCCGCGATAATGCAGCTTCGCATCATGCATCAATTCCTCCTGATCGAATCCACCCCATCCTTTGTCATGCCCGGTTGCCTGGCTTTCGCCTTCCCTTCCATTGCAGTAAGCTGATTAACAATTTCCTGGTATATCAACTCAAACTGTTCCGGATGATGCAGGTAATATTCGAATGATTCTTTAAAAATGGCGTATGTCGTTCCATGTTTTTTCATGATGGCTTCATACTTAACAGCAACCAGTTTGTTCAATTCCAGGTTAGTCATTCCGCGGCTGTTAACCGATGATTCGGCAACATGAATATCCAACAGCACCACAATCATTTTATCTTTGGGCAAGATACCTGCGGGAACTTTATCGGGCTGTTTGGAACAGGCGCAAAGCATGGAGCACATCAAAAAATAAAAAATAACCCGCAGCATCGGAAAGTGAGCCAACATCGTACCTGTAATTTATCCGGCAAAAGTATTTCTTTTTAAGTACAGAATTCAGAACCATGAATGAAACATTAGCTTCCATCAGCGAATACCTGCACGCAAATGGCGCCACACTGGTGGCAGTCAGCAAAACCAAATCACCGGAAGAAATCCTGAAAGTGTATCAGCAGGGGCAACGCATTTTTGGTGAAAACAAAGTGCAGGAACTCGTGGATAAGTATGCGGTATTACCCAAAGACATTCAATGGCACCTGGTCGGTCACCTGCAAACCAACAAGGTCAAATACATTGTTCCGTTTGTATCGCTGATTCATTCAGTTGACAGTTTAAAGCTGCTTCAGGAGATTAACCGTCAATCCGCAAAAATCAGCCGGGTAACAGATGTGTTGCTTCAAATCTATATTGCAAAAGAAGAAACGAAATTCGGATTAAACTTTGCTGAAGCACGGGAACTATTGAATGAACCCAAATTAAGTACCCTGCATCATATTCGAATCCGTGGCATGATGGGAATGTCCACTTTTACCGATGACCTATCGCAGGTCAGAAATGAATTCAGGTCTCTGAAAAATTTTTTTGAAGAAGTGCAACCACTCCGGACGCTCCATTTCCTGCCTGATATACTTTCAATGGGAATGAGCAGCGACTATAAAATAGCGGTCGAAGAGGGAAGCAATATGGTACGGATCGGCAGTGCCATTTTCGGTGAGCGAAAATGACCCGGTCTATTCAGGGATGTTGTCACGTCGTGTTCATTCAAAGATTGCAGAAGCGCGTGATAACGACTTCTGAAATGCCTCCTGATTAATTCCGGTTTCCAGTTTCTTAGATTCAAAAAAAGAAATCAGGTGTTCTGTTGGCATATTACCGGTCAGTTCATCTTTAGCCATCGGGCAACCTCCATATCCTTTCAGCGCGCCATCAAACCGCCGGCAACCATTGGCATAGGCCGCTTCCACTTTTTCCTGCCAGGTATCCCGGGTAGTATGAAAGTGAGCACCGAATTCAACATCAGGAAAGGCAGGAATCAAATCTTTAAAGAGCATAGCAATCACTGCAGCATCTGCCACGCCAATGGTATCGGCCAAAGAAATGATTTTGATGCCCATACCTGTCAATTGCGCTGCCCATTTCTTTACAATTTCCGGACTATACGGATCGCCGTATGGATTTCCAAAACCCATAGAGATGTACAGTACCAGTTGTTTGTGCTGCTTCAGGCAAATAGTTTGAATTTCATCCACGCGCAACAGCGCTTCATCTATGGAAGCATGGGTATTGCGCTGCTGAAATGTTTCTGACACTGAAAAGGGAAAACCGAGATAGGTGATCTCATCAAACATCGCAGCTTCCAGGGCTCCTCTTTTATTTGCGATAATGGCCAGCAACTTCGCTTTATCCGGAGACCAGTTCAAACCGGACAGCACTAATGCAGTATCTGCCAGCTGTGGTATGGCTTTCGGAGAAACAAAACTGCCAAAGTCAATGGTATCGAAACCCACTTCCAGCAAAGAATTGATATAGGCTACTTTTTCTTCTGTTGGAATGAATGCCCTGATACCTTGCATGGCATCGCGCGGGCATTCTATAATCTTTACGTGTTCACTCATGCCTGAATTGCGTTATACTTGTATGATCATTGCTGACAATCCTTTATGGAGCATCAAAGTTCCATAATTTTAATACAATCAAAAATTCGGGAAACTGCCGCACCAATATTGATTGACGAAACAGCTTGGTAATTTTCTTTAGTACCGAACCACCAAAATCATAAATTGCAGCATGAACATTAAGCTAAGGTATGCCACTCTTGAAGATGCCGGGCAATTGGCGGAAATCGGGGATACCACCTTCCGGGAAACCTGGGCAAAGAACTATGACGCAGAAACCCTGCATAATTACCTCTCTTCCAATTACAGTTGCGATGTAATACGGAAAGAGTTATCAGACCCGATGTATTTGTATATCGTGGCATCCGATAATGAAAAAATGGTGGGATTTGCAAAACTCAGCCGCCAGCAACAACTTGGAGACTTTGTTACCAGGCAAAGCCTCGAAATATGCCGTTTGTATGTGTTAAAGGCATACCATGATCAAAAAGTCGGCAAGCTGCTGATGGAAGCTACCCTTGAGCTGGCTAAAAAAGAAAACCTGGAATCAGTAGTACTTGGTGTATGGGAAGACAATCACCGGGCTGTTGCATTCTATAAAAAATGGGGATTTGAAAAAACAGGCACCCATCCGTTTGTAATGGGTGACCTTATTGAAACAGATTGGGTAATGGAAAAGAGGCTGTCTTGAGCCTGAACAACCAATTAGAAGCCTTTACACAACTATGTTGATCATCCTTCCTTTCACCACAATTACCTTTTTCGGTGCTTTGCCATCATAATACTTTTGCAAAGCTTCATTGGTTATTACTTCCTTTTCGATCTGTTCATTGGTAAGATCAAGTGCAAAGTTGAGCTTCACCCGCGTTTTTCCATTTATGGCCACCGGGTATTCAAATGCATTCTCCACCAACAGGGCTGCATCATATTCGGGGTAAACTGCTTTCACAATGCTTGTTGAATGACCGAGCTGCTCCCATAAATACTCCGTTACAAAAGGCGCATACGGACTGAGGATAATCAGCAATGATTCCAACACTTCCCTTTTATGGCAGCTGAGTTGTGTGAGTTCGTTCACACAAATCATGAAGGCGCTGACAGAAGTGTTAAATGATAAACGTTCTACATCTTCCGATACCTTTTTTATGGCACGGTACACTACTTTCTGTTCTTCCGGAGAGGGTGTCTCATTTGTGACCAGCCATTTTCCCTGTTCATCATAAAACAACTTCCACATTTTTTTCAGGAAACGGTAGACACCATCAATGCCTTTCGTATCCCAGGGTTTGTGCTGTTCGATGGGGCCAAGAAACATTTCATACATGCGGAAGGCATCAGCGCCGTAATCTCCAATTACCTCATCAGGATTGATGACGTTGTATTTGGATTTGGACATTTTTTCTGGAAAGTGCTTTGTAAGAAATTCATTATTGGAATTCAGGATGAATTGATCCTTATCAGTTGCACCAATCCAATCTCTAAATTTCTCAACATTCAACATTCCGTCTTCACAAAACTCAAACGGCGCATAAACAAACTGTACCGTTTCATCAGACACCTTATCAAAAGAAATATATTGAAAATATACTGTCCCCAAATCTTCTATCCCCTCAAATTTTTCCGGTCCTACACTCTTAAGTTTAATATCTGCAACCGGTCTTCTTGCAACCATATTTGAAATGCCCTGTATCTTCCCCTGATTCAACAACTTCTTCGCCGGTTCATCAAATGGTATCAATCCAAGGTCAAACAAAAATTTCGTCCAGAAACGGAAGTACAACAGGTGTCCGGTAGCATGTTCATCACCACCCAGGTAGAAATCTATTTGCCGCCAGTAGTCAATTGCTTCTTTTGAAGCAAAGGCGTTTTCATTTTTGGGATCTTCATAACGGAGGTAATACCAGCAACTGCCGGCCCAACCCGGCATGGTGGTTAACTCATACTCATATTTTCCTTTGTATTTCCAATTGACTGCCCTTGCAAGTGGCGGTTCACCGTCTTCGGTAGGTAAAAATTTATCTACTTCTGGTAGCAATACCGGCAGGTCTTTTTCATCTACCGTACGTGGAATACCGTCTTCATCATAGTAAATCGGAATCGGTTCACCCCAATAACGCTGCCTTCCAAAAATGGCATCACGTAACCGGAAATTAATTTTGCCCTCTCCTATTTTTGCAGTTTCTATTTCGTTAATCGCTTTTCTTATTGCTTCCTTCACCGGTAATCCGTTCAGGAAATCAGAATTCACACAGATACCTTCCTTAGCGGCATGAGCTTCCTTGTTCAGGTCGCCGCCGCTGATTACTTCTACAATGGGATGGTGCCCGAGTTGTTCTGTCAGCTCTTTTTCAAAAAACTGAGCAAAGGCATAGTCGCGTGCATCATGTCCGGGAACAGCCATCACTGCTCCGGTGCCATAGCCGGCGAGAACATAGTCACCTATCCAGACCGGTAATTTCTTACCGCTGAAAGGATGTATCACATAAGCTCCTGTAAATTGCCCGGTGATTTTTTTTACGTCTGCCATCCTGTCTCTTTCACTGCGGTTCGTTGCATACGTCACATAGTCACTCACCGCATTTACATATGCTGCTGTAGTAATTTGATCCACCAATTCATGTTCAGGAGCCAGGGTAATAAAGGAGACGCCGAAAATAGTATCCGGCCGGGTAGTGAATACTTCAATGGAATATGTTGTATTGTCTTCTTTCACCCCTTTAAAGTGCACACTGCATCCTTCACTTTTTCCAATCCAGTTTCTTTGTGATTCTTTAATCGATTCACTCCAGTCTATCTCCTCCAATCCTTTCAGCAAACGATCTGCGTAGGAAGTGATTCGCAGGCTCCATTGTTTCATTAACTTTCTTTCAACCGGATAACCGCCTCTTTCGCTCACGCCGTCTTTCACTTCATCATTGGCCAGTACGGTACCGAGTGCCGGGCACCAGTTTACCCAGGAATCAGCTATATAAGCCAGCCGGTATTGGAGCAGGATGGCGGATTGCTCTTTCTCAGAGTAATTTTTCCATTGACCGGCAGAGAAAGATTGCTGAGTATCATCTAATGTCAACCCCGATGTGCCGTTCTTTTCAAAGTGGCTGATGAGGGTTTCAATGGCTTCGGCGCGGCCGGCCTTCACATTATACCAGGAATGAAAAAGCCGGATAAAAATCCATTGGGTCCATTTATAGAATTTCGGATCGCTGGTGCGTACCTCTCTGTCCCAATCAAACGAAAACCCGAGTTTATCCATCTGCCCGCGAAACGTATTGATATTTTGCTCGGTGGTGATGGCCGGATGCTGCCCTGTTTGAATAGCATACTGCTCGGCAGGTAGTCCGAAGGAATCATAACCCATCGGGTGCAATACATTAAAACCTTTCAGTCTTTTGTAACGGGCAATGATATCAGATCCGATATATCCCAATGGATGACCAACATGTAAGCCTGCACCGGAGGGATAGGGAAACATATCAAGCACATAGTATTTAGGCAGGGTATGATCAAGTACTGCGCTGAATACCCGGCGTTCTGCCCATATCTGCCTGGCCTTTTCTTCAATGGCC
>CAZGBP010000107.1:0-9764 GCA_964524035.1 uncultured Bifidobacteriaceae bacterium
GATGTAAATAACAGCGTAAGTGAATTCCTGTTGAATCAACTCAGCTATTGGACTTCTCAGATCCGCAGTGATATTGATTTTAACTTTAACTACCAGTCTTATGAAGCAAAACTTAATACGTCGAATCCAAATGATCTGACCAAGCGGAATGAGCTTGAAGTTGCGTTGACCAAGCGTTTTTTTAATGACAGGCTGGCCCTGGAAGCCGGTGGCAACTTTGATTTTGCAGGGGCGAATACAAATACCCCTCCCGGTGAAGGATCGACCAACATTGCGGGCGATTTTGCACTGGATTATAAAATAACGCCAGACGGCCGCTTGAGCGGAAAGGCTTTCAGCAAAAGCCAGTACGATGTGGTAGATGAACGTTACAAAACAAAAAATGGAATTGCCCTCTCTTATAAACGCGAATTCAATAAACTCAAAGAACTCTTTGAGAAAGACCTTGAACGGCAAAGGGAGAAGGAAGAAAGAAAACGATTAAAAGATCAGATCGAGCGGCAGGAGATTAATGACCAGGATACTATTCCAAAACCTGTCACTTTGAACTAGGTATTCCAATTGCACCTTAGCGGTTGCGCTATATTCCTCCTGAACTAAGCTTGCCGGATATTTTCTCATTACGGGAAATTACATTAATTTAATCCGGACATTTTAGGCTGATTATGAAATATACAGATCAACCATTGCGGGTAAATACGCTAGGGATATTCATTTTGATCTGCTGCTGCGCGATGCAAGGTTTGGCGCAAGCACCGCCGGTCAGGTTCTACCAAAATACCAAGGCCGGATTTAAAGATGCCGCAAGCGGGAATATTGTTGTTGCGCCTCAATATGATGCGGCAAGCGAATTCAGAGAAGGATTTGCCATCGTCATGCTGAATCGCAAAAGGGGGTTCATTAATGAACAGGGAGTATTGGCCATTCCTTTACAATATGATGATGCCTCACAGTTTTATAATGGTTTAGCCAGAGTTGCCATGTCCAGCAAGAATGGCTATATCAATTATAAAGGTATCTGGGTCATCGCACCTGAATATGATTTTGCCGGCGATTTTACGGATGGACTTGCCAGAATTTCTATAAATAAAAAGTATGGGTATCTCAATACCAAAGGTGAACGCAGTATCCCGTTGCAATACGACGATTGCCGCGACTTTTCTGATGGAATGGCTGCCGTAAAAAAGAACAATAAATGGGGATTTATCGACCAAAAAGGAAATGTTAAAATTCCATTGATCTATGAGGAAGCATACTTTTTCAAAGATGGCATAGCCAAAGTATCAGATGGCAGGGCTACTTTTTATATTGACAAAAACAATACGTGGAAAAAAGATGTAACTGAACGGGAAGAACATTGATTTCACAGGATCATCCATCTCTGTGTTTTGCTCTTCTATTCACTCTGTATTAAATCCGTTGGCCGCACTACGCACAAAAAAAGCCTGACAGGTTTGCTGCCAGGCTTCTTTACCGGTAATTAACCCAGCCTAATGCTTCACCGAAAATTTTCCTGTCGCAATAACCCCATTCCGTTTATCATTCAATTGAAAGACATACAGGCCATCCGGCAGTGTGCCGGTGGGCAATACGATCGTTCCGGAAGTTACTTCCATTACAGAAAGTTTATTTCCTAAAACATCAAATAAGGTAGCGGACACTACATCGTAATTGCCCCGTAGTTCAATATTCAGGAAATCACGTGCCGGATTGGGATAGGTATTGATGACGATTTCTTTATCGGATACTGTTGGAACACCAACATTAAAAGTGAATGCAAGGTCGTCTACATACAAAACGCTTGCAACCTGTGCCGTTAAGAATGCCGAAGAGGTAAGTGCCATCACAAACGCGGTATCCGGATCTTCCGTAGAAAAATAGATCACGTTTGAAGTGAACTCTTTGTAGGCATTAGCCGTGCTTTTTCCAAAATAGGGGGCAATTCCAATGGTATCCCGCTTTGTGCCATTCCATTTTGTAAAGACTGCCAGAAGTATGCAGGAATCATTGTTTGAAGGTTCATATTTGAACCAACCCGTAAAAGCATTGGGCCGCTCAGTATACGGATAGCCGCCACTCAATGCAAAAGTGGTAAGGTTCACCTCTGCATTCGTTCCGATGCCTCCGGGAACATTAAAAATTCCCAGCCAGGTGGTACCGGTCATACGCGTCGCAAAGGAACCTCCGTGCGCATCCGTAACCTTCGTAACATTTACACTCGGGAAGAAGAACAAATTAGTTGATGTAAAACCGGCAAGCGAATCATAGCCGGTAACTGCAATCCAGTCTTCCATATCGCCATTAGGGATTGACTGAGCGTAAGGTGTAACCCATCCGCAGCCAACAAAAACTATCAATGCAAGAAGTTTTTTCATAATCATTTTTTTGGTGTAGTCGTTAATAATATGCTGAATGTTTGTTTTGGTAAATTTAAGAATATTAGCGCAAGTTCATAACTGTTTGCTTCAGCCTTGTCATATCCGGATAATCACCGGGCGATGGAAGCACTTCGGCAAAAGCAATTATACCGGCAGGGTCAATCACAAAGGATGCCCTCCTGCTGACCCCGCGGTATCCGAATGCAAAATTAGTATCAAGCACATCATATAATGCAGATACTTCCTTATTAAAGTCAGAAAGCAATGTAAAACGCAGGTTATAGATTTCTTTAAATTTCTTATGCGTATACAATGAGTCGACGCTCACTGCAATTATTTCTGCATCTAACTCTTCATAATCAGCATATACGCTTTCCATTTCGCACATTTCCTTTGTACATACGCTTGAAAAAGCGAATGGGAAAAATAGCAGCACCACCCTTTTGCCATGAAAACTACTGAGTGTAATTAACTTCTTATTCGTATCGTACAATGAAAAATCAGGCGCCGCTTCGCCTACAGAACGTGGCATAACTTACATTTTATTATTAAATCAGTGCGGGCAAAATTAAACTTTTGATCACTGTTGCAAGAAAAAAACAACCTGGTGTAACAAATAAGCAAGCGAGGCAAACCACCCTTGTTTTGTCTGATGCTCACAACTACCGGCCTCAAACGGTTTACCCACAATCAATACAGCTAATGCTCAGCAACCTTTAAAAATTGATCCACCAGTTCTTCTTCACCAAAAGAAGCCTTTACAAAATAGATCCCATTTTCCAGCTGATGAACAGGTATCTGGCAGACCGCTTTATTGCCCGCCACATTTTGTGTGAGTACGATCTTTCCTTTTGTATCAAAAATGGTGATGCGCTGTATACCCGAAGCCGGTGTGATGATCTGCAGCATTTCAGTTACAGGATTTGGAAAGAGCTGTAACTTCAACTTTGAAACCGTTTCTGCTATTCCAGTAATCTCCTTGATATCTATCGTCCAGATGCTTCGGGCAAACGTTCCTGCAATCAGGCTGCCGTTTGACGTATTGAGCTCAATGTCATAAACCGCCACCAGAGGCATGTTTGCACCCAGGCGGTTCCAGTTTGCGCCGCCATTAATAGTACAGTACACTCCCCCGTCGGTTGCAACAAATAGCCGTTCTTCATTTCCCGGCACCACAACCAGGTCGTTAACTGCCCATTGAGGCAGATCACCGGAGATGTCTATCCATTGCTGCCCGTTATTTAAGCTTTTGTGCACATGGGGTATATACTCCCCAGATTTGTAGCCACTATGGGTAACATATACTGTTGCTTCCTGGTTTGGAGAAGCATGCACTGACGTTACATACCGGTTTGGAAGATTCTGCGTAACGTTATTCCATGTGCTTCCATTCATCGTTGACCAGACATTGCCATCACTGGTGCCGGCATAAAGATAACTGGCATTGAATGGTGACTGGCTGATACTGGTTATAACATGAAACCGGTCACCGAAAACAACTCCGTCAGTAAGATCCTGGCTGATGACATTCCAACTGCCTCCCGGTGCACCGGTTCTCTTGTACATCCTGTAAGTACCACAGTAGAAAACCGTGTTATCAAGTGCTGACATCATATAAGGCATATCCCAGCTCCTTCTGTCGTTATCATCAAGCCCATTGGTAAATTCATTATAGCTCAGGCCGCCGGTATTGGTGTATGATAAGCCGCCATTCTGCGTTTCCACATAAAACAAGTTACTGTTGTCCGGATCAAAGATAGGTTTGAAGCCATCTCCACCATAGATGCGCGACCAGGAATTGATTTGTGATGCATTACCTGTGGTAGTTCCATTATCCTGCGCCCCTCCAAAAGACTTATCGGGCATATGTGGATTATGGGTAACCCGATAAAATTGCGTGTTGGGAATATCTTCAGCATCTGTCCAGGTGTTGCAGTTATCAGTTGTCCTATACATTCCTCCATCTGTACAATAGTAGAAGGTATTTCCATCTATAAATGCCATGTAATGACCATCAGCATGCACTTCATAAGTCCACCAGGGAGGCGTTGCCGGTGACCAACTGGTTCCGCCATTGGCAGATTTCTGCAGATCCACTCCGGGCAAGTAGATTTCATTGTCATTTTGCGGATTCACAAAAATTTTCCCGAAGTACCATCCCTGCCCTCCAAAAAGGTCATTGTCAAAATTGCCGGTGGCATTAGTCCATGAAGCTCCTGCATTTGTTGTTTTATATACGCCTTGTAAAAAGAATGTAGTGTCTACTATCATTGCATACAACTTTTCCGGGTTCTGTGCTGATATTGCCAATCCAATTCTGCAGGTAGTGAAAGCAGGTAAGCCATTATTTAAAATAGTCCAGGTGGTACCACCATCCGATGTTTTGTAGATATGCGAATCAGGCCCATAAACCAATGTGAGTTGATTATTTCGGATCCGGTTCCAGCTGGCAGCATAGATTACCTGAGGATTGGCCGGATTCATGACCATATCGATGATCCCGGCATTCTCACTTACGAAAAGTATCTGCACCCATGTTAATCCGCCATCTATTGACTTATACAAGCCCCGATCTGTACTTTCATAAAATGGAATACCCATTGTGGATGCATAAATGATATCTGAATTTCCGGGGTCAACAATTATTTTCGAAACGATGCTCTGCGCTTCGAGTCCCATGTGTGTCCAGGTGGTACCACCATCCGTGCTCTTGTACACGCCATTCCCGATAAACGGATACCCGCTTATATTCAGGTCACCGGTTCCGACCCAAATGGTCTCATGATCTATCGGATCAATCGTAATAGCCCCAATAGCAAGAAAGGGTTGATCATCAAAAACAGGAAACCAGGTATTTCCTCCATCAGTTGTTTTAAAAACTCCTCCGGAGGCATTACCAACAAACATTACGTTTGCATTCAGCGGATCAATAGCCATGCAATTAATCCTTCCACCAATGTTTCCCGGCCCTTCTACAGTCCAGTTTTTTTCTTCCCGCACTCCATCCAGTCCGGCCATCGCCGCAGCTACAACGGCACGGTAGGCAACAGGATCTACAAAAGCATCCGGGTAAGAACGCTGAAGAAAGAAATCTTCATTCGGCACTTTTTTGTCTTCCTGCACGGGCCGCTTCCATTCATCAAATGATGGTTTAATCAGCCATGCATCTTTCGCTTCTTCATATAGGAAAACAATGGTTCCAATGAGTAACAACGGTATGGAAAAAAGGATTTGTTTTTTCATAGTTACCTGTTCAGTATACGATAAAAATACACATTCAAATGTAAATGGATGCCGTATGTTCTGCCGTCAAAGCAAGCCGGCGTACTTTCACTTTTTGCAATTATCTTGCTACTGCTTAAGCGATGTATTACTAACTAATTCAAGAAATAAATAACCAAGATGGACAATGCTGCTTTTAGAAGAAACGCACATGAACTGGTAGACTGGATGGCAGACTATCTGTATGGGATGGAAAAGTATCCTGTAAAACCGGCAATCAGACCAGGCGATATCAAACAATTGTTACCGCAAGCGGCTCCGGTACGCGGAGAATCTTTCACTGAAATTTTCAATGATTTCCAAAGAATCATTATCCCCGGCATGACGCATTGGCAACATCCGCAGTTCTTTGCTTATTTCCCAACTGGTGCCAGCGAGCCTTCTATACTGGCAGAGATGTTGACCGCCACACTTGGCGCACAATGCATGATCTGGCAAACTTCGCCTGCAGCAGAAGAGTTGGAAGAACGCATGATGGAATGGTTGCAGGAAATGATGGGACTTCCCCGCCATTTTACAGGTGTAATCCAGGACAGCAGTTCATCTTCCACGCTGGTTGCCATGCTTACTGCCCGGGAAAGAAAAACCAATTTTGATGTTAACAAACGCGGATTCGCCCAACCGGACAAATTCCGGATTTATACTTCCACACAGACACATTCCTCTGTTGACAAAGCCGTGAAGATTGCCGGTTTTGGTATCAATAACCTTGTGAAAGTAGTTGTAGGAGCTGACTTCTCAATGGATTCTGAAGCGCTTGAAAATGCAATACAGCAGGATATTGCTTCCGGCTACGTACCGCTTTGCGTGGTATCTACTATCGGCACCACGAGTTCCACGGCCATCGATCCGGTTGAAAAAATTGGAGGTATCTGCAAAAAGTATGGTTGCTGGCATCATATTGATGCCTCATATGCGGGCACTGCGCTGGTACTTCCGGAAATGCGCTGGATGAGCAAAGGCATTGAACTGGCAGACAGCTATGTATTTAATCCGCATAAGTGGATGTTCACCAATTTTGATTGCTCCGCCTATTTTGTTGCCGACAAAGAAGCTCTTATCAAAACCTTCAGCATTTTACCTGAATACCTGAAAACGCCGGAAGATCAATTAGTAAATAACTATCGTGACTGGGGCATTCCGCTGGGCAGAAGATTCAGGGCTTTGAAATTATGGTTCGTAATCAGAACCTACGGCTTAAGCGGGTTGCAGGAAAAAATCAGGGAGCACCTGGCTTTTGCAGACTGGCTCAAAAATAGAATTGCAGAACATCCATCATTTGAGTTGATGGCACCGGTAGTATTAAACCTGATCTGTTTCAGGTGGAAACCGGCAGGGATTGCAGAAGACGCTGAGCTTGACAGGCTGAATCAAAAACTGTTGGAAAGACTAAATGCCGGCGGTAAAATTCTGTTAACGCAGACCCGGTTAAATGACCGGTATGTAATCCGCTTTGTAGCCGGGCAAACACATACCCGGCTGGAGCATGTAATGAAAGGGTGGCAGATAATCACATTTGAAGCAGAGGAAATGGCAAAGGAACTCTTTGGATAACCCGTCAGGATAATGAACCAGAAATTGAATTAATGACCGGCTCTTTGATTTTACCAGGGGCCTGATATTTTTTTAAACAAAACACTATGCGCTTCGACAGGCTCAGCACAGGTACTTCGACAAACTCAGCACAAGTACTTCGACAATCTCAGCACAGGTACTTCGACAAGCTCCTTGCAAGACCGGAAAACAGAAATGAAATAAACAACGTGAGGTTATGCTGATATCTGACTAATGCAGGTTAAAGTCCATACTAGCCTGACAAAAATGATTCTGTCTGAATGATGAAATTCCAGTAAAGAGTCGAATAAAAAAAAGCATGCCGGTAATTAATACCTGCATGCTTTATTACTTCAATCGATTTTGCTTTTGACTATTGACTTACCGGAGCGCGACTACCACTTAACTCAGCAAAATACTTATAAAAATATGGGATGGTCTCAATGCCTTTATAGAAATTGAATAATCCGTAATGTTCATTCGGAGAATGAAGCGCATCGGTATCAAGGCCAAAACCCAGTAATATAGATTTAAGTCCGAGAATGTTTTCGAAAGAAGCAATTACGGGAATACTTCCTCCTTCAAATGTCGGAATAGCCTTTTTCCCAAAGGTTTGCTCCATCGCTTTATTGGCAGCTGCAAAAGCAATAGAATCAGTAGGCGTAACTACCGGTTCACCTCCGTGGTGCGGAGTAACTTTAACAGAAACAGAGGATGGAGCTATTGAAAGGAAATGTTTTTTGAACAGCTCTGTAATTTTTTCAGAAGACTGATTCGGAACCAGCCGCATTGATATTTTGGCATATGCTTTAGAAGGCAAAACTGTTTTAGCGCCTGCGCCGGTATAACCACCCCAGATGCCATTGCAATCCAGGCAAGGCCTGATGGTTGCACGTTCTACGGTGGTATACCCTGCTTCCCCTTCAATATCACTGATACCTAATTCTGCTTTATAAGCATCCAGGCTAAAAGGCCGTTTGGCCATTTCCGCTCTTTCTTCGGCGGTATATTCAATCACATCATCATAAAATCCGGGGATGGTGATTCGAAAATTTTCATCTTTCAGCGAAGCAATCATTCTTGCCAGCACATTAATCGGATTACCTACTGCGCCACCATACACGCCAGAATGAAGGTCACGGTTTGCACCGGTCACTTCCACTTCATTATAACTTAATCCGCGTAATCCAATAGTTATTGAAGGACAATCGTTTGCAATCATAGAAGTATCCGAAACCAATACCACATCAGCCTTAAGGCGTTCTTTATTCTGCCTGAGAAAATCATTCAGGTGCGAAGAGCCTACTTCTTCTTCTCCTTCAATCATAAACTTGATATTACAGGGCAGCGAGTTGGTCTTCATCATGATCTCGAATGCTTTCACATGCATATATACCTGCCCTTTATCATCACAGGACCCACGAGCATAAATTTTTTCATTGCGGATCACCGGTTCAAAAGGCGGTGTCTCCCATAATTCATACGGATCGGCAGGCTGCACATCATAATGCCCGTAAACGAGTACAGTAGGTAATGCCGGGTCAATAATTTTGTCGCCATAGACCACAGGAAATCCTTCCGTCTCAATCAATGAAACATGGTCAGCCCCGGCTTCCAGTAGTTTCTTTTTCATGAATTCAGCAGCTTCTATTACATTATCATGAAATTTCGGATCAGCACTCACAGAAGGAATCCGAAGCACTTCAAACAATTCATCCAGGAAGCGTTTCTTGTGCTGATTGATGTAGGGTAATACGTCCATATTGATTATTTTTTTATGAACAGCAAATATATCATTTCATGTAACACCTGCTACGGACATTGATTGGTATTGATGATGATATAAATCACTTCCTTAAAGAAGCAGGAGTTTAGTACACCTTTTCGCCCCTCTTGAGCCATACACCCCATGCCGTATTATATGCATGCACTTTTGCGGTTGGGGTCCCGGCCGGTCCCACCACCTCGTAGCCTTCATTTATCCATTCAAAAATACCTCCATACAAATTGGCAACATTTTTATAGCCCGCCGCCCGGAGTTTTTCGGCCACCTTTTCACTACGGTAGCCCACTGAACAATAGACAATGATCCGCTGATCTTTTGGAATGTCTTTTACGCTGGCCAATGTAAAATCATCAAATCCGACCTGAATGGCTTCGTTAATATGGCTCACTTCGAACTCATTTTTTTCCCTTGCATCAAGAAACCGGACACCTGCCGGCTTAGCTGCAGCTTCCTGCACTGAAATTTCTCTCACGGAATGGGATAATAATTGTTCCAACAGCAGATCAAATGCAGGATCCTGAACCTGTGCATTAGCAAACAGGCTGAAAACAACAGCAATGCTGGAAAGGATGGCTTTTCGTATCATTTGATAAAGCAAAATTACCTGATTCATTTTAATGTGACATTGCAAGTTGAAGCATTAGATTTATATTTGCCGGCTTTCCGGGGATATAGCTCAGTTGGCTAGAGCGCTTGCATGGCATGCAAGAGGTCAGGGGTTCGACTCCCCTTATCTCCACCAGATTTGAAATTCCTACCGTAAG
>CAZGBP010000108.1:0-9570 GCA_964524035.1 uncultured Bifidobacteriaceae bacterium
ATGATGGGGAAGTTCTAAACGTATGGAACCGGTACAAAAATGGAAGGGGTTCCAATCTGATGTATGCGTGAAGAACAGGCGCACTGATTGATTTGCCTTTTTATCAGTTAAAGAAGGATTTCGTCCAACTAATCCGATTTCCTGGTCGTCTAACAAGCAGCCGATGCCATGTCTATAAAACGCCCGGATTCAAATTATAAATTCCGCGACCTGAAAGTCTTCGGGCCGGCAGATCCGTTGGCGGAAAGTAAACGCAAGTACCAGCAGGTACTGGAAGAAGCCACCACTTCGTATATCTATGCTGAACTATCCCTGTTTAATAAAAGATTTGATGAAGAAGAATGGCCGCTGAAGGTGAACCTGAAGGCCTTTCATTCCAATGGAAAAGAAATCTGTGACCTGAAGGTCGAGCGAATCGTTAAAACCGACGAGAACATCGTGTATGTTCGCGAAGGATGGGGTAATCCCGCAGCAGGTTCGTTCTGGAAAAAAGACCAATACTATTGGGAAGCCTGGGTAGAAGGAGTACTGGTGGGTTCAAAAACTTTTTATGTTTCCAATGCCGGCCCTGTAACCAATACGGCCAATCCATATTTCAGTATCGAATCGGTTAAGTTGTATGAAGGGCCGAACAACGGGGTAGGCCTTGCCGAAAGAAAGTATTTATCGCAGTTCAACAAGCAGGAAACGCGCTTTGTGTGGGCGGAGTTATTATTGCATAACCGGTTACCGGAGGTAAACTGGCCCTGTGAAATATATTTTGACTTTTATAACGATGCACGCCAGCTGAAAGGCCAATGCATTGAGTTTTTTTTCATGAACCCCGATAAACAGGGTAACTACACCCTGACCACCGGGTGGGGTTCAGATACTACGGGCACCTGGTACGACGGTGGCTTCACGCTGGAAATTGTTTTTATGGATCACCTGATTGGCGTCGTTCCGTTCTCGGTAGGTGACGAAGCCGTGCCGGGCATTGTTTCGGTGCTCAATACACCGCAATACAAGATTGCAGCGGAGCAGCAACCTGCCGAACCAACGGATACACTGCCGCAGGTAGTTAGTCAGTTGGATCAACTGATTGGCCTGAACAGCATTAAAACGAAAATTCATGAATATATCAAATACCTGGAGTTTACCAGGCTGCGTGCCGAGAAAGGCCTCGCCGATGATGATAAGCTAAACCTGCATGCCGTATTTACCGGTAATCCCGGAACCGGAAAAACAACGGTAGCAAGGATGCTCAGCCGTATTTATGCTAAGATGGGGCTGCTCAGCAAAGGCCACCTGGTGGAAGTAGACCGTGCCGACCTGGTGGCTGAATATATCGGTCAGACGGCACCACGCACCAGGGAAGTTATCAATCGTGCAAGGGGTGGTACCTTGTTTATTGACGAAGCATATGCACTGGCGCGTAAATCGGATGACAGCAAGGATTTTGGAAAAGAGGTGATTGAAATTCTTGTTAAGGAAATCAGTGACGGCAAAGGAGATATCGCTGTGATCGTAGCCGGGTATCCTGAGGAAATGGCCACCTTCCTGGAATCCAATCCGGGGTTGAAATCCAGGCTCAGCCAGCGTTTCGAATTCCCCGATTACCTGCCGCAGGAACTGGCTGCCATAGCCGGCTATGCAGCACAAGAGCGCAACCTGGTCTTTTCACCGGAAGCAAGAAAATTCTTGTATGAAAAGCTGGTAGAGGCATACCGCAACCGCGACCGTACTTTTGGAAATGCACGCCTGGTTAACGGATGGATTGATGAAGCCAAGCTAAACATGGGATTGCGGGTTATGGCGCATCAGAATCCCAAGTCTTTGAGCAAGGAAAGCTTTACGACCCTGGAAGCAAGTGACTTCATGAAAATATTTGCATCGCGCGAATATGAACTGCCTGACATTCCAACTGATGAATTATTGCTGAAGGATGCCTTGCAGGAATTGAACAGTCTTGTGGGAATGAATCTGATTAAGAGTGAAATAAACGAGATGGTGAAACTGGTGAGGTTTTACCGGGAAGAAGGGAAAGACGTGTTGCGGCGGTTTTCTTTGCACAGTGTTTTTATGGGCAATCCCGGAACCGGCAAAACTACGGTTGCACGAATTGTTGCACGCATCTACAAAGCACTTGGTTTGCTTGAAAGAGGCCACCTGGTTGAAGTGGATAAGCAAGGCCTGGTGGCAGGTTATGTCGGACAGACGGCCATTAAAACAGCACAGGTAGCCGATTCCGCAAAGGGAGGCGTGCTTTTTATTGATGAAGCATATGCGCTGAGCATGGGCGCTGCCAATGATTTTGGAAGCGAAGCCATTGAGACACTGCTAAAAAGAATGGAAGACCTGCGCGGCCAGTTTGTGGTGATCGTGGCAGGGTATACCGAACCGATGCAGCGCTTCCTGGAATCAAACCCCGGCCTCAGTTCAAGATTTGACAAGACACTGGTCTTTGAAGACTATACACCGGAAGAACTGTTTGCCATAGCCCTAAGTATGCTGAAGGCGGAAGGGTTGCAACCTGATGAACTGGCTGCCATTCATCTTCAAAACTACCTGCAGTTATTGTATGACCGGCGCGATAAATACTTTGGTAATGCCAGAAGTGTACGAAAAGTAGTGGAGGAGGTAATCAAGAACCGCGACCTTCGGCTTGCAGGAATACCAAAAGAAGAGCGCATTCCGGAATTGCTTGATAAAGTGATACTGGCAGATATGGAGGAGTTTAAACTGGCCGGACAAAGTTCGGATACCAGGAAACGCATCGGATTCAGTTTGCCGGGCAAAGACTGAATACGCCATACTTCCGGCAGCTGAATCGTCAGGTGCTGTTAATCACCTGCCATCTTTATCAGAAAATCTGCGTTTTGCTCTTTACTTTAGCGCCACATTTTAAATCCTTCCAAAGTATGTTTCTGCAAATCTGGTTCCCGCAAATTGTAATGGTAGTAGGTGGACTTGGCGCATTCTTCTGTTTTATCATGGCGCTTTCACCCGAAATAAAAAATGACCATGAACATCACGGTGATGAACATGGCCATTGACAGATCTGCGCAGGTTGCGGCAACAGCAGCTTCTCTTATTTATTGACTTACTTGTTTTTCAGGGAAGTCAATAATTCATCTAGTCCTTCCATCGCTGTCGCGAAGCCTTCTTTAAAGCCCATTTGAATGGTTGCTTCCAGCTGAGCCACATCAGGGTATGATATATTGCATTCCACCAGGGTGATGGGCCCTTTGTCTGTAAAAAGTATTTCCCAGGTTGATTGCGGCAATTCTTTATTCACATTGCCGTCTGCATCGGCAAACGCATCGAGCCCGGTAAATTTCTTTTGCCCGGATACCAGCTCGGATTGAATAGCCGTGTATTCGGCCATGGCCCAGTGTTCTTCTCCGTTTGGCCCTACCATTGCATAATGCCATTGGCCGCCTACCCTGAAATCCATTGACCTGGTTCTTGCCTTCCAGGGTCTTGGTGCCCACCACTGGTCAAGCAGTTCGCGTTTGGTATAAGCGTCCCATACCAGCGAAATTTCCGCTGCAAATTCTCTTTTTACAGTAATGGTTTTGCGCTCCTTCTCTACTGTAAAATCAAATGCTAAGAGGTTGTTCATTTCTTTTTTGTTTTTAGGGTGAGTAAGATGTTGCAGGTTCATTTAAACGGTTTTCCCATAGCTTTCTGTATTGTCCTGACCGGTTGTCAACTTCTCTCATTCGGAAACCGTTAAGTTCAAAGTTAATTTCTCATTGTATCAAAGTGGCAGGCAATCGCATCTGCAATGGCTTTAGAACCTGCCTGTTGATTGATCCATCAATCTATTTGTGAAACTATTCGGTTGCAAATATATATGCAACCATTCAGTTTCACAAATTTTTTTGTGTTTTTTCTGCCTGATTGCATTCTGGAATTTTTTTCAGCCTTGTATACCAGATTAAGATGGGACATGAAAAGCTGCCGGAGCTGCAATGAACGCGGCGTAGAATCCAGGCAGGACAAGCTGCCTCCAATAAAAAAACCGGACAGGAATGGAATCCTGCCCGGCTTTTGGTGTTTATGGAAAAACGGATATGCGTGATTACTTAATCACCATTACTTTTTGTTCGATCCTGTTGTTTCCGGTTAGAACCCTTACGAAATAAACTCCGTTGGAAAGACCGTTCATATTCCAGGTAAGAGTTTGCTCATACCGGCTGCCTTTTATTTCATCCAGCATAATTTCTCGTCCGAATATATCTAATAACTGAACGTTAACAGATCCTTCGCTGCCATTGCTGATCGTAATATTAAGGTGGTCTGTAGCAGGATTTGGCCATACATTCAGGCTCATTTCCATTGCTGGAACATCCTTGTTTCCATCTTCCAACTTCGGTGCAATCACAACGGTAAATTTCTTTGAAGTATGCATGCAACCTGTAGCCAGATCCGTTACATGAACGGAGTAGTCACCGGATACACAGGCGCAATAGGTATTCTTATCGGCCGCACCAACAATCGGTAGACCATTAAAGCGCCATTCATAAGAATAGTTCGGATTGTTTTTAGTAAACAACTTCAGACAAGGCGCCTCACAGCTTGGCGTATTGGGGTATATTTCGATTTTTGCTTTAACCAGTTTATAAGCAGTAATCGTCACTTCATCGCTGGCAACACATCCATTTGCTCCGGTAGCTGTAACGGTGAAGGTAGTTGTTTGTGTTACGTTTGTTACCGGGTTGGCGATATTTGGATTATCAACTCCCGAAGCCGGTGACCAGCTGTACGTTGCATTCGGATCTGAAGAAGCGGCATATAGCTGAGTAGGATCGTTATGACATTTTGAATCATCAGCTCCGGCATCTACTGTTAAGGTGCATTCAACATCATTAACTATAAAACTCTTCTCAATAGTGCAGCCATTCTTATCAGTAACCGTGACGGTATAGGTTCCCGGTGTCAGATTAGTGCGGTCTTCATCAGTTGATCCATCATTCCAACTATAACTGTAAGCAGCGGTTCCACCTGATACCGTTATATCGATGGATCCGTCTGAACCACCAACTATGGTAATATCCAGGGCTGAACCGGAAAGGCTGAGTGCAGCTGGTTCTGCTATTGTGAAGGTGCTGCTTTTGGAGCATGCATCGTCTTCAGCAGTCACCGTATATACTCCCGGAACAAGGCCTGTCCGGTCTTCTGAAGTTGCACCATCGTTCCAATGGTACGTTACCATTCCCTGGGCATCAGAAACCGTTACATCAATTGCGCCATTGTTTTCACCATAGCAACTAACATCACTACCTGCTCCGCTGAGTGAAAGGGTACAACCGGCATTGCAATCTTCATCGGTTTCGGTTTTATTGCAATTGCTGTCAAAATACGATGCGCGCAGGTGTACACTTTTAGAACCACTCGGGCCGGCTGCATTAAAAGTGTTTGCATTACTGCAATCACCATCTGCTCCACATTTGTAACTGATGGGCATGGTATTGCAGGTTGCTGCAGGTAAAGTAAAACTTCCGGTATAAGTACCATTACCACCGGTTGCATTGAAACAGAAGTTACCGCTTGAACTGCTTTGTACAAACACTGTGATCGTACTTCCTCCACATTCTGTAACTCCGGTAATGGTCATGGTATAGCTGCCACCTTCACTTACTTCCCAGTTATCCGGACCACCACCTTGCGCCGGGGTATAATCCACACAACTGCCACTGCCCGAAGTAACCGTTACCACACCTGTGCCATTGGTAGCATAAGCAAAATGCAGTTGAAAAACTGAAAGTAAAAGAAGCGTAAGTGCAAAAAACACAGGTTTTTGCATCTTCCGTTCAAAAGTGTTTTTCCTGATTGTTTCAGGAGTAGACATAGTTTTCATTTTATTTGATTTTATGTTAAAAATTATGGTGTAAAATTAGGGGTGTGTAATCAGGGCCTTTGTCTGTTTTAACCTACACCTTTACTACTACCCAGTATATATTATATAAATACCTACTATCTTAACTACGGAATTCATGGAACTGGCGAACCATTTTTCCCGGAGTAACAGGTTGAATCACCGAATTTGGCTGCAAATGCCATTATCCGTATCACATTACGCATTCGCTTTTAATGAATGTTACACGACCTGTATACCTGTTCTGCATAGCACTTTGGCATAATTTGTTTAGTTATATATAGGTAACGATAAACTAAGTGAGTTTGGCGTTTTTCATTCGGAAATGAATCAACTATCGCCTTAAGTGGGATTTTTCGCCAAGGAACCATTATGGTTTTGCAATGTATTTCACTTCTAAAAGATTTGGACAGTGCCCGGTATACCGTCATAGTCAGAGGGAGGTCAGGTAAGAATCAGTATTTCTTCAATCAGTAATCTGATAAGGCGAATAGATAAGCCAGGCTGGTTTGGAATAACAGATAAGTACTATTGGAAAAATGGAATTAAGGGCAGATGTGTACTATGGTGAAACAGTAATACTATGCCTCGATGAAGTTGCAGTATTGGGCAATATTCCTGAAATCTAATAAGGTTCTGACTCCGGCCTTCTCGAAAATACGTGCTTTATAGGTAGTTACTGTGGAGGACCGCAAATTGAGTTTATTTGCAATTTCTTTCACCCGCTTTCCCTGCAGCAGGTCAATAGCGACTTCCATTTCTCTTTCGGAGAAATAATTAAATGGATTTAGATTTAATTCACTGTTTTCAGGCTGGTTTTTCAAAGTGGCTTTTACAACATCACTTGCATAGTTACGGCCCATCAGAAACAGATTCAATGCTTTTCGCACTTCGCTACCACTACTCAGTTTACTCAAATAGCCGTTAGCACCCATTAACAACAGTCGCCTGGCAAAAATCTCTTCATCACTCATGGAATAAACAAGAATTTTGAGAGCAGGATATTGACTGCGAAGAGCGGGAAATACACTTAACATGTTGGTGTCTGGTAACTGTAAGTCAAGCACCAGGTGTGTGAAGGTCTTTTTTTCAAGCAATTCGAAGAGGTCTTTACAATTTTCCGCTTCTTCAATCTGCTGACAATTAAACTGCGTATTCAGGATATATTTTAATCCTATTCTGATAACCGAATGATCATCTGCAAGTAAAATCCGATAGGTATTCATATCAATAAATAAGGATTATCTTTGTTAGATACCGATAACTATTAACGTGATGAAAACAGATCGCTTCATGGACTGCCGGCATGTACCAATACACAAACACCCCTTATTGAACAGCTGGCAAAAACGTTCATTATACCAATGTTTTTCTGATTCCATCTGGTTCAAAGGTTTTACAAGCGCTGATGTACTTTCTTTACACAAAAGAATTAAATGGCGTTAACACAAAAAGGCTAATCTTGTTCATTTAACCTGTCATTAGGCAGAATTGACCTGCTGATAAGTGTTTGAAAAAGCGCCACAATGTATGGCAAAAGGGTAATTGCTTATATGATCTCCTGCGTTAAATTTTTTTGAAGAACTATTTTCAGATTGTCCAATCAGCATTCCTCCAAATTTCGTTTTAAACATCAGGTTTAATTGAAGAGCAATTTTTTATTTTCAACCAGTAACTGGTGAGAAATCCGCTCTTCATATATAAGCCATTCTCATACCTTTTTAAATTTCTAAACAGGTCGCAAAATATTGATAATTAAGGGTATTGAAAGAGCCGGGTCGGTTTAATTTGAAATTTCAGGGATCCCGCAGGAGAGGATGTACGGCATTTAGCATCTTATGGTTTTTGGAACAACAAAAAAGCCACCTTCAGGCTGTCTTCACCCGGGGAAAGATGATTTTGATGGAAATTGTCAGTGATTGAACCCGGAATAACAGCATAAAAAAATCCGGACAGTAATACTGCCCGGATTAATTTGGTAACGGCATCTTGCTATTTACCGGAAGCCTTAATCTCCGTCCCGGTAAAAGTATATTGTATGGGTTGTGCGCCTGCTCTTCTCCAGGTGCAGCTGCCTTCAATCTTATCTCCTTTCACACTGCCCTGCCAGCCCATTACACCCTCTTTTTCACTGTTAACTGTTGACATCCAGGTGAAGTAATCTTCTGTGGGCTTCACATAGGCTTTGGATTCTTTAAAGCCAAGTGAATTAAAGCCGGGTGTTTGCATCATGGAGTTGGTAAAAACCAATGTTTGTGCGATTGGCGCTTCCGTACTTCCGGTTTTACTCAGTTCTATCCTGTACTTTTTTCCATCCAGTTGGCTGGATGTGCTTTGAGCCCGCACCATGGAATATCCAGTAAACGCTATGGCAATTACCAATAGAAAAATTTTTGCTTTCATTTTTAAGGGTTGTAATTAAACGATAAAACGAAATTAGTCAATTATCGTAAATATCCATTCTTTCTTTCCGCGAAAAATCCTGACTTTTGCACTCCGGAAAATAACACAGTCCGGTATACCGGTCTTCGTAGCTCAGTTGGTAGAGCAGCTGACTCTTAATCAGCGGGTCCAGAGTTCGAGTCTCTGCGAGGACACTTATTAGAGTAGTTTACTGTATTTGTGCTGCCTTATTGGCTTTCAATTGCTATGGAAACATTTCAAACTGTTACCTGAAGTTATTAATGAATCACTTTCGGATAGATGCCTGGATTTGGTACCTGAAAAAATCGTAAAAAAAATGGCATGGAATAGGCAATGACTGTATCTTACTATCTAAAACAATCTCCCCATGAAACGCGACTTTGTCAATTTCACATTTTGTATTTTTTTACTGGCATTTGCACTTACCTCCTGCTCAAGAAATTCCCATGTTGAGTTTTCCGGACGCTATCATCCGAATACAAAAATTGACAAATCAACCCCGGTAGTTGTATCTGAATTGCCCCATAGTGGGGAAATAAGCAAGATGCCAGCAGTAAATCCTGATGAAGTATACCTTGCTTCCACAAATGAATCGGTTGAAATTGCAGCCCGGCAAGTAATTAAAAATGCTCAAAGCAGCTATCAAACTGCTATCTCTGAATTTGAAAAGAACACCATACAGCAGGCAGACAAAAAGGCGATTAAAAAAGCAGCTAAATCATTCGTATGGAAAGCTCTGACAGATCAATCAACGGTAAAAAGCAAAATGCATAAAGAGTTCTTTCACGCGCCTGCAAGCGAAGAAAAATTGCTCTATTGCCTGCTGGCCATCTTACTTCCACCATTGGCAGTTGCATTGTGGGAGGATGGTATTACCATTAATTTTTGGCTGGACATACTATTCACTTTATTGTTTTGGATACCGGGAATCATCTTTGCCTGGATCGTAATAATTTAGCGGAATGATAGTATATCAAATAAAAAGCGTGTATGACCAATTGCACTTATTACTCCTTGGGGAATCCTTAGCTCATTTTTATTAGCGCAAAGAAGCTAAGCCGCTAAGAAAATCACACAGAATAAATTACAATTTTACTTTTCTTGGCGTCTTTGCGACTTCGCGCTTATATATTTTTATCGCCAGGAGCTGCAATTTGTCATACACCCAATCAAAAAGGTCGCTGCCTTTTAAATTTGTATACCTTCAAATTTTGGAACTACATAGTAGATGAAGATTCAAAATGGAATACGGATGACACTGATTGGACAGATTTTTACGGATT
>CAZGBP010000109.1:0-9108 GCA_964524035.1 uncultured Bifidobacteriaceae bacterium
ATTTAACCATTTAACCATTTAGCAATTTAACCCACCAACCATTGCTTGACAAGATGAACGAATTGTCGTACACCCGTATCTTTTCAATTTTCAATCAATGAGTACGAACATTTAATTCCATATTAATCATGTTTACCGGAATCATAGAAGCAACAGGTAAGGTAGTTACCAGATGGCAGGAGGGCAGTAATGTGCATTTTGCAGTGGAGTCTGTTATTTCGCCTGAGTTAAAAGTGGACCAGAGTGTAGCGCATGACGGCGTCTGTTTAACCGTCGTGCAGGCGCTTGGTAACAGGCATGTGGTGACGGCAGTGGAAGAAACGTTGCTGCGGTCGAACCTTAGCCGGCTTTCAGAAGGAGATGAGATCAACCTGGAGCGTTCGATGCTGCTCAATGGCAGGCTGGACGGGCACCTGGTGCAGGGCCATGTGGATGAAGTGGTTACTTGCAATAAAGTCAAAGCATTGGAGGGCAGTTGGCTGTATACTTTTAGTGTAGGCAAGAAGCAACGAAATTTATTGGTTGAAAAAGGATCCGTCTGTATCAATGGCGTAAGCCTGACGGTGGTGAAAGCTGACAAGAAAGAATTTTCCGTCGCAATTATCCCTTATACTTTTGAAAATACCTCATTCAAAAATGTAAGGAAGGGCAGCAAGGTGAATATTGAGTATGATATTATTGGCAAGTATGTGCTCCGGATGTTGGGGAGCAGGAAATAAATGGCACAGGGATGACACAGATTGGACTGATAGCCACAGATTATCACAGTGATCATTCAAAGCAAATTTAAAAAATGATCAAATAAAAATTCGTAAGAATCCGTTTGATCAGTGTTATCCGTGTTCTATTTCTTAAAGCTTCAGTATTAAGTATTTGAGTAATTGAGTAAAGCGGAGTAGTGATTACAGAATAACATGTGATCTGCTTCGCCGAAGCCATTTAGCCATTTAACCATTTAACCATTATACCATTTATCCATTTAACCCACCAACCATTGCCTGACAAGATAATCGAATTGCCGTCCACCCCTGTCCATGCATAAAATCTTCCTTCACATTCCTTTTACTACATTTGCGCCCGACAAAATCTCTTAATGGCTGCATCACGACGTTATAAAAGACTATTAGAAAAGATTAAGAAGAAAGCAAGAAGTCAGCGCCATGGCTTAAGGCAGTTGTTTAACCGTTTCAAAGAAGACAAGCCCAAGGGGCTCGATAAAGCATTCAGGAAGGCGAATGATGAAGCATTTGCCCATATCAATTGCCTGGAATGTGCGAATTGCTGCAGGATTGCGCAACCGGTTTTTGAGATGCCGGATATCAAACGCATTGCCCGCCATTTTAAGATGACACCGGAAGGATTTATTAAAAAATACCTGAAGGCAGATCCTGAGTATGAATATTTCACGAAGAAACTGCCCTGTACTTTTTTGGGTGATGATAACAAATGCACCATCTATGAAATCAGGCCTATGGGCTGCCGTACCTATCCACCGGCCAAGCTTCGGCTTTCGCCGGAGCAGTTAGATGTCATTCATGATAATGCGGGTATTTGCCCGGCAGTAAATGAAATGATTGATAAAATCAGGTTGCAGTTCTGAGTTCAGATGGGGAAATAATTCCCGATAGGCTCCTTAAAACCGGTAACCAAATACCAGCTTAGACTTATTGATATCCTGCAGATAATAGTTGTCGTTACTGATGTTCAGGAAATTCCGGTCGTTGACCAAAGAGATTACAGCATAGAATTTCTTGCCTGCATAGCCAAATGCGCTTCTTGAAATTAGTTTGTAAGATATATTTACCGGAATACCGCCGATATACCAAGCACCATATGCTTTTAACTCACCTCGTGTTATAGAAACACCCGGAGCAAGTGAAAGCGTAAGATAAAAGTGTTTCGGAAACACGAAAGTATAGGCATATCCTGCGCTGATTCCTGCAGATACCATAAATGCATCAGAGACGATGGTATGATATTCGAATAACGGTTCATGTTCTTCAGGAACTACTGCACTGTCCGCATGAAGATCGTAAACGGAAAAAAATACGCCGGCTATTGCACCCCCTGCACTTTTCTTCTGTATCTCTAATCCCGAAATAGAACCGAACGTTATTCTGCCGGAATTGAAAAGGTAGTTATAGTTGATTCCCAATGCGGTTATACTGATGTCGGGTCGAAAAGGAATGTCTATATCTTTTGAAGCAAAAATGCCGCCACCGTCTTCATTAATCCAGCCATAAAGCCCGGTGCTTTTGTGAAGGTGAGCCTCGAAAAGATGCGCTTTTGCATATAGTGAGCCAACAAAATCAAAGGCAATACTCGTGTTTACGGTATCTTCCTGGATAATATTCCTGATATCAAAAAAGGCTAAATCAAGGTTCAGGCCATTAAGAGAGAACCCCATACCGAATTCAAGAAATTTATTCGGTGAATATCCGAATGCACTATTGGTGCTGCCGCTGGTAACGCCAAATTGCTGATATTTCAGTACACTATACATCCTGATCGACCATTTAGACGGATCGCGATCAATATAAGTGCTGTCAGTTTCTCTATTATTGATGCTAGCGGCCGAGAATTGTGCCATGGCATCGTTTCCGTGACGAATTATCAAAATCAGTAACAACAACGAAATCGCTTTAATAAGATGCATAGTTTAGTGAGAATACTGGTCTGCTAATGGCAATTTCGAAGGACAATAATTTGATCATGATTTAATGGTAATGTTATTGGACATACCAATTTTAAGTCAATCCTGCAAAGCTGAAAAAATGTCCGGAAAAATAGTTCGAAACAGTAACCGGCTAAGGGATTTATTTTTTATTGAACAGAGATCTCATCACAGAAAATCCACGAATCACCGCCGGCGCCCGGATGGCCGGGCTGCAACTTACCGGCATTCACTGCTTTGATTCTTACATAGCGAAGTTCTACCCGTGGAAAGGAAGCGGAAAACTGCTTGCTAACCGGAGCCTCTTCTGTGTAAGGTACATCATTGACGACCGATGTGATAGGATAATAGTTCTTGCCGTCATCAGAGCCTTCAATATTCACCAACTTCGGCATCAATATCCATGATTTCTGATCCTGTAAAAATCCGGCACTTACTGATGTAACAGCGGTTGTCTTTTGTAGATCTATCAACACTTCCATGTCCATTCCCCACCAGCCTTGCCAGTATCCATTCTTAAAATTAATGCCACCCTGCTGTCCGTCAACTAAAGTAAGCTCACCGCCACCGATATATTGATCATTATACCGGGTAAGATAGGTTACGCTGCTGTTATGTGCAACCAGTTGAAACATGGAAGTTACGGCTTTACTCGTAACTCCCTGCTTATTGACTGCGATTGCTTTCACCACCGTATTCTCTTTTATCGTAAAAGGTTTGAGGAAAGGTTTTGATTTTTGTGTTGGCGTGCTGTTGTCAAGCGTATAATATATTTTACTTCCTTTTTCCGGACTCTTGATGGAAAGGGTGGCAGACGCTCTGAAGGTGGCATTGCCGGGTTCTATTGCAGGAACCACCGCAATCAATGATTGCGTAATGGCAGCGGGCGGGGCTGTGATCCTGCCGGCAAAAGTTGCAGGACTGCTTCCCATCTCAAAACTTACCGTAGATCCTTTAAGGATCATCTCCTGTGAAATATAAAAGGTATCTGTATTCGTGCCATTTAGTTTCATGGACTGTATATAAATGTCGCCGGGCTTTGCATGCTTTGAAACTATCGAAAATGTTTTCTGATTATCGAGGTGAATTCTTACGGTGTCGAACAGTGGTGTTCCTATGGCATAATATGGTGTGCCCGGTGTAACCGGGTAAAACCCCATTGCACTGAATACATACCAGGCACTCATCTGCCCACAGTCTTCATTTCCTGATAAGCCGTCTGGTGCATTGTGATACATCTGCTCCATTATTTTGTGAACCATGGCCTGCGTTTTGGCAGGATTGCCTGCATAGTTATACAAATACGCCATGTGATGACTTGGTTCATTTCCATGTGCATACTGACCGATCATTCCGGTGATATCCGGTTGCTCCCTGCCATTGATTTTGGAACTTGTCGTGAACAAGGAATCGATGGCTGCTTCAAAGTTCTTAGTGCCGCCCAACATTTGTTTTAGTCCTTCTATATCCTGTTGCACGGCAAATCGGTATTGCCAGCTATTGGCTTCCGTATAGTTAAAGTTGACTTCATAAGGGTCGAAGGGGGTAAGGAAGCTTCCATTTTTCTTTGGCCGCAGAAAGCCTGATGCAGGGTCAAATAAGTTCTTCCAGCTTTGAGCTCTTTGTATGAAAGATGAATAGGCAGCAGAATCATTTAAACGCAAAGCCAATTGAGCAATGCACCAGTCATCATAGGCATATTCCAGTGTTTTTGAAACCGATTCTCCTTCATCTTCCATGCTGATATATCCTTTTTCCCGGTAGGGAGCAAGGCCATAGATGGAAAGGCCGGCACTGTACTGCATGGCATCGAGCGCCTTCCGGTAGTCAAAACCTTTCAGGCCTTTTGCGGCGGCATCTGCAATTACGGAAACGGAATGATAGCCAATCATGCAATCGGTCTCATTAGCCGACAATTCCCAAACCGGTAAGCGGCCGCCTTGTTCAAATTGCAGCAGCATGGTTTTTATGAAATCAGTATTCTGTTTTGGTGTAATGATGGTAAGTAACGGATGCAATGCCCTGTAGGTATCCCAAAGTGAAAAAACGGTATAATAGGGATGACGCGCAGCATGTATCTGTCCGTCGCGGCCAAGATAGCTGCCATCTGCATCGCTGTAAAGATTGGGTGCAATCAGGCTGTGATAGAGGGCGGTATAAAAAATGGTTTGCTGGTTGGCTGTTCCGCCTTTCACTTCAATTTTGCTGAGGTAATAATTCCATGTTGCTTCCGCATTAATGCGTACCTCTTCAAAATTCCAGTCCGGTATTTCATTCAAGAGGTTATTTCGTGCCCCTTGCATACTCACCGCGGAGATGCCAACCTTTGCTATGATTGATTCGTTTTCAGAAGTATTGAATTGGAAAAAAGCTTTTATATTTTTTCCATTGTGATCATTTGCAGGATTCAACAACGAGGAATGAAGCAGGGAATCATTTAACGAAATGCCATAGCTATTGAATTGTTTGGAAAATTCTATGGCAAAATACACTACCTGGTTGGGTGCCCAGCCTTTTGATCGTCGCATGCCCTGTACATGCCTTGCATCGATTACCTGAATGGAGGAGGCAATCACTTCATCACGATGGGCAAGATCCAAAATGATATTGGATTGTTCTGATGCCGGAAATGAATATTGATGCATGCCCACCCTTCCGGAAGTTGTCAGCGCCACATCAATGCCATCATCATCAAGATGAACTGCATAATATCCGGGAGAAGCAGATTCCCGGTTATGTGAAAAGTGCGAGGCATACCCTTTTTTATAGCTCCCCTCTTTTATCGGAACAAGAACCGGGGTGCCGGTAGTTGGCATCAGCAAGATGTCGCCATAGTCGCTTATACCGGTACCGCTGAGATGTGTATGTGTGAAACCATAAATGACAGAGTCGCTGTAATGATATCCGCCGCAGCCATCCCAACTACCGTCAATACGTGTGTCGGGTGAAAGTTGTACCATGCCGAAGGGCAGGGTAGCGCCTGGAAAAGTGTGGCCATGTCCCCCGGTCCCGATGAATGGATTGACAAGCTGTGTTAATGGGGTTTGTGAAAAACCTGCTGATGGAATAACGAGTAGCAGATAAATCAACAGTTTTTTAAAGAGCAGCACCAGATTACAATAATGGCTAAAGCCTGATTTATAATTGTATGAATGGATGTTGATCATCAGTTTTGAGATTGCCTGTAAATTATCAGTGGAAAAATTAGCAGATGTTATTTTAAGTTGAGTGTGGTAATAAATTGCAGTGATCGGTTTGATGTAAATATAAATGTTGCAAATGGCTAATTAAAATCGGCATTTCTGCAGAATAATAGTTTTGCAACAATACGTTGCTTCAATATGAAAATATATCAATAGCAATCAATTAGTGAAGTTGCCTTAACAGGAATTAAGTTTTGATCGAGTTGTTTCCGTGAATACAGGTAAAGCTTCTTTTTTTCACCGGGAAGCAAATCGAAGTAATTGTCGCTCAATTTGTATGATTCAAAGTCAACATCCAGGAAAACATCTTTTGCAAACAGCGGTGATGAACATTCCACTGAATAAACAAATGGAAATTCTTCCATTGCAGACTGGTCATGGAGGTAATTGATCTTGCAGGATATTGAAGTGGACGGTAATGACAGATCTTTTGGTTTTACAAAGAAGTAATTCGTGTATGCCAGCACTTCCTTTTCAGTAGTTAACTCTGCATGAAGCAGGATTTCATTTGTATTTGATTTCCCAATCAGCGTTTCTGGTCTGAACTCATAAACCAGTGTGTTGGCATTGCCGATTAATGGTACTTCTTTACTGAAATCCCAAATGCTATCGCCGATAAACGTAAGGAGGGTGAGCTGCAGCGTGCCATTAACTGATTGTGGCAAATCAGAAACAACGGTCACTTTGCAGAGATCACCTTCCTGATGAATACTGACTATTACCGGTTGATAGAGTTCCTTTATTTTAAAATGCAGCGCTTTCCAGTTACCAAAAAAATCGCGGCTGCTCCATGATGTGACCGGCCAGCAATCATTCAATTGCCAGTATAACGTGCCCATGCAATATGGTTTGGCGCGACGGTGTGCTTCCACGGCAGTCGCCATTCCATCCCGTTGCAGCAGCTGCGATACATACACATAGCTGTTGAAATCTTCTGGCACCTTGTAGTCACGTTTCATGTATTCGTCAATAGTCTCAAAACCTGTAGGATGCTTTTGATGTGCATTCATCATCTTCGAAAACCTGTTTGGTCCTTTACCTTTCAGTTGACGCTCTTCTGTCGTTGTGAACTTTTCAATCGAAGACATATCAGGCAAAGACTGGAACCCATATTCGCTCATAAACCTGCCGACTTTGATATTGTAATTTTCAAATGGTTCTTTGCCCCACCAGATTCCCCAGTAATGGGAGTCGCCCTGCTGAAGACTTTCTTTGCGCCCCCAGCCTATGGATGGAGATGACGGCCAATAAAAGCGTGAGGAATCATATTGAGCAAGAATTCCGGGTATGATGTGGTGGAACAGTTTTGTGTAATTACCCCAAAGCTCGTCCTGAACAGCACTTGTGTAGTTGTATTGCGCTTGCCAGCCCCAGTTATGCCACGCTTCATCAATCTCGTTGTTGCCACACCATAGGGCAATACTTGGATGGTGGCGTAGTCGTTGCACCTGGTCGATTACTTCCCTGCTGACATTTTCAATAAAAGCACTGTCGCCCGGAACCATTGCACCGGCGAACATGAAATCCTGCCAAACCAACAATCCCTTTTCATCACAAAGGTCGTAGAAGGCATCATCGGCATATACACCGCCTCCCCAGACTCTTATCATATTCATATTCACGGCAACGGCATCTTCAATTATGCTTCGATAGTCATCTGCTGATACAGAAGGCAAAAAATTATGAGGCGGGATGTAGTTGGCACCCTTTGCAAAAACAGGCTGCCCATTGATCCGGAAGTAGAATGATTGTCCAAGTGAATCTTTTTCCTGCACTACTTCTATTGTCCTTATACCAAATCTGATCTTTTCAGCTAAAGTCATTGATGGTTGCAGGGTGGTGGCTGAAAACGCAAGATGGTAAAGGTAGGGAAGGCCGCTGCCGTTACAATACCAGAGCACGGGCTGATCCATTTGAAAGGACAGCGTATACTCCCGCAAACCGGGTTGAATTTGAAGTTTGTCAAATGAATAATTTACTGAGCCGGGGTCAACGGTAATCTGTGGATACAATTCTAAAGCAGTATCGCTCTCTATAGTCAGTTGCATTGCAAGCCCCGCTTTTTCTTTGGATACAGAGGTGGTTATTACGGAAGCATCATGTAGCATTAGGTTTGACCATCCCGTAAGCGTGATAGATTGCCAGATACCTGAAGTCAGCAGCCGGGGCCCCCAGTCCCAACCATATTGGTATTGCGCTTTCCGGGTAAAAGCTTTGCCATCCACATCACCGGCGAGCGGATAGGGTAGGAGTGAGGCGGCTTCTTTGCCTTTTACAAGAGGCGAATGGAAACGGATCAGCAGGATATTGTTATTATGCAATTGCGACCTGTTAATACGTACTTTATAGGTGCGGAACATATTCGCAGCCTGCAGTATCAATGAATCATTCAGGTACACATCAGCATAGGTGTCCAGTCCGTTAAACTGAAGTTCGAAATGATTATTCATCAGCAAATCGCCGGAGCAGGTGAAACTTGTCTGATACTCCCAGTCATGCGCTTCTATCCACAATAACTCTTTCTCCCGGTCGCCATAGTAAGGGTCCTGGATGAGGTGATTGTGCATCAGATCCGTATGCACTGTTCCCGGAACTTCAGCTTTAAGCCAGCTGCTGTCGCCTGCTTTTCTGAATTGCCAGTTGCTTTTGTCTCCGGTGAGTTGAATGGTAACCGTTTGTGAGAAGGCCAATGAAAACGTTAAACTCGAAATAATAAAGAATAGAAAGATTGTTTGAAGCGTAGCGTTTTTTGATTGTGCAGTTAATGACAAAGCATTGGGTTGCGAAAGGATGTTCATGTTACCTGTAGAGTGATTATATGCGGGTTATTTTGTTTGATTGGAACATGTGTCTGTCTGCCGAATCAGTCTTCCCGCACAATCTATTAAATCAATCGCAATTTTCCGGATAATATAGGCTAAAGCCACCGGGATATGATTTAGCCCGGATTTTGCAGTCGAAGTTTGATGTTGATTACTCAAGGATGAATTCCAACTGCTATCCAGTAGAAAAAACCATATAATCATTATCCGGTAGTAGTTTCATGCATAGCTATTGGATTTCAAAGCAAGAGATGTAAAAAATGTAAACAGTAAGAATTCCTTAACCTGCATAATTGCCAATAACCCTTAATCAATAAAGCTTTAATAATTCTAAAAGACCAACTGCAAAATCCGGGTTCAGATAAAGAAAGGCGGAAATCTATGAAAAACGTTTCATCAGGCATTTCAG
>CAZGBP010000110.1:0-9008 GCA_964524035.1 uncultured Bifidobacteriaceae bacterium
ACAGCATAGCAAGTGATCGGCTTCGCCGCAGCAATTTAGCAATTCAGCAATTTAGCCATTTAACCCACCAACCATTACTTTATAAGATGAACGAATTGTCCTACACCCAGCAATATGATCTCCTTGATGCAACGCATTAAATATCGTTTCTTTGCTTTTCGATACGAAAACATGAATAAAAAATTCAACATTTGGCTTCCTGTCATAATGACGATTGTTCTGGTAGCAGGTATACAGATTGGTCAAATGCTTACCGGGTCAAGGAAGGCGTCTATATTCAGCAATGCCAGTATAGGTACTTTAGAACAGGTTCTCGACTATGTACAGGCTAAATATGTAGATACCGTCGATCTGAACAGCCTGGAAGGCAGCGCAATTGAAAAAGTGCTGGAAAATCTTGATCCGCATTCCACATTCATTCCAGCAAGCGACCTGAAGGCAGTTAACCAGGAATTGGAAGGCAACTTTGAAGGAATAGGTATTGAATTCTTTGTAGTCAAAGACACCATAATGGTGGTAAATGTACTTTCAGGCGGGCCTGCGGAATCGGCCGGCCTGCTCTCGGGCGACAAGATTGTTACGATCAATGATTCTCTCATTGCAGGAAAAAATATCAGTGACAGCGAGGTGGTAAAACAGCTTCGGGGTAAAAAAGGAAGCAAGGTTACCATTGGAATCAAACGTAAAAATGCGCGCGCATTGCTGATATTCACCATCACCCGGGATAAAATTCCAATGTATAGTGTTGATGCTTCCTATATGATTGATGACAAAACAGGATTTATAAAAATCAACCGGTTCAGTGAAACTACCTATGATGAATTTATGGCAGCCCTCAAGGAATTGAAAAATGCAGGAATGAGCAAACTCATCATTGATCTGAGGCAAAACGGAGGCGGCTACCTGAATGCGGCAACCGATATCACCGATGAACTCCTGGATCAGCCTAAACTGATGGTGTATACCAAGGGAAGGGTTTATTCCCGTACCGAATACAAGACGAGGGTACTTGGACAGTTTGAAGATGGCGCTCTGGCTATCTTAATAGATGAAGGCTCTGCTTCCGCCAGTGAAATTGTAACAGGCGCTATCCAGGATTGGGACCGTGGTATTGTGGTAGGACGGCGTTCTTTCGGCAAAGGACTCGTGCAGGAACAATACGGACTCTCCGACGGGTCAGCGCTTCGTTTAACAGTTGCCAAGTACTACACTCCATCAGGCCGGTGTATTCAAAAACCATACAACCACGATGTAGATGATTACTACAATGACCTACCCAATCGTTTTCACAACGGAGAGTTTACCAGTAAAGATAGTATCCATCAGGAAGATACGTCGAAATTCTATACCTCGCAGGGTCGCCTCGTATATGGCGGAGGCGGAATAATGCCTGACATTTTTGTGCCGCTGGATACAACCAACTCTTCCAACAGTTTTCTGAATGCCATAGTAAGCCAGGGACTCATTCAACAATTTACATATGCATATTATCATGATCATCCCGGCATACTGGATAACTATGCTGATGTCTACGCCTTCCGGAAAAATTATATCGTAAGCAATGACATTTTAAATTCTTTTTTATCTCTTGCAGATAACTATAACATTAAACCAAAGTATGGAGAGATGGAGCGTGCAAAGGAGTACATCTTGCTCCGCATAAAATCCTTCTTTGCACGGGAGAAATTTTCACCGGATGCCTTTTATGCAGTATTGTTTGATGAAGACGAAACGGTATTGCAGGCTATGAAATCAATGAATAAAGCAGTTACGGCCTTTAATCCTTATCAGTAAGCTGGATTACACAACTGAAAAAACTATCACATGATACAAAACCATTAGTTCTCTCAGTTTGTATTTTCTTTGCCGGATAAGGAAAAGCGGCCACATGGAACGGATAGCTCTTTTAGAATCAACAAACGGATTTTTGCGGAGCGGGCATATACAATACAAAAGCGGTTTAGCATAAAATTCACATGAACAATACTGCGTTTTCAACCATCAGGAAAACAAAGATTTACCCGGTGTCTGGCAGATGAAGAATACATGGATGGCAGCTATTGAATTGCGAATTGCCGGCTTGCCAACATTTTAGGATGCCAGGCCAATAGCATGAACGGACATTACTAATTGTCAATAAAAAAATATATTGCATTACAAAGAACTAAACAGTAGAACCTGTTTTTCAATTCATCTGCTTGTTAAACCAAAGGAAAAATCAATTAAAATATGATTCGCTCTACACTCGCATGCTGCCTGCTGTTTCAACTTGCCCTGGCGAACCCGAATGAACAGTGGTCTTATAAAACCTTCTTATCAATACCAGGTTTTGTTCCCAATCAAGGGCAATTTATCGACCAGCATCAGCGCGTTAATGAAGAAGTGCTGTACATCTATTCCAGCGGACTGTTCAATCTTCAACTCAAACAAAATGGTTTCAGTTATGAACTCTTCAGGCTGGTCGAGGTTGCAGATGATCGCGCCGGGCGCCACTATGAATATGATCCGGGCATTGCTGTACAGGAGCGAATCCCTCAATATGAGTTTCATTCAACACGCATTGATGTGCGCTTTGTCGGTGCGGCATTACCTCATTTGATTCCTTCCGATGAAACCGGAACACTGCTCAACTATTATACGGTGCATACCGGAAACAGCGGCATTACCGGCTTGAAGAGCTATTATGCAGTCAGCTACAAAAATGTTTACCCCGGTATCGACCTGTTGTTTTATGCGCCAGATGAGGCAGGCCAGCCATTAAAGTATGAATGGTTGGTGCATCCCGGTGCCGATCCTTCCGTAATAAAGATGCAATATACAGGCGCCACTTCGCTGCAATTGAAAGAAGATGGAAGTATAGAGGTGTTGACTGCCATTGGTAAATTGAATGAAGGAAAGATCTTAGCCTACACGATGGATGACCGGCTACAGACCGCCGCAAGCTATTCGTTGGATAGAAATGAGATCGGTTATGCAGTAGCAGGAAGCAGAACCAAGACCTTGGTAATCGATCCGAATATTACCTGGTTCAGTTATTATGGCGGTTCAAAAAATGAAGATTTATTTGAAGGGGAGTTAGCCATTGATGGCAAAGGCAGTCCGTTGATTGCAGGCAATACCAGCAGCCCTCAGAATATCGCAAGCGTTGGTGCGCACCAGGTAACTTACGGAGATGGGGGCGTAGATGGTTTTGTTGCCAAATTTAAGCCAAATGGCAAAATGGCCTGGGCTACTTATTATGGATCCTACGACCGGGACGGTTGCCATGCAATAGCGGCAGATGCTGCATATAATGTTTTTGTAGGTGGTAATACTTTCAGTAGTTCCGGAATTGCTACTGCAGGTTGCCATCAGGAAGTTTTTGGCGGCGCAATGGATGCATTCTTTGTAAAATTTGACAAAGATGGAATACGACAATGGGCCACCTACTTCGGGGGGACCGGTTATGGCGACCAGGTTAATGGAGTTGAATGTGATGCTACAGGTAATGTGTATTTCACGGGATATACCTGCAGCCCCAACAATATTTCAACACCGGGCGCTTACCAGGAAGTCTATAATGGCATTGATGATCAAACCGGTGATGTAATGGTGGGAGCATTCACCACCGATGGCACACTTATCTGGTGCTCTTATCACAGTGGCTCTTCGCAGGATCGTGCGCATGATATTGTTCTTCTGGAAAATGGAGACTTCTATGTAGAAGGCACATGCGAAAGCACTTCCGGGTTTGCGACAGCAGGCATTCATCAAAGCACCTATGGAGGCGGTCCGCAGGATGCCTTTATATCAAAGTGGAGTGCTGATGGCGAACTGTATTGGTGCAGTTATTATGGCGGTGAGGGAGATGAACATGGGCGTGGCCTTGCTATTGATTCGAATAATAATGCTTACATCGGTGGATGGACAATCAGTACCGTTGGAATCGGAACACCCGGTACAGCGCAACCGGAATGGTTTCCGGGATACAATAATGAAGGAAACCCTTCGGCAGATGCATACCTGGCTAAATTTACGCCAGATGGAATGTTGGCATGGGGTACCTATTATGGAGGTAAAGACCTCGAACGATCAAGAGGTATTGCTGTCGACAAAAAGAATGATGTAGTTTATCTGGTGGGTCAGACCAACAGCAAATTCAATGTTGCTAACACTAATATTTTTGATCCGGATAAAGGACTCTTTCTTCAGGATGGATTTGTATCCAGGTATTCAACATCCGGTAGTTTAATTTATTCCTATTTAGTAGGTGGTCCAGGTAAGCAAACAGTTTTCGATGCCGACCTGGATAAATACAATTCTCTTTACTTATTGATGACTACTGATGAAACTACTTTCACCACTTCTGGTGTTCACCAGCCGAACACCAACGGAGGCGAAGATGCGATGCTGGTGAAAATGAACCCTGCCGACAGTTGCCTTGACCAATTTGAACCGAACAATACCAGCCTGGTTGCAACGGAACTCAGCATCAGTTCGGATACACTGTTCTATGGAGTAACGGGAAACATTTCGAATGCAACAGACATTGATTGGTTCCGCATAAAGACCAGTTTTACTAACCTGAAAGTAGAACTCATTGACCTTGTTACAGATTATGATCTGTTTCTCTACAAAAGCAACGGTCAATTAATAGCCACCGCAGCAAATACCGGAGATGCCGATGAAACCATTGTTTTCAACAGTTTACCAAAAGGCAAGTATTACATTCGCGTGGTTGCTGCAGATACTGCTTATGACTCCAATGCATGCTATCGGCTAAGAGCCCTTATTTCACCCCAACCGTGGCTTAATAAAGAATACACGGGTGAAAACACGACTATCTCAAATAACTTTCAATTGTATTCCTATCCTAACCCTGCCACAGATTTTATATCAATTAAAGTAACAGCTCCTGCTGCAGCAATAGCCAGTGTCTCTATTGTTGACTTACGTGGTAAAGTTATTCTTGAAAAGAACTACGTGCTGGAGAATGGGTCGCAAAAGCTTGTATTGAACGTAGCCGATTTAAAACGCGGTATGTACCTCATACAAACTGAAATAGACGGGATAAGATCGTCATCAAAAATAGTTTTGCAATAGAAAATCAGGAGCCCGGCTTAATGTAACAACGGTTCCATTTGTTCCCGAACAGAGTAGGTTTGCAGTAAGGTTGTTTTAAATATTTCAGGATTTGAATTTCTTAATGGATGCAACTGCCCCGTCACCACCTGATGTGTAATTTACAAGTGCAGGGTGTTAGGACAGGCACCTGGCAGTGGAAAAGGCTACTTTCAAAGCAGGAGTTACTCTGCAGAGCGTCTGAAGAATAATGCGCACCCTGGATTGTCATACATTTCAAAACTGACTCAATAACAATCTTCTGGAGGTACGTATTCAAATCATCCCGAATTTAACCATTGCGACTGAACGATTGTTTCTTCTGAGATGTAGTAGATTTTCCAATTACGCAATTAACAGTTCTCTTGGCAAGTTTGATAGTATTGAACAGCGATGAAACGAAAAAATTTCCTTAAACTACTTCCTTTGATTCCACTTTCTGCCTCATCTATGAAGTTAAATGAGTTACATAAACTTACTGATCCTTTACCTGCCAGCGCCAAAATGCCGGTATTGTTCCTGGGTCATGGAAGTCCTATGAATGCCATTGAACAAAATGAATTTTCGAGGGGTTGGGCCACCATCGGAAACACCCTGCCAAGGCCTGCTGCCATTCTTTGTATCTCTGCTCATTGGGAAACAAATGGCACCTATGTTACCGCCATGGAACGGCCCAAAACCATACATGATTTCAGTGGTTTCCCAAAAGAACTTTATGAAATACAGTACCCTGCACCAGGCAGTCCGGTATTGGCAGGTGAAACAAGCGGTCTCATCAAAAAAACAAAGGTCGCATTAGATGAAACCTGGGGACTCGATCACGGTTGCTGGAGCGTAGTGAAACATCTCTATCCCAATGCCGATATACCAGTTCTTCAATTAAGTCTTGACAGAAGCCAGGCACCTCAGTTTCATTATGACCTTGCAAAGGAACTGTCAACATTGCGTGAAAAAGGTGTTTTAATAATAGGTAGCGGAAATATGGTGCATAACCTCCGCATACTGAACTGGAATACTCCATCTCAGGGTTTTGATTGGGCTATTGAGGCGAATGACACTTTTAAGAAACTGATAACCACAAATGACCACCGAAGCCTTATTCATTACAAATCGCTTGGAAGTGGTATCCAGCAGGCCATCCCCACTCCTGAACATTATCTGCCCTTGCTTTATACACTCGGATTGAAGAATGCGACAGACAACATAACTTTCTTCAATGATAAAACAATCATGGGCTCCATTTCTATGACCTCCCTGCTGATTGCAGGTAATTAAAAGGTAATGCAGGCTGATAAATAAAAAAGCCCCCTTCTCAGGAGGCTTTAATTCTTGAAGGCAGACATCGCTGCGTAAAAAGCAACACTGTATGCAAACACGCGGTGGTGCTTTACTTCTTACATCTTTTTAGCTGAATCAACTACCGCATCTACTGATTTGGCAGCTGAATCAACAACCTGTCCCATGTCGGTTTTAACTGAATCCAACACTTCGTTGACAGCGTTCTCTACCTGCGTAGAATCCATTGTTTCAGTTTTTTGCTCACCGGAAGTGCAAGCTGTGAAAGAAATGGCTACTGATGCAAGAAGAACAAAAAATACTTTTTTCATTTGATTAAAAATTTTTAATGGTTAGAAATTGCGGGGGCAAAGGTAACAAAATAATTGACAAATCGTTAAAAAGGCTATTTTTTTCTAAAAAACAGGTTTAGCGGCACCCCGGTAAACCTAAAATGAGCCCTCAGTTGGTTATCCAGAAACTGGCGGTAGCTGGCTTTCACGTCATTGGGAAAGTTGACCCAAAAGATGAAAGTGGGGGTAGTTGCCGGTACCTGTACTACTCCTTTTACCTCCAAAAAAGCCCCGCGGACTGAAGGATGCGGAAATTGCTCAATTGATTTCAGCATTTTCTCGTTCAACTCCTTTTCATTGATCACCCTTTTCCGGTTTTCCTGGACTTGCAAAGCGGTTTCAATTACCTTGAAAACCCGCTGTTTTTCGGTAACGCTGGTAAAAATGACCGGAATGTCTTTAAAGGGTGCTACTTTTTTCCTGATATCATTTTCCATTTCCTTCATGGTGTTGGTGGCCTTATCAATCAAATCCCACTTATTCACAACCAGGACCACTCCTTTTCTCTTTTTCTCAGCCATGGAAAGTATTGTCAGATCCTGTTTCTCCAGGCCCATCTTTGCATCCACCATCAATATGCAAACATCGGCTTCATCAAGCGCCTTTACCGCCCTGATTACAGAATAGAATTCAAGGTCTTCGTTGACCTTAGCTTTCTTCCGGATTCCGGCAGTATCTATCAACACAAACTCCTTTTGAAAAAGTTTGTAATGGGAATGTATAGAATCCCGCGTAGTGCCGGCTATATCCGTTACAATGTTCCGCTCCACCCCCATGAGCATATTTACCATAGAAGACTTGCCCACATTAGGCTGACCAAGAATAGCAAAGCGGGGAATAGTCTCCGACAGGTTCTCCACGGGTATATCAATAAACGGGACAATTGCATCGAGCAATTCACCTGTGCCGCTGCCGCTGATGGAGGCAATGAAAAAGACCTTTTCAAAACCAAGCCCGTAAAACTCACTGGCCTGGTACATGCGGGAGATATTATCTACCTTGTTTACTACCAGCAAGACTACCTTACCGCTCTTCCTTAACATATTCGATATATCCTGCTCCAGGTCGGTAATGCCTACCACGGCATCCACAACAAACAACAGGACGTTAGCTTCCTGTATGGCAAGATGCACCTGCTTACGTATTTCCTTTTCAAATATTTCTTCGGAATTGGTTACAAAACCACCGGTATCAATTACATTAAATGTTTTTCCATTCCATTCAGCAATTCCATAAATACGGTCTCTTGTAACACCGCTGATGTTGTCAACGATGGCTTTTCGTTCACCTACCAGCCTGTTAAAAAGTGTTGATTTTCCCACATTAGGGCGCCCGATAATGGCAACGGTATTATTCATGATTTGTCGTACCCGTAATATTTAAGTTGCAATGGATCATTCCTCCAGTTGGCATTCACTTTTACCGTGAGGCCCAAAAATATTTTCTTCTGCAGCAATGCTTCTATGTCCTTTCTGGCAGCAATACCAAGCTTCTTTACGGCACTTCCGCCTTTGCCAAGCAGGATGGCCTTTTGTGATTCGCGTTCTACAATAACTTCTGATCGGATATGAATGATATCAGGCTGATCTTTCCAATCTACAATAATTACCTGGCAGGAATACGGAACCTCTTTGTTAAACTGTTCAAATATTTTCTCCCGTATCAACTCTGAGACCACGAATCTCTCTGAGCGGTCTGTTATTTCTTCTTCCAGGTAAAATGCCGGTTGTTCTTTCAGGAAGCCCAGGATGGTCGACAGTAACTGATCCAGCTGATCATTATTCAGTGCGGAGATATTCAGAAGCGCAGCTTCAGGGAAAACGGTTGCACAGAAAGCCCTGTAGGTTTCCAGTTTCTCAGGTGTAATCGCATCTGTTTTATTGATGGCTACAATCACCGGCATCCTTACTTCCTTTACTCTTTCCGCCACCTCATTTAATTCACTTGCAGGGGCAGTTGGATCGGCTATCACCACCAGCACATCTGCATCTTCCAGCGACTCCTCCACCACACGCATCATGCTCTTGTGCAAACCATACTTTGTTTCAATAATTCCTGGTGTATCAGAAAATACGATCTGATAGTCGGGAGTGGTCAATATCCCTTTAATACGATGCCTCGTAGTTTGCGCCTTCCTGGTAATAATAGAAATTTTCTCCCCCAGCAATGCATTCAACAATGTAGACTTACCTGCATTGGGTTTGCCGATAATAGTTACAAAGCCGGAACGAAAGGTCATGGGTCAGTGATTAGGTATATAGCGAAATTAGGAAAGTAGTA
>CAZGBP010000111.1:0-8201 GCA_964524035.1 uncultured Bifidobacteriaceae bacterium
GGCCTTTACGATTTATTGACAATCATGATGAAAACAGCTGGGATAATATACCGGCTGTAAAATTCATATCAACCGAAGGTGCCAAGGCAGCATTTGTGGTAATGGCTACCCTGCCCGGAGTTCCACTGCTGTACAATGGACAGGAAGTAGGCTATGACAAACAGATTAACCTGTTTGAAAAGTATACCATTGACTGGACGGCAAATAGTGATTTGAGAAAATTCTATAAAGACATTCTGCAACTATATCACAGTAATGAAATTCTGAAATCCGGTACCGTTCAAAGGATTGATGCTGCCAGTGACCAGGTATTGGTATTTACCCGAACCCTGAATGATTCAATGATAGTAGTAATGGTGAATACTTCAAATAAACCGGCAAAGGTTGCCATGCCTGAATCGCTCATGAGCAAAAACTACAATGACATGCTTACCAACGAAGAAGTACACTTTTCCTATGATTTGAGTTTTAAGCCGTATGAATTCAGGATATTGCGTGCGCTTTCGGCTGAATAGGCAACGCGAAAACTGATTGTTTTACTGCTAATATCAACACTACCACCATTTAAATAAAGCTATCATGAGCGAAACTGCAGCGAATAAAGGTACAGGAGCAATTCCTTCAGGCTATGATAAACCGCGACTCACTTTCTGGCAAATCTGGAATGTCAGTTTCGGGTTTTTAGGAGTGCAGTTTGGATTTGCATTACAGAATGCAAATGCCAGCAGGATACTGTCGAATCTTGGAGCAGATCTTCATTCTTTATCCCTTTTTTGGCTGGTGGCTCCCATCATGGGATTGCTGGTTCAGCCTTTGGTTGGAGCCGTAAGCGATAAGACATGGACACGCCTGGGCAGGAGGTCACCTTTTATACTGGGTGGTGCTATTGTTTCCATGCTTGCCATGTTCATGATGCCAAATGCTCCCTATATCATTCAGGTCGGAACGGTTGGAGCGCTCATTTTTGGTGCAGTAATGCTTGCGCTGATGGATGGTTCCTTTAACGTCACCTTTCAACCATTCAGGGCATTGGTTGCCGACATGACTCCGGAAAAGCAACGGAACCTTGGATATTCTGTACAAAGCCTCCTTATTAACGTAGGTGCTGTCATCGGTTCCGCGTTGCCCTTCGTTTTAACCGCTTTCGGTGCCAGCAATCAGACAGGCCAGGGTGAAGTACCGCTTTCGGTAATCTGGTCATTTTATATCGGGGGTTCAATTTTGCTGCTTAGTGTTTTGGTTACTGTTTTCAGAACAAGAGAGTATCCGCCACAGGAATTCAGGCAGTACAACAATATTGCTGAAGATGATAAGACAAACAATGAAGGATTCTTTCAGCTATTGGGTAAGATGCCAAAGACCATGAAGCAACTTGCCCTGGTACAATTGTTTTCCTGGTTTCCTTTGTTTTTGATGTGGGTGTATTCAACACCTGCCATTGCACAACATTATTGGAAAACGCCGATAGGCGATTCAAGTTCTGAAGCATACAATGAAGCCGGAAACTGGGTAGGTATCTGTTTTGCAGCCTATAGTTTATTTGCAGCTATTTTTTCGATGACCATTCCCTATTTCATCAGGTTGTCAAGCAGGAAAACCGTTTATGCCATTGCCCTTTTTTGCGGAGGGCTCGGTTATGTTTCCACCATGCTTTTCCATAACCAGTATATGCTCTTGTTTTCGATGCTGGGCATTGGCTTTGCCTGGGCTGCTATTCTATCAATTCCTTACGCTATTCTGTCCGGTTCTTTACCGGCCAAGCGAATGGGAATCTATATGGGTATATTTAACCTTACCGTGGTAATTCCGCAAATCATCAGCGGGCTTTTTGGCGGATATATACTCACAAGTTTCTTTCACGAACAGGCCATCTATATTTTGGTTTTAGCCGGTTGTATTATGATTCTTGGAGCCATAGCGGTCTCGTTTGTAAATGATGTTTCAGCAGAACCGGGCAGCAGCAGTTTGAGGCCAGGCGGGCATTAGGGGAAAGGATACAGGACACAGGATCCAGGACGCAGGATCCAGGACACAGGACACAGGACACAGGACGGTTTTTAGGTATTATTTATCTTTTACATACCGCACAGAAAATCCGTTTGCCCTTCGATAGGTGGTTTTGATGATTGAAGGATTTCCCTTTTCAAAGTGAATCCCATAAGCGGTCTGGTCGCCGTCCGGTGTGGCCGTCCAGTAGAATCCCCAGGTATCCTTAAAATTGAAAATGTCAGTCGGACTGATATTGGCACTTTTGTTTCCCCCCATCAATAGGTTCAATCCCGAGGAACCGCCCTCAAGCAAAGCAGGCAATGCTTTATCATCACCGCCGAAATAGTTTATTAGTTCCTGCCATTCGTTGAGCGTGGGCAGGTGCCATCCGGGAGGAGCTGCGGCTATCGCATTGCTGTAAAAATATAATCGTCCATACTTAAGATTGTTAATGGAATCGTTTTCAAAATACCAGCTTTTAGGCGTCTTATAATCCCAATTCTTCGTCATCCAAACCTGTTCGCCAATCTTAATGGAAGGGAAATCCGAGGCTCCGGCAAAATCAGTCTGAACCACAACAGGTTGCAACCGGTATGAGGTGAAAACCAGCAGCACTGAGGAGATGAGGCTATAGGTGCTCATAATGGAATTATTTTAAACTGAAAAATTAAATGGAAAATCTTGATTTGAAAAATCTCATTGTTTATCAAACTGGTAACAGGTATGGCCTGTACTATTATGTTTAGGGTTCTAGGCCTCCTGCAGAAGCTTTTAATTGCTCAAGGTAATCAGGCGGAACATCCATCCCCAGCTTCTGAACCACTTCCGCGTCAGCCAGTGCCTCTCTGTACCGGTTCATCTGTTCATAGGCCTGCATCCGGAAATAATAGTTATTGGCAACATTTGGATCATTGGCAATTGCAATGGTAAGGTCATCAATTGCAGCCTGGTTGTTTCCCAGCTTCAGATGGGCAATGCCCCGGTTATTGAGCACGTCCAGGAATTCAGGATCATATTTTAAGGCCAGGTTATAATTAATAAGCGCTGAATCCGGCATTTCTTTAATCATATACAGATTGCCGAGGTTATTGTAAGCCCGGGCATTTTCCGGTTGCTTGCTGATTACCAGTGTGAAGTCCATCAGCGCACTGTCATTTTTTTCCGCTATGCTGAAAGCAATGCCGCGGTTCATATGAGCATCAGGATCACCCGGTGTGATGGCTACCGCACGATTTCCATCCATAATGGCCGAATCAATTTTATTTAACACCCTGTAAATATCACTACGGTTAATCAGAGCCTGGGCAAAATTGGGATTCAGCTTAATTGCCATATCCATGTTTTTCTTTGCCAGCTCGAGTTGTTCTTTCTCCTGGTAATACGATCCGAGATTGCTGTAGGCAACAGGTACGCGTGGATACTTTGCAATCACATCTGTCCAAAGTGATTCGCTGTTCAACCACACGCTTGATCGGATCTGGCTTTGATAAGCGAGAAACAGCATCCAGGCCGATAGCACCACAGCGATCGGAAGCCGCATACTGTTTAATGCCGGTATTTTGTTTTCCCAAACCCGGGTGGCGGTTATGGCCATCACAAAAAATAATCCGGTAAATGACAGGTAGGTATAGCGGTCAGCCAGAAGGGCGCCACCAACAGGAAGCAGTTGCAGCACTAAAAAAATATTGAACAGGAAAAACAACGTACCATAAACCAGGTAGGTGCTTTTTGTTCGCACCCGAAATAACAGAATGCCCAGTATTAACACAATAACAGGAGCAGAATAAACCAACCAGTGGAAGGAGCCCTGGATTTCTTCAGGATATGGATAGTAGGCGCATAGACTGATGGGTAATACCAGCCGGATAAGGTAGTTTACAATAGCATACGCGGCGAACATCAGGCGCTCCGGAATGGAATACAAGGCAATGTCCTGAATAGCGTCAGATGCCTGCTGTGCAAAGATGGCCAATATGCCGAATGCTACCGCTAAAGCAAACAATGGTATTTTTTCCAGAATCAATTTCCGGTTCAGTTTTTCCCCACGGTACCAATCTGTCAGTAACAATATCACCGGCAGAGTGACCGCCTGCGCCTTTGAAAGCAGCGACAAGGTGAAAAGTACCAGCATAAGAAAATAGAGAAACAGCGCTTTTCCTTCAGCAGCATTCCGGTAGCGCAGGTAAACTAATAGCGCCGCGAAATAGAACATGGTATAGAGCAAGTCCTTCTGCGCGCTGACCCACGAAACAGATTCAACATGCATTGGATGAATGGCAAATAAAAAAGCGGTAATAAAAGCGGCTGCTGCATGGGAGGTAAGCAAGCGAATAAAGTAAAATAACAGTAGTGCATTCAGCAGGTGAAGGAACAGGCTCACGACATGATAGCCTCCGGCATCATCTTGAAAGAATGAGTATTCAATAGCCAGTGCAAGCATGGTAACCGGATGGTAGTTACCCATTTGCTCCTGCTGCAAAATGCCCTTGCTTTCAAACCCGGTTACCAGCGTATTCTTAAATACATAGCCTTCATCATCCCAGTTGGTCCATTGATTATTTAAAAAAGGTCCGTATACGATAACCGTCACCAAAATAATAGTGAGCAGATAGATCCACGTCCTGCTATTTGGTGAAGTGGCAGAGGCCGGTGCTTTTACGGGCACAGGCTTTGGTGCAGCTGTTTTTTTGCCTTTGGAACTTTTTGAAGCACTCATGCAACAAAAATAATCGAGTTGGCAAAAGAAAAGAGGGAAATCAGGAAATCATTCGGGAAATAATGGCACACATACCTGGAAGTATTCGTCATTCCGCTTTAATTCAAAATCACCCCTGCCCAATAATTCACACCGGGCACGAATGTTTTGAAGCCCGAAACCGGTGGAGACAACGGATTCTTTTAAACGCAGTTTATTCTTCACGCAAACACGTTTTTTATCTGCTGAGAAAATCTGAACCAGCAACGGATGCTCTTCTGATGCAACATTATGCTTTACAGCATTTTCAATAAGCAGTTGCAGAGTAAGTGGTGGAATGCGTTTTTTAAGACAATCATTCGGGATTGTATTTTCAATGGTCAGCCGTTCACCATGTCGTTGTTTAAGCAGGAAAATATAGTTGTCGGTGAGTTGGAGCTCTTCCTCCAGCGTTATCAGGTCAATATCTTTGTAGGATAATAGGCTGCGGTAGAAATCAGCAAGGTGATCGATATACGACAATGCGATTTGCTGATCTTCTTCCACCAAAGTCGCCAGGGTATTGAAACTATTGAACAGGAAATGCGGGTTGATCTGAGATTTCAGGTTCTCGAACTGAAACTCAAGCCGCTCGCGTTTTAATTTTTCTTCTCTTGCCCGTCTCCGGTCACGTTCTTTAATAAGCAGGTTGATGAGCAATCCGCAGGTGACAGCCATTCCGGTAATAAACCACCATGTCGACCAGAATGGCGGGTCAATGGTGAATGTATAGTCAACAGTCTGCGCATCCTCAAAATTATGATGAATGGTCGACTGAATCCTGAAGGTATATGTGCCCGGTCGCAATTCAGGATAAACAGCCCGGTCATCTTTGGTATTGATCCATTCAAGGTCATAGCCGAGCAGCCGGTAACGGTACCTGATCTGAGACGGGTCGGAGTTCCAGAATGCCTGGAAATCGAACGTGAGGTAATTCTGATTATGAGCAAACCGGTTCAATTTGGTAAAATCTATCGGTTGCAGGTAGACCATAACCTGTTTTATTTCCAGTTGTGCTTCATGCGAAAAATTGGGGGCTGGAGAATAATATTTAAGTATTCCTTTCTTGGTGGCTATCCATAAATTTCCAAAACGGTCTTTTGAATAGGCATTCAGGTTAGGTGCAATTCCTTCAAAAAGTTGCCTTCCCCGGTAACGGCGTACTTGTTCGGTCTTGTGTTCGAGCACATTGATTGCATTATTTTCAATAATCACTATGTCGCCATTATTATCCGTGGTAATACCGGTAATGGCAAGATTGCTAAGTCCTAATTTGACTCCATAATTGATGATTTCATTTCCATCAAATTTAAACAACCCGGAGGACGGGGTGCTGAACCAGATATTTCCGGATTTATCTTCGGTGATCGAATAGATGGTATTGATGGCGATGTTCCCTGCCTTTTCATATGAACGGAAAGTATTCTTCTCGAAAACTTTGAGCCCGTTGCCATCTGTAGCAAACCAAACGCGTCCTTTTGAATCAATAAACACCTGGTAGAGGTAGTTGCTGTGCAATCCGCTCTCCTGGGTAAAATTTTGAAACAACAGATCCTCCTTCGAAGAGATTTCCATTTGAATATTACAACAGGTAACGCCTCCCAAGGTGGCAATCCATACATTCACCATGTCGCCGGATACTGACAACACATTATCGTTGGCAAGGCCATCCGCTTGTAACACCTGGAAAAAGAGTTTGCTGCCCGATGGCCGCAGGAACAATCCTTTGTCAAAGGTGCCAACCCATAAATTGTGGTGATAGTCTTCGTATATGGACGTGATGACAGGTTCCGTTTTTCCACCTGTTAATTTTATTCTGGCAGTCACATTCTGGCCTGATGAGTCGATAATTGTTTTAAACAAACCTTCCAGCGTTGCGAACCAGAGGCTGGATTCACTGTCATAAAAAACGGCTTGTATTGCCCGGCTTATTTCTCCTGCGGAAGGCGTAATCCACTGAAATAATGCAGGAAAGTGATCAAGCCCACGGTTGGCAGAAGCAATCCAAAAATTTCCTTCGCTGTCTTTCAGGATATCTTTCACCTTCACGTTTTCAAATCCTGTAGATTGATTGTAAAAAACAGGATGAAAATTATCATACAGCGATATGCTGATTAATCCAAGGCCATGGGTGCCAATCATCAGCCTGCTGTTGTTTTCAATAGCCAGTGCACTTACCGGCCCATGATTCCACCATCTGCTGAAGGAGGGGATGCTGAAGCGATTTGTAACCGGATCAAATACACAAATGCCATGGTCCTGGGTTCCCATCCATACATTTTCCTTTGAGTCAACTACCAGGCATCTGACAATTTCATCCGATAAGCCATCCTTTACGGTATAATTGGTAATAACCGGTTTGCCGGATTCTATGGTGCATTTACTTAAGCCGCCGTCCGTACCAATCCATACAATACCTTTCGCTGAAATGGTCATGCCATAGATCTCATTTCCGGGCAAGCCTTCTTTCATGCCTACATGCATTAAATTCATTCCATCCCTAATATACAAACCACTGCCATAGGTAGCCATCCAGCGCCGTTTCATATTATCTATTCCTATACTTACAACGGCTGCATCGAATGATTCGGGTTTGTTTGTTTCAGCCTTCCAGTTTTTGAGGGAACGCTGCAGCAGTTTTCCATCTTCAAATCCCAGGTATACAAATTCGCTGTCACATAATATGGCCGTTATATTCTGAGAAGAACTGTCGGGAAGGTTGACATAGTTGTATTCTGTACCGTCAAAACTGAAGAGACCTTTGGTTGTGCCCAGCCACATTCTTCCGAAGGGATCCTGGGTAACCTTATTAATGCTAATGGGTTGAAAGGTTGTAGCCGGTTCATATTGCGTCCAGACCGATGGCTGTGCTTTTGTAACAAAGCAGGTTGCCAGCAGGATGAAAAGGGTACTGGAAATAGGAAGTGACCGGATCAAGTAGTTGTTAGTTTTCAGTGACAAAATCGGGAAGACCGGGTTCCCCTTTACCATCATTGCTCAAATAAACAGTGACCGAAGAAAAACAAACAGTTCCCATGCAGAGTAATAATCGGACCTGAATTGTAAGAACATTTTTTCAATTCCAAAAAGTGCTTTCCGCAACAGTGACTGGCCTTCATCTTGAGAAGTTTGCAAAATATAGCCTTTCACCAGCAGTCCCAATAATTTTACGCCAGAAACAAAATAATTCTGACTGAATGGTGTAATTTAACGATTAAAGCGGGGTATCACCCGTATTGATTTTTACGGAAAGCCTTAGGTGGTTTTGGTGATCATCATGGCTGACTGTCCTTTCCCATAGGCATAGAGATAAAAATCCGGTTTGTTGCTATACCGCGGCTTGCGCGCAGTGCTCATTTGTAAAAAGGAAGGCAACCCGCCATGTCAAGCATAAATTCCCCGGCATAAAGATAGCCGCTGGTTATATCATTAATATTTTGTACATTTCCAATCGTAAAATTCTGGAATGGAGATCACC
>CAZGBP010000112.1:0-7993 GCA_964524035.1 uncultured Bifidobacteriaceae bacterium
TAATAAGGCATTCGTAAATACTCGTGGTAATATTTTTTGGGTCAAAGCCGATACCGGAGGTGGCATTTGACTGCGGGTCGGCATCGATCAGTAAGGTCTTGAATTCCAAAACAGCCAGTGATGAAGCGAGATTAATGGCGGTGGTAGTTTTACCAACGCCCCCCTTCTGATTAGCAATCGCAATAATTTTCCCCATAGCTAAGATAGTTTCAACTGGTCAAATTTGCCACCGGGCTACTTCTAACCAAAGGTACAATTATCGCTATTTAAGGGGGTAACGCAGGTTGAAAGTTATTCACAGGATGTTTGTAAGGCAAAGGAGAAAGCTGAATGCGAATTCAGGTCAGTGTTTTTTAGATACGGTTTTAGGAAAGCGTACCAGGCCGGGTCAAATGCTGACAAGACATTGCTTGTAACCCAAATTAAATTGATAATGATCCTGAAGCCACCGGTTTTCGATCAATGCCCTTCTGGTGTTTGCCGGCCGGCATTTTGTGGCGACAATGAAACGAATGCCGTTCTACCCAACGTCAGTGGAAATACCGGATTGAATACGGATGAAATTTTCTATTTGTCGCCGGTGCCGCAATATGTGAACGATTGCATGTTCCATCAGTTGCTCAATATCGTATTGTTGGCCCCAGGCCACCACAATTTTTTTTGAAGGGTCTTTTTCTTCAATAGGAAGCGATGGGTTATTCATGAAAAAATTTTCGCAATAGCTAAACATCTGTTGCAAATGCAGGATGTAATCATTCGCTTCCTTCAGAATTTTCTTTGCCGGTCTTTCTTTTGCTGCACCGATTGAATTTTCGATGGAATACGTATAGCCATATCCGGAATGTACTACATGTGTCAGTATTGTTTGAATCGACCTGCAGTCGGTATCGGATGTTTCCGGATCTACGATTACCTCAAGTCGGGCCCTGTTCAATGGCCGGATTACCTCAATAAGCGCATCGATTGCTTTTTTGTATTCATCAAGTAATGCTCTTACGCTTCCGCTTAATTTAGTGCTGGTCATTCTTAATCAGGAGTATTTGAAAAGTCATTCCTTTATTGAACAAAAATTTTACCGGTAATCAGTTCATTACCATATTGAATTAACAACTGATAGCTTCCCGCTGCCAGGTGGCTGACATTAAATTGAATTTTTTGTTGGCCTTTGATCATCGCCCGGTTTGGAATTGAAACTACGGTCTTACCCGAAACATCAATGAGTCTGGTGGATACGGAAGCTGTATGGGGGAGATAGAAATCAATGGTGCAATCAGTAGTTGCCGGATTGGGATAAATATCAAGGGAAGAAGCGGTTGATGTTAAAGCGTCAATACCTGTAATCTTGTTTTGTGTGACCAATATGTCATCAATACTTAAGAGGTTATCGTCAACGGTACCATGAACCAGCGCGATATAAATTGTTTGTCCTACATAAGCAGCCAGGCTAACTGTTTGCGGTTGAAGGATGCCAATAAACCGGGCTGAGTCGTTGTGGTATTCTATAAATGTTCCTTCTTCCCCATGAACCCAGCCGCTGCTAAAGTTATAGTGACTGAAACCACTGTCTGTATCGAGTACGCCAACCGAAAGATATTCTGCGGCTTTGAACAGTGTATCCGTAAAGCATTCTTCGATGTTACAATCGGTGGAAGCTACCACGTAATAACCATCAAGGTAACGGGGTGTCTGGTAAGGCGCCGATTTCCAGCTTAGTTGTGCACTGGCATCTGAAATTGTCATCGGAGGCAATACCAGGTAGTTGGCCACCAGGGAAGCAGGAGTAGTCCAGGAGTTACTTGCATAAACCAATGTGGTAGTATCAACATCGGCAAAACCAACGGTCCAAAACCATTCTCCCGGTCTTCCGCTCCCGCTTGCATCGTTGTAGCCATCCTGGTCATAATTCACCCAGGTTTCATCATCGCCATTCGGGAAATTGGGTTCAATATAGGTTTCAGGGTCCAATTCAAAATTCTCGAATAACAAGGTATCTATCGTCTGCGAAAAGGCTTGTTGCGCCATACATACAAAAAGCCATACTGTAAAAAGGGTAGAGATCTTGCTCATGGTTGGTTGGTTTTAGATATATAAACCTCTGTATTCATTTTGATAATCCCAAACAACCTTCAGAATAAATTATTCAAATAAGCTGAATATGTCAACCGGCTTCAGATGGAATAAGAACCCGGCCAACAAAATAAAGTTCAGAACAAACAATACCTGTATTATCCGGTTGCGAAGTATTCCGATAAAATCAAAACAACCGTTTCCGGTAATAACCGGTACATTGTTATCCGATGGCTCTTTCCAGGTCATCCATCAGGTCACCGGCATCTTCCACTCCCACACTTAAGCGGATGAGTGAATCCAGTAGCCCGTTCTTTTCTCTTTCTTCTTTAGGAATAGAAGCATGTGTCATGGAAGCGGGATGGCCTATCAATGATTCCACTCCGCCCAATGATTCAGCCAGGGCAAATAATTTTGTACCGGACAGCACCTTAAGGGCATCTTCCATTTTATTGCCTTTCAGCGTGAAAGAAATCATGCCGCCGAAGCCGCGCATTTGTTGTTTCGCAATGGCATGATTGGGATGAGCGGGGAGGCCGGGATAATAGATTTTGTCCACCTTCGGATGCGAGGCTAAAAAGTCTACCAGTTGCTGACCGTTCTCGCAATGTCTTTGCATCCGGAGGTGCAATGTTTTAATACCGCGTAATACCAAAAAGCAATCCTGCGGCCCGGGCACACCGCCGCAGGCATTTTGTAAGAACTGAAGCCTCTCCTGTAATCCGGCATCGCTTGTAATGATAGCGCCCATAACAACATCACTATGGCCGGAAAGATACTTGGTTACAGAGTGCAATACCAGGTCGGCCCCGAGATCCAGTGGATTTTGCAGGTATGGGGAGGCAAAAGTATTGTCGACACAAACCAGGGCGCCCACGCTCTTAGCAGCAGCCACGGCACGGGAGATGTCGATAATATTCATCATGGGGTTTGTAGGCGTTTCCAGCCACAATAGTTTTGTTTGCGGGGTAATACACTTTTCAATGGTGCCCGCAATATGCATGGGTACAAAGTTGAATTTGATACCATAACGTTCAAATACCCTGGTGAAAATGCGATAGGTTCCGCCATACAGGTCGTTGGTAGAAACAACTTCATCACCCGGGTTTAGTAATTTCATGATGGCATCGGTAGCTGCCATACCGCTGGAAAAGCACAGGCCATATTTTCCATTTTCCAGTGCAGCGAGGTTATCTTGCAAAACATTTCGTGTTGGATTCTGCGTACGGGCATATTCAAAGCCTTTGTGCTTTCCGGGTTCAGCCTGCACATACGTGGACGTTTGGAAAATGGGCGTCATGATGGCGCCTGTTGCAGGGTCTGGTTCAATTCCGGCATGCAATACCTTGGTAGCAAACTTCATGGTGTGATAATTTGAAGCGCAAGTTACAGGTTGGTATTGAAATGCTGCCTGATATTTTTAAGAAGGAATCAGGTTATAGCCGCACGGCCGGATCAATTAACTATTTGTTGATACGTTGGATTTATCAGCTAAACTTTAACGAAACCTATTGCCTGCGATATTCAAGAAACCTGCTTTTCATATACAAAGCAATTTCATATTCCGTAGCAGTTTTAAGCATGTATTCTGTTATGTTGCAGAAATCAAGAAAGGAACTGATTTCTTCATTGTTCAGGTCAATCACTCCGGTATCGATATATTTCTGAAGTATTTCTCTTTGTAACTCCCGCAGATGTACTTTATTCATCAGCTCGGCGTAGCCACGTTTGTCTTTTTCACGGTGGCTGAATTGCTGATAGAGGGCTGTAATGGGACTTTGTAAAACCTGGTAACCATGTAAAGTATAATCCTTCTTGTCATAACCAAGCTTCAGCGCATCTCTTCTGATCATGTCGAATTCGCGGTTTGACTGAACCGTGATATTGGGCAGTTCAATCTGGATTTTGTTGAGGTAGAACTTAACCAGGTATTTTTCCTGGTAGGCAGAATCTCTGAACGATACTGTTTTGGATGCATAACCGGTTGCCGTGAGAAACAAGGAATCATCCCGTCCCGCTTTCAAACGGAAGTAACCGGCATTATCGCTGAAGAATCGTTCCCCTGTTTTCTTGTTTATGATCTGCAGGTTGATGATCGGGCGTTTGGTAATTGAGTCAATACCCCAACCTGACAGTTGCAGAGGTAATTCCTGTGCAAAAGCACCGGCAATGCAACAACACATAAACATACCAAGGAAGGCTGAGAAGATCTTCATCAAAATTATCACAGCTGCCCGTGGCAGGCCGGATGCCGCAAATAACGAAAATTAAGGACAGCTATTCTTTCTGACCAATAGAAGTAAAACGGAAACCTCACATGCATCTGAAACTTTTTAATAGTGATATGTTGGTTCAATAGTTTATTAAAGATCTGCGATTACCGTTTATCCACTTCAATTACCATTGCAACCGCTCCGTCATTTACATTATTCAGGGTGAAGCTGATTTTATCACCGGGGTTGAATGTGACGGATGGCAGCAATGACTTACCCAATGCTTTGTTTACTTTTTCTGCGTAAGAGCCGGATTGCTGGCTGATTGCTGTATTCAGTTGATTGTAATCAACCGGCTTTTTTGTTACAATGATTGCCATATAATCTTTTGATCCTACCTCATCAGCCTGCAATGAAAAATCTTTTGGAAACAATCGTGTGCCGGTGATGCCGCAATACGGGGAATGTTTTTTGGTATATGGAAAAAGTACATAACTGGAAAGGTCCGTTTCCTGGCCAAAAAGATAGGTATAGCATTCCAGCGAATTTGTCACCTCAATCTTGAACTTAGTGCCTTTGGCAATGGCTTGTTCCGTAATGAATACATTACCACCTTTGTTTTTCAGGGGGATGTTTTTCTGGGTAGCATTATCTACCAGGCCAAATTGAACCGACAGGTTATTGGAAAGCGGTTTGTCGGCATTGCCCATCGGGTAAACGCCATAAGCCTCTTTGGTGAAGTATGCAAAATCTTTGTACCGGATCCACGCCATGCCATTCTTGCCCCATTCATTGCCCCAACTGTTCATCAGCAGAAAGGCACCTTCATTACCGTACTTAAAATCATCATAACCGACTACTGCCATACAGTGGCCGCCGAAGTTCATCATATTATAGTCATTGGCTGAGGGTATCCAGACTTCTTCACCCATCATGGGTTGCATGAAACTTCCGCCTACCATCATGCCCACAACCACCGGTGCACCCTGGGCGAGGTTTTGTTTCATTGCCAGCATATCCACCTCCTGGTTGTCCCCGCTTTTTGTAAGTCGGTTATACCCCGTCATTTTAAACTGCGAGGCAGTTTGTTTTTGTGTTGGCGTGGGTTGATTGGAACAACTCTGCTCATTGTATGGAAACTGTGCAAGTGGAAGCAAACCCTGTTCCTGCATTACTTCCATTGCATTCTCGATATAAGATCCCTGGCATCCTTCCAGCGAGATTTGATTGTACAGGTAAGAAGGACTAAATGCCACCTGGTCCGGTGCTTTTCCCGTGCGTTGTGATTCTAAGATAGTTCTCGCCGCGTAGGCATTTCCCCAGCCAACGCAGGAACCTTGCTCACCCTGGTTCAATCGCCTGGGGCAATATTTTTCGAGCGAGACGCGCTCCGGCAATGGATTTTTAATATTGTCTGCCAAGGGCTCAAATACTTCTGTCTGGTCGTATAATGCCGGGTCGAAAGATGCGCCGGTAGCCAGCAATTGGGATGCATTGGTTGATGAAGGCATTCCGCCCATGAAATAGTAGATCGCACCACCTATAAGCAAAAGCACAATACCGGTCTTGGGATTCTTCCGGAATAATCCAATTAACATAGGCAACAAGGCAAGAAGGCTAAATCCACCGCCACCGCCGGGTCTGCGGCCACCGCCCGGATAATTATCTCTTGACTGTTGATTGTCGTCGCCTACCATTCGTATTGGCATACTAAAAAGTTTTTAAGGTTACTGATAAATGTGCTGAAAGCTGTTTGTTTAATTCTGGCAGCAAATTAATGGATGTGCCCATAATACTCCTAAAAAAATCCATTAGGAGCAGTAGTATCTAAAAGTATGAAATAAGCTCCCATATAGCTTGTAAACAAATGGCGCAGCACATGTAATGCTACTGCTTTTCAGTTGATGGTTGCTTCCACCGCTTCCAGGATTGCCTGTTCTTTTTCGACAGCCTGTTTCTTTAGGGTTTCAGCCTGCCTGAGGTAACCTGATCTGGCATCAGCATCATTTAACCCGCTGCAATTGATTTTTACATTCAGGTAAGCACCTATTGCGGCACTTCGTGCTGCCAGTGCGCCTACACCGGCATCAGACACTGAATTCGGATTGCCCTCTTTAACCATGGCAAAAATAATTTCCATAGCATCAACCGATCGTTGCATCACACGTAAAGGTACTTCAATAGCATTTTTTGTGGCTGATTGTATGGCCACGCTGCGAATGCGTTTTTCTTCCTCCGTGCTTTTTGGAAGCGAAAAACTCACCATGATACGGTTGAATGCCAGGGTATCTTCATCAACGAGATTCAACAATTCATCTTTCAGCAGCTGTCCCTTTTCTGCATATTTTGAAAATTCTTCCCAACGCTCATCCCATCCTTTTTTGTGGGAAGACAGGTTTGCCACCATAGTGGCCAGAGAAATTCCCAATGCGCCCATATAAGCAGAAACGGAACCTCCGCCAGGAGCAGGTGACTCTGCCGCGGTTTCATTGGCAAATTCACGCAGGTTCATTTGAACCAATTTATTCTGTCCGGGGTCCTTTAATAGATATTCAATAATTTTTTTTCCGGGTTCAAAAGGGGTCAGTTCATCAAGCCCTAATGATTTAACTGCTATCCGAATCAGTTCTTCTTCGCTCACACCCGCACTGCGTTGCTGTTTCTGCAAAAAATATTTTCCTGCATCCAGCATGGACTTTAATGGAATCAATCCCACCAGTTCAGAACCGGTTACACGCATACCCCTTCTTGCGGCACTCATCACACATTCATCAAAAGCAAGGTGCATAGGTGTAATATTGATATTGGTGAGGTTGATACTTACCTGTGCAATGCCATATTCCTGAATGTACCAACCTATTGCTTTTACTGCTTTTAACGTTCCGGGCTGTACTACCTCTACTCCGGCCGCATTTTTTACTTTTCTTCCCGCTTCGCGAATATCGAAAGCAACGGCGTTGGCTCTTCTGACAGATGTGGTATTGAGGTTCACATTATATGCGACCAGAAAATCACGGGCACCAATTACGGTGGCCCCGGTTTTTACCGGCATTTCCGAAGGGCCGAAATCGGGCATCCATTCCGGTAGTTTTATCTTTTTGAAGAATCCTTCATACTCTCCAGCTCGGATAACGGATAGGTTTTTCCGGCTTTCTTTTTCCTGGGCCGACTCATAGAGGTATACCGGAATGCCGAGTTCTTCCCCAACACGCTTGCCCAGTTTTTTTGCGTAGGCTGCGGTTTCTTCCATAGAGATATGGGCAACAGGTATCAGTGGACAAACATCAGTGGCACCCATTCGGGGATGTTCCCCTTTGTGCTTACTCATGTCAATCAGTTCACCAGCTTTTTTTATGGCGCGAAACGCTGCTTCGATCACTGCATCCGGTGTTCCCACAAAGGTGACCACAGTCCGGTTCGTTGCTTTGCCGGGGTCGGTATCGAGCAGACGAACGCCTTCCACCCCTTCTATTTCATTTGTGATTTGTTTGATGATACTAAGGTCCTGACCCTCGCTGAAATTGGGTACACATTCAATTAGCTGCGTATTCATGCATGGTTTGTTTTCGCGACAAATGTAACGAGTGCAAATGATGAAATGGAATCCAACCTATATCGGGTGTATGCAATTCGTTCATCTTGTCTGGCAATGGTTGGTGGGTTAAATTGTTAAATTGCTAAATGGTTAAATGGCTGTGGCGAAGCCGATCACT
>CAZGBP010000113.1:0-7346 GCA_964524035.1 uncultured Bifidobacteriaceae bacterium
GCCTTCCTGCTCCTGCATCTGGCCCCGGCGCTGCATGCCGCACTTCTCCAGCACTTTTACAGAAGCAATATTTCCTACCATCACCCTTCCGATAATTCTTTTCAATCCCAAAGTTTTGAATCCATATTGAATACAGGCTTCCGCTGCTTCACCGGCGATTCCCTTACCCCAAAACCTGCGAAAGAAACGGTAGCCCAAATCCACTTCACCGGTTTCACTTAGTTCAGGCTGAAATTTTAAGCCGCACCAGCCTGTGAATTCACCGGTAGCTTTCAAAATAACGGCCCAGCGGCCCATTGCATATTTACTGTATTCGTCATACTGCACCAGGAAGTTTCTTGCATCAGTCAGCGTGGTAAATGGTTTATCGCCTGTGTACCTGATCACTTTCGGATCGTTATTCAGGTTGAAAAAGTGCAGATCGTCGTCCGGAGTCAATTCACGAAATGCTAAGCGGGGAGTTTCAAAAATCAAATGGAAGATGCGTAGTTTAAATGGGTTGATGTGATTGGAGTTAGTTGTCATCCGAGTTTTACTTACAAGTAATCTGGATGCAGCGGCGAGGTTTAAACCGGTTTTATCTCTTCGCACAATTCCATCAATACGCCATGCGTATTCTTTGGGTGAACAAAGCAGACCAGTTTATTATCAGCGCCAATTTTGGGTTCATCATTTAACAGCACAAACCCTTCCGACTTTAGCCGCTTCATTTCTTCACGGATATTTTCGACGGCATAAGCTATGTGATGTATCCCTTCTCCTTTCTTTTCTATGAATTTAGCAATAACACCGGCAGGGTCGGTAGACGCCAACAATTCAATCTTATTTGTTCCAACCCGGAAAAAGGAAGTGGTAACCTTTTCGCTGGTTACTTCTTCAGTTTTGTAGTAAGGGGTACCCAGTAATTTGCCATAGGTTTCATTGGCTTTGTCCAGGTCTTTGACTGCAATGCCGATATGCTCTATTTTTTCCATGATAAAGAGGTGGTTACTGCAAACTTTTTGTCTAATTTCGCGTTTAGATTAATTCTAAATAGTAAGTCTTTCGGGACGAAATCCATGATAAAACTACCGATTTACCTCGATAACAGTGCTACCACACCCTGCGACCCACGTGTGGTAGATGCCATGTTGCCTTATTTCACGGAGAAGTTTGGCAATGCAGCCAGCCGCAGCCATCCATTTGGCTGGATAGCCGAAGAGGCAGTAGACTATGCCCGTGAGCAGGTGGCTAAGTTGATTGGTGCCGATGCGAAAGAGATCATTTTCACCTCCGGAGCTACAGAATCCAATAACCTTGCATTAAAGGGTGTTTTTGAGATGTATGCCTCCAAGGGTAATCATATCATAACCGTTACCACAGAGCATAAAGCCATCCTTGATACGTGCAAACATATTGAGAAATTGGGGGGACAGGTTACATACATACCAGTAGACAGCAAAGGTGAAATTAACCTCCAGGAGCTGGAAGCAGCAATTACAGATAAAACCATACTGATTTCGGTGATGTATGCCAATAATGAGATTGGCGTGATGCATCCGGTAAGAGAAATAGCGGCCATCGCTAAAAAACATGGCGTGCTTTTTCACTCAGATGCGACTCAGGCTGTAGGAAAAGTTCCCCTAGATGTTTTGGCCGACGGGATTCACCTGATGTCGTTTACCGCGCATAAAATCTATGGTCCGAAAGGAATCGGTGCTTTATATGTACGCCGGAAAAACCCAAGAGTGAAGGTAACTGCGCAGATGGATGGCGGAGGACATGAAAGAGGCATGCGTTCAGGTACTATGAATGTACCCGGCATTGTTGGTTTTGGCGCGGCCTGCGAATTGTGCATGAAGGAGATGGCAGAAGAAAGCGCAAGGCTGGCTAAATTCCGGGATAAACTGGAAGCAGCCTTATTACAGTTGGAAGAATCGTATGTTAATGGAAACCCGGCACACCGGCTTCCACACATTGCAAACATCTCATTTAAATATGTTGAAGGAGAAGGATTGATGATGGCCTTTAACAAAGACATCGCAGTTTCATCCGGAAGTGCGTGTACCTCTGCCTCGCTGGAGCCTTCTTATGTTTTAAAAGCATTGGGCCTGGGGGATGACCTGGCACATTCTTCGATACGTTTTTCCATGGGCAGGTTTACTACAGAAGATCAGATTGATTACACCATTAAGCGTTTGACGGATGCTGTAAACAGGCTCAGGGAACTAAGTCCGCTGTGGGAAATGTTTAAGGAAGGCATTGACGTAAATAAGATTGAGTGGGCTGCTCATTAACATGGTTGGGATTGAATACCCATTGTCAGGGTACGATTTTTGAATAGATAAAATAACACTTCACCTATTACTAATAACTGAATCTCATGGCATACTCAGAAAAAGTGCTGGAACATTATGAGCATCCCAAGAATGTGGGTACCCTCGATAAAAGCAAAACGAATGTAGGAACCGGCCTGGTAGGTGCACCGGAATGTGGTGATGTGATGCGGTTGCAGATTGAAGTAGATCCTGCAACACAAACCATCATCGATGCAAAGTTCAAGACGTTTGGCTGTGGTTCTGCCATTGCATCTTCTTCTCTGGCTACAGAATGGCTGAAGGGAAGATCGCTGGATGATGCCGCAACGCTCGACAATATGGACATTGTAGAAGAGCTGGCATTGCCACCTGTAAAGATTCACTGTTCGGTATTGGCTGAAGATGCGGTGAAAGCTGCGATTAATGATTACCGCGTGAAGAATGGGTTGGAGCCGATAAAGTTGAAGGAGAGTGTTGTGCATTAATAGTTGGATTCAGGATGCAGGAGCCAGGAGCCAAGATGATGAAGTCCTGATTCCTGGTTCAATTTAAGCCTATGATTACCGTAAGCGATAAAGCAAAAACAAAAGTAGAAGCACTGACGCAGGAGGCAGGGCTGGATAAGGATTATTTTATCCGGGTTTCTGTGGTAGGGGGTGGTTGTTCGGGACTTTCCTACAAGATGGACTTTGACAATGAAGCGAAGAAAGACGACCAGGTATTTGAGGATAAAGGGTTGAAGCTGGTATGTGACCTGAAGAGTTTTCTATACCTGTGCGGCACGGAGCTTGATTTCTCCGATGGATTGAATGGCAAGGGTTTTCACTTCGTGAATCCGAATGCTACGCGGACGTGTGGATGCGGGGAGAGTTTTGCGGTGTAAGCGCATCTGAAACAATGAAAGTCCGATTCCTTATGAAGCATTGATTATATTTTTTTGAATATAGCAAAGTTAGCTGCTATAGAGCTTAGCAAGGTATGCAATCAGAATATTCTCTATTGAAATTAGCTCCTCTCTTTTCATTATTGATGCAATTTTTCCTTTATCAGTTCATGAAACTCAGGTAATCTGGAAAAATATCGTGGAATAATTAGAATGCCACAATTTGGCCCAAATTGTGGAATCATGTGAAATATGGCCAATTGTTAAGAATAAGGTAAAAGGTTTACCTCCTAATCCGGAATTTATCACCCGGCAGATAAATCGAAACATCCAATCCATCTGCACCTATCAGACGATCTTTTCCCTTTTTTATATGATCCGGCGTTTCAATAGTAATTACCTGGCTTTCGCCGGCAACCGTTGCAGAATCGCCGTGAACGATAATGGCGGTGGCTTCATCAATGCCGATACATTGATAATCCGGGTGCTCCAGTATTGCGGAGAAGAGGCGGTTGTATCGGCTGCGTGCCACAAAATGCATATCTATAATTACTGAATCGAGCAGGCCCAATCCTTTTTTCAGTTCAAGGTTTTCACTTCTCAGCACCGGGAAAGTTGACTGGTAAGCGGTATCCAGTAACTGGTTTCCGGTAATCATCAGCTCACTCATGATGGCTGCTCCGGCACTGGTACCGCCAATGGTTGCACCTTTTCGATATGCTTCCTGAATAATTTCTTTTACCGTACTTCCTTCGATCAGTTGCATCATCCTTGACTGATCGCCTCCACCAATAAAAATAATCTTTGCTTTTCGGAGTGAATCGAGTTTAGCCGCATTATGAATCGCAGCCGAATCAAACCTCACACAGGCCTGCCCCGTCATTTGCTGCAACTGGTCGTTTATCCAGTGATAGGCGCTGTCGTAGGTGCTCGACAAGGGTACGGCTACCATGATGTCACCCTGTTTCCAACCTGAAACCTGTATCATTTGCTGCATCAGGGAATCATCGCGATCTCCGCCGCCGATGATAAACAAAGTACCTGTTGATGCCTGGATTTTTTCCACCGCTTCGCTCGCTGTATCATTTTTTTCCCGGCAGGAAAAAACGAGACTCAGGAGCAGGCAGAAGCACCAGGGTGCAACTGATTTGTAAACAGGTTTGCAATTCATCATACCCTTTCTATTTTTTGAGATGTGCATCCAGCCAATCTTTCCTTCTTTCAAAACGGTCGCGCTGATAACTTGGAATATCTATACCATGATACTGTTCGGGATAGATGATGAGTTGTGTTTCTATACCTAAGCTTTTCAGCGCCTGGTACATCTGCTCTGAATTGAGCAGGGGCACATTAAAATCATTGGCGCCACACATGAAGAGTGTTGGTGTTTTGATTTTATCGGCATGCAGGAAGGGCATTGAATTCAGCACATAAGCATCATAATTTTTCCAGGGCGTTCCCAGTTCCGCTTCGTATTCGCGTATGTACATATCGGTGCCGTAGCCTGCCAGTGCATTACCAATACTTGCTCCGCTGATGGCGCATTTGAAACGCTGATCTCTCGCTATCGTGAAATTGGTGGCTATGCCTCCGTAACTCCAGCCTTCCACCGCCAGCTTATCCGGATCGGCAATGCCGTTTTTCACGAGATAATCAACGCCCGATAAATTGTCTTCAATATCTACCGAACCCCATTTTGCGAAGATGGCCAATGCGAATTTTTCGCCCTTGGTGGTGCTGCCCCGCGGATTCATGGAAACGGTTACATAACCCCAGGAAGCATACAATTGCCAGTCAAAAGCCCATTCGTTCTGATTCTGGCTGGTAGGTCCGCCGTGAATCTGCAGGATGGTCGGATATTTTTTCCCTTCTACATAGCCCGCAGGCAATACCATGAAACCGCTGACCATGGTGCCGTCTTTGCTTTTGGACTGAAACTCTTTGGTGGTAGCCAATGCATGCCTGGACAGCCATCCATCATTCTGATGCGACAACTTTCTTAACGCGTTTTGTTCATACACAAATATTTCCTGCGGAATGAGCGGCGTAGTGTATTGCAAAACTATTTTGTCGGTTCCCAATAGTTTATAATCATAGATCGTATGCCTGCCGGTAATCACTTTTTCTATTGCGCCCCCATCCACTGAAATGGCATTGAGGTCGAGGTTCTGATCATCTTCGCCGATGAAATAAATTTTCCTGCTGTCGGGTGACCATTGCGGATTCCAGACATTTCTGTCGTAAGATGCCGTAAGCACTTTTGCATTTCCTCCGGAAACAGGAATTACCGCAAGGTGCTGCGTGGCATAATAGATCAGGTTTAATGGTCCGCCAATGGTGAAGGCAATATACTTTCCATCGGGGCTCCAGGCGGCCGGCGCACCGTACGAGGGGTCATTGTCTTTTCCGGGCGAGGTGGTAAGCTGCCGTGGTTGTGCATGCGGTTTTGCATCCACGATATACACATCGTAGTTATCATCACGATCCCAATCCTTGCGGGCGCGTTTACTGACAAAAGCAATCTGCTTTCCATCAGGACTCCAGGAGGGCAGTTCTTCTTCATAATCTCCATCAACTACCCTGGCCGTATCACCGGTAGCCATATCAAGCAGATAGAGATGCGCGCGTTCCGTAGTGAGATATCCGGAATAGTCCTCTTTGAAATAATAGCGGTCAATAACAATCGGAACAGCCGTTTCCGTGCCTTCTATATATAAATTGGTGTCCTTAACAGAAACCACCAATGCCATTTTTTTACCATCAGGACTCCAGGCATAATCTTCAACCCCACCGGCGAAGGAGGTCAATTTTTTTGCTTCACCTCCCAACCTGTTTAGCACCCAAATCTGGCTGTATTCATTTGTATCCGTTCTTGATGACATAAAAGCAAGCTGTGTATTATCGGGACTCCAGCGTGGCGTTGATTCGCTTGCATCTTCGGTGTGGGTGAGTTGCACGGTCGTAGTTCCATCCCATGATGTCATCCAGATATCGCTGAAAAAATTATCTGCATCGGGATTGGCGGAAGAAACGATATAGGCTACCCATTTCCCATCCGGTGATACCGCCGGTTCGGAAACATCGCGGATGCTATCAACATCCTGGATGGTTACCGGCAGCTTTCTTGATTGTGCACAGGCCTGACCAATACAGAGGGTGGTTAAAAAAAGAAAGAGGATTCGTTGCATTTTGTTGTAAGAGTTTTGAAAAGAAATTTAAAAAATGAAGTTGTTGCAATTGCAGGCCGTTGCATGCAGCCTACTGAAATACGGCCGGATCATCAACCGGTTAACTGCTATTGCTAAATACCCTTTTAATAACCCGGATTCTGCACCAGGTTTTTATTTACTTCCAACTCACGTTGCGGAATGGGGTAAATCAGTTTATTATCGTTGTAGGGCATGGTACCCACTGTTCCCTTTAGTCGTTTTACATCGTGGTATTTGAATCCTTCATGCGCCAGTTCGAGTCTTCTTTCCATCAGGATATCATCGAGTGTAACACTTGTAGCGGCTGCCAGTGCGGCCCGCGTATGCACCGTATTGTAGTCATCCAGTGGCGCTGCTCCGGTAGTTGTGCCAAGGCGTTGATTACATTCAGCACGGATGAGGTACATTTCGGCTAAACGAATGACGGGAATATTTGCATATTGACTTTTCCATTTACCGGAGAGATAATCACCCTGGCTGGTATAGAAAAGATCTTCCCGCAAGTCGCCGGAGGGATACAGGGCGATATGTGCATCTTCAATCAGTATGTCACGTCGTCCACCGTTGGAAGCAGTAGCAAAATATTCATTCATCGCATTCTCACCATCCTGCTCGGAGATCTGAATGGCAAAAATGTCTTCTTTGGTATTCTCTGCCTGGTTAAAAGCATCTTTATAAGCAGACATTAAACTATAATTTCCGGAAGCAATTACCCGGTCGGCTGCATCGCGCGCCTGCTCAAAATTGCTTTGCTGAAGGTATACTCTTGCCAGCAGCGAAGCCGCTACCATGCGGTCAACAAATACATCATTACTTTCCGGCAACAGGCTTTCTGCTTCGCTAAGGTCGGTGATTACCTGCGCATAGCATTCTTCAACCGTGCTGCGCGCCGGTGTGGAGGTTTCATCAATCACAATTGTTGGTTTCAAAACGATCGGCACACCAGGCTGTGCATTG
>CAZGBP010000114.1:0-7199 GCA_964524035.1 uncultured Bifidobacteriaceae bacterium
ATGAATTAAAAGAAGGTGTGGAAAGTGTAGAAACGGGAGCCATGTATCATTATAACCCTGATTACGATCCGCGCCATATTGTGGGAGATAATTATGAAGATGATACAGAACGGTTTTACGGAAATTCCGATGTCACCGGCCCTGATGCCATACACGGTACCCATGTTGCCGGTATTATTGGCGCGGACCGCAATAATGGAATTGGTATCAATGGTATTGCAGATCATGCGCAACTCATGATCATCCGGGTGGTACCGGATGGCGATGAAAGAGATAAGGATGTTGCCAACAGCATCCGGTATGCTGCGGATAACGGCGCCAAAGTGGTCAATATGAGTTTTGGGAAAGGGTATGGATATGATAAGAAAGCAGTGGATGATGCTGTAAAATATGCTGCGTCAAAAGATGTTTTGCTGGTACATGCATCAGGTAATGATGGACAAAACAACGACAAAAGCGAACGCTACCCCAGCGACCGTTTCATAGATGGCACGTCACCGGTGAACTGGCTGGAAGTGGGTGCCAGTACCTATGATAAAGATGTAGCCGGATTTTCCAACTATGGAAAAAAGAATGTGGATGTATGGGCACCGGGCGTTGCCATTTATTCCACGGTACCCGGAAACAAATACAGGAACCTGCAGGGAACCAGTATGGCATCGCCCGTAGCAGCAGGTGTTGCGGTGATGCTCCGTTCTTATTTTCCGGAATTGACGGCGGCGGAAGTAAAACAGATAATTAAAAAATCTGTGGTGAAGTTGCCCGGAAAGGTGAGCTTACCGGGCGATGACAAAGATAAGATGGTGAAGCTTAAGAAGATTTCTGTTTCCGGTGGTGTGGTTAATGCCTACAATGCCGTGCAGCTGGCAATAAAGGAAACGGGAAAATAGAAGTTGCCAGGCCTGATTTTTTTGTTTGTCTGCACAAGGATACAAATACCATCGTGATGGATCAGTCAGTGCATAAAGCTATCCGTCCTCAGCACTGTTCCCTGTTTCAATCAACCGGTAGTCCGGGTTTTTACTCAGCCAACCGTGGATGATGCTTTGCACTTCACGGTTGTCTTTATAGTAGGTAATGGCTTCTTTCGCCATGGTAAAGTCAATTGAATGATGGTCTGATTGCAAAAAACCAAATCCAAGATAACGGCCATCTTCCAATACAACTACACTGCATTCACCGGCAGTTCTTCCTTCACCGGTCAGTATAAAACTCCTGCTTTCGGTCCTGGTAGCCTGCAATGCCTCATCAACGCGTGCATTATAAACAACGGCAGTGACCTTGCCGCAGCAGGCGCCGTCGCACAGGCCGGCAACATGATCATGACATTCATATGGTGCGCGTTGCAAACCGCATAGCTTCGCGCATAACTTATGATCACGTTTTTTTGCCGAGAGATAGCTGCGCGCACGCTCCAGCGATGGGAACGAGGCCAGCGGATGATCTGATGTATTAATTTTTTTTATCCCTAACCTTTTATAGCCTTTACCATCTTCGTAACAATAAATCCCGTAATTACCCGCACTTAGTTTCTGGGCCGCATTGAAGGGTGGAAAATACTTTTTGATTTCGGCAGACTCCAACAACATGGCAATTAATTCATTCCCGCAAAGCTGATAGTTCACCTGGTGAATCCGGTTCATTAGCGCGGTGCTTGAACGCGTAGGGGAGATGCCTGAAAAATGACTTTGTACCCGTTGCTTTAAATTTTTAGCTTTTCCTATGTAGAGTATTTTGCCGTAGTTGTCAATAAAATAATATACGCCCGCAGCCTCGGGTAATTGTAATACAGCTTCTTTCCTGAGATTGGGTGGCAGGTTAAATTCAGCGGTTTTCTTTTTTTGAATCCCTTCAATCACGCCTGCATGGTCATTGTTTTGCAGGTACCTGAAAAGTTCCATTGCGGCAACGGCATCGCTCTCGGCCCGATGAACAGGTTTAGCTGCAATGGCCAGTGTACGGCAGAGGTTGTCTAACGCATAGGATCTTAGCCCTGGAAAAATCTTACGGCTAAGACGCAGGGTACACAAAGTTTTACGCTGAAAGGAATATCCATGCCGCTGAAAAGCCTGCTTCAGAAAGGTATAATCGAAATGTGCGTTGTGAGCAACCAGGATCCTGTTTCTCGTAAAGTCATCTAACTCTTGTGCAATCACATCAAAAGAAGGAGCTTGTTTCACCATCTCATTGGTAATGCCTGTCAGGCGGCTGATGAAAAACGGGATATCAGTATCCGGGCGAACCAGCGTGCAATAACGTTCGGTTACCTTCTCACCGTCATAGTTCAGAATGGCAATCTCGGTAATGCGATGAATGGCTGCATGATTGCCCGTAGTTTCTATGTCAAGTATGGAGTACATTTATGCAGGTTGCAGCGGCCAGGATCCGGCAGCATCCGACTCCTGCTGCGGCCTGGAATGGTTGAAATTGGTGCGTTAACGGATGTTCAAATCCGGGTAGTGGTATTGAAATGCCAATATACTTTAACGGCTACACTTTTTAAACATCATTCCATTTCGCATGTTTTAAGTAAGGGCGATTGCCCAGGTATGCAGTGACAGAGAAGCCGTTCCAAAGCAACATTAAAGTGTGGCCGGGCAACTGGTTGCAGCGATACAAATCCTTTAATAACACTATTGAAGCAACGCATTTGTAATTCTTACATTTTCATACGCATGATTTCCATCAGTAAACCGCTAACAGACCGCATCGTTCTGCTGCTGACTGAAAATTTAATAAACCCGGTACTCGTCGATAGTATCCAATCTGTCGCAGGCGGATGCATCAGCCAATGCTACAAAGTGCAGACGAATAAGGATATTTTTTTTCTGAAGATAAATGATTCAGCAGATCATGCTTTGCTTCTTGAAGCTGAAATGAAGGGTCTTCAGCTGTTGTCCAAAGCGGTAACGGGCATTACCCCTGCAATAATTGGTAGTGAATCGCTTCATAACTATTCACTGTTGATGCTGGAATGGCTTGAACCGGGAAAGCCTGATGCCCTATCGTGGCTGCGACTGGCAAAGGAACTGGCCAGGCTGCACCTGCATACCCAAAGTACTTTTGGCCTGGATCATGCTAACTTCATCGGCTCTTTACCACAGGATAACAGCCCTCAGCACGACTGGATTGATTTTTTCATCCTGAGACGACTGGAGCCGCAACTTAAAAGAGCGATAGACGATAAAAAGCTGCCGGTTGAAATGAACCGGAGTTTTGAAAAACTCTTTGCGCGCCTGGAAGCATTTTTTCCTGCCGAAAAACCAGCTTTGCTGCATGGCGATCTCTGGTCGGGCAATATACTTACGGGTAGTGATGCGGTTTTCCGGTTGATTGATCCGGCAGTATACTACGGACACCGGGAAATGGATTTGGCCATGACAAAATTGTTCGGCGGATTCGATACCGGATTTTATGAGGGCTACCACGAATATTTCCCCCTCGAAGCTGGTTGGGAAGACCGCATTCCGGTGCAGCAACTATACCCGTTACTGGTTCATGTAAACCTCTTTGGCGGAAGTTACGCGGCTGCGGTTTCAAGAATAATTAACAGGGTAACCTGATTCCGGAATTGGCAATTGATGTGCTTTTCACAGAATAATGTATTTGTTTACCTTCCAATCATCAAATCGTATTCACCGTAAATGATCTTCTGATGCATTCAATGCTTGAGCTGATTTACAAGGGAGTTTTACTGGGCCTGATTACCGCGCTATCATTTGGCCCGATATTTTTCAGCATTATAGAAACGAGTATTTCACGCGGGCACCGGCTGGCCATCTGCATTGCAATCGGTGTACTGATCAGCGATACATTGCTTGTTACCGTATCTTTTTTCAGCATCGGAACCCTCATGCAGGGAGATGGATTAAGCCGTATTACCGGAATAGCAGGCGGACTGTTACTATTGGCATTTGGTGTTTACCAGGTCTGGAAACCGGTTGCCACGCCCAAATCCATCAACCTTACAACAGATTCTCATTTCAGTTACCTGTTGTTTACGTTGAAGGGATTGATTATAAATACGCTCAATCCTTTTGTTATCATCTACTGGTTAAGCGCGGTGAGCCTTGTTTCGGTCGACAAAGACTTTACCGATACGGAGAAGTCAGTTTTCTTCGGAGCTGCCATAGCATGCAACTTCGTTATTGACTTGTTAAAGACATTTCTCGCTACAAAGCTGAAGCATTTCCTGACTCTTCGAACCATGAATTTTGTTTCCAAAGCAGTTGGCTGCGGTATCATTTATTTTGGAGCCAGGCTGCTTTGGAAAACGCTTTACAGCTGATGAAGTGAACGATGGTGGTTACTTTTCATCATTTGATAATCAGTACATGGCTGTCATTGAAAAGCAATATTTTTACGATTGGCATTTTGTATGAAGCATGCCCGGATATGTTTTTTAACTTGTAATGGAAAGGTATGCTGAATCCATGCCGTTAGTGTGGGAATGGCACCAACCTGCACATCATTTTAAGTAATCAGTTTAGTTATGATAATACAAAAATGAAGTAATATGAAAAAAATGTTAACACGTGTTTTACCGGTATTATTGTTTGCAGCGGCACTGGTGCAAACAGTGTTGTATCAACCCTGGTCTTCACAACGCAAGTCCCTGCCGGCGATAATTGAAAAAGCGGAGAATGGTGATTACTTTTTTATGCAGCACAGTTATCCTTCCGGCAGGATAGACTATGCGGCGCACCAGGCAGCGGGCATTGCTTTTATGAAAGCCCGTACTAATACGATAGCATTGAAGCCGACTGGTATACCGGAGTGGGAATTTGCGGGACCTGTTAATATCGGAGGCCGTCTTGTTGATATTGAGTTTGATCCGGGCAATCAACAGATTGCTTACCTGGCGGCGGCTTCGGGCGGTGTTTTTAAAACGAAGGATGGCGGGAGCACCTGGAATCCTTTGTTTGATAATGAAACCACACTCTCTATCGGAGATATCGCGGTAGCACCTTCTGATCCGGATATTATCTTCGTAGGCACCGGTGAAGCCAATGGCGGAAGCGGTTCACTTACCTATGATGCAAACGGAATTTATAAATCGACCGATGCCGGCCTAACCTGGATTAATACCGGACTTGAAACCACGCGTATGACCGGCAGGGTGGTGGTACATCCAACCAACCCTGACATTGTTTTCGCCGCTACCATGGGCGATCTATACGGGCCCACACCTGATCGTGGTTTATTCAAAACCGTTGACGGCGGCACTACCTGGACGAATGTGTTATTTGTGAATGATTCCACCGGGGTCATTGATGTGGTAATCAATCCGCTGAACCCGGATATTGTTTTTGCAACGACCTGGATGCGTACCAGGCATCCTAATAAAAAAGATTATGCTGGAGTGGAAAGCGGCGTATGGAAATCGGTTGATGGCGGAAATACTTTTGTGCAACTGAATGCCTCCAATGGCCTGCCACCAACCGGTGTTGAATACAGCCGCATCGGTATCGACCTGTGTGCTGCATCGCCTAATGTGGTATATTGTGTTTATCTCGATGATTCATATTCCTTCCTTGGATTATATAAATCGGTGGACAATGGTATCAACTGGGCACAGACCAATGATCAATCGTTGTCAGGCAGCATGTCGTACGGACAAGGGTACTGGTATGGCCGTTTGAAATGCGATCCGTTGAATGCAGGTATTGTGTACCTGATAGGCTTTGACATGTATAAGACGGTGAATGGCGGTAACTCCTGGTCTTCAACATTCAATGGTGTGCATGTGGATCAGCATGCTATTGCCATACATCCCTTAAACAACGACTTTGTAATGCTGGGCAATGATGGTGGCCTTTACATTTCTTACAATAAAGGTACAAGCTGGGTATTTAATACCACCTTGCCTGTCTCGCAGGTTTACCGTGCAGGAATAGATCCTTCAAACCCTTCTAACATTTATGCCGGATTGCAGGACAATGGCACCGTAAGAACGCTTTCAGGGTCTGTTGATGATTATGAGTTTATTTTTGGTGGTGACGGGTTTCAGTCATTAGTGAATGCGGATGACAGCTACACCATGCTCGTTGGATACCAACATGGAAACATCTGGAAATCTTCAGATGGTGGTTACAACTGGATTCCGTCTTATACCAATGGTATTTACGGTGTTGCCAACTGGAATTATCCGCTAACGCAAGATCCGCACGATGTAAATGTGGTGTATACCGGCACGCAGCGTGTTTTCAGATCCACAGATTTTGGAGACTCCTGGACGGCAGTTAGTCCTGACTTAACCACCCTGGATAATACCGGTACTTTAATTTTTGGGACGATCACTTTTATTGATGTTTCTCCAATAGATGCAGACATTATTTATGCCGGAACCGATGACAGCAAAGTTTGGAATACGATGGATGGAGGTGTAACCTGGCATGAGATCAGCGCCGGATTGCCGGAGCGATGGGTAACCTGTGTAGAAACAGATCCCTTCGAGGAGCACACTGCTTATGTAACCTTATCAGGATACCGTTTTCATGATAATGCAAGCCATGTGTATAAGACAACGGATGATGGCCAGACGTGGATAGATATCGGAGGCAACCTGCCGGATGTGCCGGTGAATTGTATTATCAAAGATCCGTTGGTTCCTGATGTTTTGTATATAGCCACTGATGTGGGTGTTTATTATGCTACTGATGGAGGAGCCGGGTTATGGCTTCCTGCAGGCACAGGCATGCCCGTGCTGACATGTGTTGACCTCAAATTGCACGAACCGACCCGCACACTAGCCGTGGGCACATATGGCAGAAGTGTTTATACTTTGAGCCTGGATGAGCTGGTGAGCAGCACACCGGTTGCAAGTGCTGATTTTGATTGGGAAGTATTTCCACTTCCGGCCTCCGGCAGCTATGTGAATGTGCGGTATATGCTGGATGCGGGATCATCTGTTTCATTCATTATTCATGGAAGTGATGGCAGGTTAATCCGTACGAAAGTAGTTCAGGCAGCAGCCGGAAAAAATGAGGTGACCCTTAACCTCGATAACTTTTCGGCTGGAGTGTACCTGCTGGAAATGCGACGGGGTTTGCAGTCGGCTTGCAGGAAACTGGTCGTGCAATAGAAATGCTGAATTTGTTGATCTTCTTAGAAGCTGATAGAATAGTATAATAATAATTTCGGTTATCAGGCAGGCCCTTCGACTCCGCTCAGGGACAAAAAATTTATACCCTTCGACT
>CAZGBP010000115.1:0-6940 GCA_964524035.1 uncultured Bifidobacteriaceae bacterium
TACTCTGTATTCACCCCTCTACTTCACTCGATAACTAAACAGTCAATAATCTAAATCCAATTTGTCGTTAACCTGACTCGACCGCTACTTTTATCAAACCCGCTTTACAAAAGGCTTTTCTGTCTGCTGTTGAGCCCGGCCAATCATTTGATTGTGTCAAATCTTACCCAAATCATACCATTCTAATAACGGCTTCCCACTGTTGCTGCCGGCAAAGAATTTTGAATAATAGCCAGATCTGCATCCGTTAAATCTACCTTATATGCACCTAAATTCTCTTCCAGCCGATGCATTTTTCTGGTTCCCGGAATGGTCACGATTTCATCGTTTTGAGAGAGTACCCATGCTAAAGCAATTTGTGCTTTGGTAGCTTTTTTGTCTTGCGCAATTTGCTCCACAACCTCCACAAATTTTAGATTTTCCCTGATCGCCGCGTCCGTGAAGCGAGGAAGCGTAAGTCGCCAGTCAGTTGTTTCCAGATCCGCCCGGCTTTTAATGGCTCCGGTTAAAAACCCCCGGCCCAGGGGACTGTAGGCAACGAAGGTGATTCCCAGTTCTCCGCACACCTGCAAAATACCTTGCTCCGGTTCGCGGCTCCACAAAGAATATTCGTTTTGCACGGCTGCAAGCGGGTGAACGGCATGTGCCCTTCGAATCGTTTCTGCATTCGCTTCGCAAATGCCAAGGTGTTTTACCTTTCCTTGCCTGACCAGTTCGCTCATTCCGCCAACAATTTCTTCAATTTCCACTTTCGGGTCTTGCCGATGCATGAAATATAAATCAATGGCATCCACTCCTAAATTCTTAAGACTTTGTTCGCAAGCTTGCTGAATATATGCCGGTTTACCGTTAAGTCCGAGAAATTCACCGCGGGGCCCGCGCATCACAGCAAACTTGGTCGCTATGATGAGCTTATCCCGGCGTCCTTTAAACGCTTTCCCTAATAGCCGCTCATTCGCCCCCCATCCATACATGTCGGCGGTGTCGAAAAGATTGACGCCTGAGTCGATGGCTTTGAGCAAAGTATTAATGGATTCGTCTTCATTAAAAGAACCATAAAACTCAGACATGCCCATACAACCTAGTCCAATTCTATTCACTTGCTGCGTACTGTGCCCTAATATTGTTGTTTGCTTCATGGTATCCGTGCTTAAAAACTAGTGCTAATAAAAACGCTGCTTGCCAATGCTATGGCTGCTTGCTTAGGAAAGGTCAACACCTGAACTTAACGATCACGTTTTGGCGCCTGGCGAGAAAGCGGATTGTGTAGTACAAAATTGTCGACCCAGAAAAAAAGTGAATGCGAAGTAGAATGTTCCATTAACCAATGAATCCACTTAATGCCAAAACGCATATCAGCTGTTTATGGTGCTTAATTTGCTGGCATTTGATCTTGTTTTTTTTCTAAAATATCAGATGCTGTTTCGCTACCGAGTTGTTCCGCCAGGCCGATGAGTAATCCTTCCACTCCACGTATGTAACAGAGTCGATAGGTTTCTCCGAACTGAACAACTTCATCTACTACTTTAGCACCAAATTTTTCAAGCCTGATCAACAGTTCGTCAAGATTATCCACCCTAAACATAACCCGCAGATAGCCGAGTGAATTTACCGGATTATTTCTGTGGTCTGCAATTGTTTGAGGAACAAAAAACTGAGATAGTTCAATTCGGGAATGCCCGTCAGGTGTAACCATCATTGCAATCTCCACAGACTGATTACCAAGTCCGGTTACACGCCCTGCCCATTGACCTTCAACCATCATCCTTCCTTCTAAAATCAATCCAATTTCTTCAAAAAAAGCAATAGCATTATCAAGAGATTCTACAACAATACCAACATTGTGCATTTCCATTAATTTGCTTTTTTTCATCACCTATATTTGATCTGTATTTTTTTGTCAGTATTATTTGTTCAGGGTCGTTTTATAATGACCGCAAACGCCTTATGACTGGCGCTTATTGGTTTAGTTATACATTGCAAAACGTTTCAAAAAATGAGGTTAGCCTGATTCATTCAATCAGCATGCATCAGTTCTTTCAAAACAGAACCTGTCTTCCAAACCTCTTCAAAAGTATTATACAGCGGAACCGGTGCCATACGAATCACATTGGGTTCCCGCCAGTCGGTGAACACTCCTGCCTTGATGAGCCTGTTAAAAATATCTTTACCATTGGAGGTAGCAATCAGCGAAAGCTGACAGCCCCGCATGGAAGGATCTTCCGGAGTGATAATATTAAGGGCATGATCCGGATACTGCTGGTTGAATTCATTTAGCACGAATTCGAGAAAGCCGGTCAGCAATTCACTTTTTGCCCTGATCTGCTGCATGCCGGCCGCTTCAAATAATTCCAGCGAAGCGCGGTGAATGGCCATTGGAAAAACAGGCGCATTACTCAATTGCCATCCTGCCGCGCCCGGCTGCGGATGAAATCCTTTCTCCATGCGGAATCGTGTTTCCTCCGCATTGCCCCACCAGCCGGCAAATCGCGGCAACTCCGGTTTTTGGCCATGTTGTTCATGAACAAAAATTCCAGCCACTCCGCCGGGGCCGCTGTTAAGGTATTTGTAGCTGCACCAGCAGGCAAAATCTACCTGCCAGTCATGCAACTGCAAAGGCACATTCCCAATGGCATGGGCGAGGTCAAAGCCTACGGTAGCCCCAGCTTGATGGCCGGCCAGGGTAATCGCCTTCATATCCATCAGTTGACCGGTCAGATAGCTGACGCCGCCAATCATGATGGTGGCAAGCGATTCTTTGTTCAATTCAATAGTGGCCAGGATATCTTCAATGCGCAGCGTGTGCTCACCGGCTCTGGGCTTCAGCTCAATAATGGCATCACCGGGATCGTAGCCATGATAGCGCACCTGTGTTTCTATGGCATACTGATCAGAAGGAAATGCATTCGCTTCCATCATGATTTTATAACGCGCGCCGGCCGGCCGGTAAAAGCTGACCAATAAAAAATGAAGGTTGGCGGTAAGCGAACCCATGGCCACCACTTCCTGTTTTTGCGCACCTGCTATTGCTGCCACTGCGTTTTCACAAAAATGATGGTAATAGAACCAGGGGTTTTTCGCTTCAAAGTGTCCTTCCACGCCGTATCGCTGCCAGTCGAGGAATTCCTGTTCTACATAGTCGCGTGCTTTTTTGGGAAGCAAGCCCAGAGAATTACCGGTGAGATAAATAACGGGGTTGCCCTGTTGTTCAGGCAGGTGAAAAGCATGACGGTATTTACCGATGGCATCATGGGCATCCAGTTGCTTTGCAAAAGACAGGCTGTTTTCAAATCTCATAAACGGTGGATGAACGGAGTGATTGCTGTTGAAAGAAATTCGTTGCTGCGTGAGTATTGCTCTGGCAGCAAGGTATTGATTAAGTTTAGTTCATTCAGGGTGCCATCAATCAACTCATTTATACCATTCGGCATACATCACGTAGTTGTTTGCAATACGCATGTTGATCTGTTCAAAATGTTCCGGCGACAAGGCCTTTACTTTTTTTGCAGGAACACCGGCATAAATGCTTCCTGATTCCACTCTTGTATTTTCCAGCACCACAGAACCAGCTGCAATCAGCGAATTTTTTTCCACCACGGCATGGTCCATTACAATGGCACCCATGCCCACCACCACATTGTCTTCCAGCGTGCAACCATGTACGATGGCACAATGGCCGATAGACACATTGTTGCCGATAGTGGTGAAGGCTTTCCGGTAGGTGCAATGAATAACGGCACCATCCTGTATGTTAACCCGGTTGCCGATCCTGATATAATGTACGTCACCTCTTACCACGGCGTTGAACCAAACGGTACAATCGTCGCCCATGACCACATCGCCTACGACTACGGCATTATCGGCCAGGTAGCAGTTGTTGCCAAATTGCGGCGTGATTCCGTTGATTGCTTTTATGATAGGCATTGCAGTACTGTATTCATCATTTACTTGAAGGCATGCTCAATTAATGGGTACCATACATCATCTTCAGGTTGGCATCAGTTTCGGCTGCTTTGATAGCCCCGACCTTTTTCTCCAGTTCTTCCAGCCTGATGTTGATCAGGTTGATTTTATTGTACAACAACTGTTTATCATCGTCGCTCACATCCTCCTGAAGCAACGTGGCAATATAAACATCCTTTTGTGCATCAAGTGCCGAATAAACATTCTCCAATGCATTGGTTGCTGCCAGCCGCACATACCATTTTGAATCATTGGCGCCAATATCATATAAGACAGGCAAAGCCTTTTGCAGAACTTCTTCATTTTCAGCCCAACGTGAAAGGTATTGTCCATAGCTTACAACGATGTTATAGGAAACATCTTCGCCATCTATCTGTCCAAGAAAGAAATCATTCTTTTCCGGGCCGGCCACACGTGCATATACTGCGCATAAGCCACTGAGCACTGCATCGGCCGAATCCTTTTCCAACACCTGTGCAACTGTGTACGCCCTGGCAGAATCTATTCCTGCCATGGCTTGCAGTGCCGTTGTGATAACCAGGTAAGAGCTGTCGCGCAGGCCATTCTCTATTACTTTGTTAACGGCAGTATCTCCCCAGGTACCCAGTTCATCAATAGCCATCGCACGAACCGTAGAATTGGAATCATACAATGCCAGGTTAATTATTTTTTCTTTCAATGGCCCGCCCGCAATATCTTCCTCCTCCATTTGTATGGCATCCAATGTTTCCTGCCGGATTGTGGGAGATGGATCGTTAAAGCCACGCAACATCACCTGTCGGTATAAAGGGCTTATTGTATTTTCTTTAAAAAACGCTATCGCTTCCAGCCGGTCCATAAACAAGGGTGCATGCTCCATTTGAAATGCAAAGACCGTATCGGATTTGTTATCGCTTTTTTCACAAACCAAAATCTTATCCGCATCAACATTCACCAGTTCAGGCTTCGCGGCACAAGAGAAGGTAAATTCCTCGTTTAAATCATCGATCACCCGGGCATATCTTTTTACGTTGCCACTTTCATACACATCTATATTAACCGGTAAGCGGAAAACAGGAATTTCATCATACGTATCCTGCAACTGTGCAACGGTAACCGTTATTTCCTTTGCATCCGGATCGTACAGGTAGCTTATGTCAAGCAATGGATGCCCTTCAGATAAATACCACTGGTTAAAAAACCAGTTCAGGTCCTGGCCGGTTACGCTTTCAAAAGCAAGCCTGAGCTGGTGAAACTCTGCTGTGCCAAAGCGATGATCTGTCAAATACTTGTTCAATGAAGCGAAAAAAGCATCATCACCTACATAGTTGCGTAGCATATGCAGTATCCTTCCGCCTTTCTGATAGCTGATGGCATCAAAGACATCATCTTTATTGTCATACTCAAACCTGATTAAAGGCTCCGAAGTGATTCTTGAAATATAAAGGTATTGAAGCAGGTCATCATGCAGGCTTGCATCAGCCTTATCTCTGCCATACTTATGCTCATTCCATAAGTATTCTCCGTAGGTGGCAAAGGATTCATTCATGGCGATATTGGCCCACGATTCACAGGTTACCAGATCGCCAAACCACTGATGAAACAGTTCATGCGCAATGATGTCTTCCTTGTCTTCATCTATCAGTTCTCTTTTTGTAAGATGCATGCGCTCATAAAAGACAGCGGCAGTAACATTCTCCATGGCTCCCGATACAAAATCATGCACCACTACCTGCGAATATTTTTGCCAGGGATACGGTACACCCAGCCTGGTTGAATAAAACTCCAGCATCTCCGGCGTATGCCCGAAAACAGCCCTGGCGGATGATGCATATTTTTTATCTACATAATAATTCACTTCTATATTTTTCCACCGGTCTTTCACTATTGCAAAAGGGCCGGCCGCCATCATCACCAGGTAAGGTGCATGTGGCAGGTCCATTTTCCAGGTATCGGTATGGGTGCCATTGCCATTGTCTTTGGAAGAAATCATCAGGCCGTTGGAAAGCGTCACAAACCCATTTTCTACGGTCATCGATATCTCCGTAGTCATCTTCATATTCGGTTTATCGATGGTAGGAAACCAGGCAGAGTTGCTTTCGGTCTCACCCTGCGTCCACAATTGCCTTGGCTTATCCGGATCACTGCCATCGGGATTAATAAAGTATAATCCGCGTGCATCATTGATGGCTTCTGATCCTTTCACTTTTAGCTCATTGGGCTTTGCGGTATATTCTATATATACGGTGTATTGTTCGGCATCCTTATAAATTCTGTCCAGCTTAATGTTGATTGTTAATGAATCATAGGAATAAGCCGGCACCACATTGCCTCCCTTGCGCACCAGCTCCAGCTTGTGTATATCGAATCCCTTGGCATCCAGCCGCAGTGAATCCGTCGCATAAAAATGTGGCGACAGCGTAATCCATGCTTTGCCAGAGAGTTGTGTTTTTGTCCAGTCGAAAGCTACATCAAGCCTGGTATGAACAAGATCATTTACAATAGTGAAGGAAGGCCTGTAAACATCCGGTGTTACCACAATTGACTCTTCATCAAAAAGATAAGAGGAAGTATCGTCCGGTTGTAAAGCGTACGGATCGTAATAACCGGCAGAATCTATAGCCGCTTGCCCGGATCCATCAATTTTATTACCGGAAAAACAACCGGATAGAAATACTCCAAAACATAAACAGCAGGTCCAAAAAGGGTTTATTCTCATTATAAATACCGGGTTAAATGACAGGCTGCAACCGGGCGCATGGGTAGCTATATGTCCGCCATCCGCAGTGCAGTTAAAACAAAAATAGGATTTAACCTTGAAAAGAAAGGTGATTCAGGGACTTGGGGTGTACGACAAATTGAATATACATTATCGGGAAAATTTAGCAAGTGAGTAAAGTACCGTAGTGAATACAGCATAGCAGGTGACCGGCTTTGCCGCTGCCATTTAACCATTTAGCAATTTAACCCACCAACCATTGCTTGACAAGATGAACGA
>CAZGBP010000116.1:0-6526 GCA_964524035.1 uncultured Bifidobacteriaceae bacterium
TAAAAAATAATGCCACGCACGCCGGTATCATGGTGAAAAGACAAATACTGGGAGCTCATTCTTCCGCCAAATGATTTGCCGGAAATGAAAAGCGGAAGCGCAGGATATTGCTTCCCGGCATGATGAATCGCAGCTTCAATGGCAGCATGCGCCACTGCCGGCACATCAGGCCTTCCTTTCTTATGCTCCATGTAGGGAAAATTGAACCGCAGCGTGGCAATCCCGTTTTCACCTAATGAAGTTGCCAGCGTAATCATAAACGGATGTTCCATTCCGGCACCAGCCCCATGGGCAAGTGTCATGATACAGACGGGCTTGTCCGGAATGATGTATTTGCCGGAAACGGACCCGATCGTTGCAGGTAACCGGAGGGAAATGGATTTTGTTTTCATCAAATGAAAATAAACATTATCTGGAGAATACGGTAAGGACTTCAGGTCGCAATGAACCTATATGTTGCAACAAACCTAATGTGTTGAAAGCAAATGTGTATTAACGGTGGACACAATTTACAATCATGGTTGTCTGAAATCCCGAGTGAGGATAGGAGTCAAATAAATCTCATTCTGAGCGGTGTCGAAGAATGAGATTTGCTTGACCAAGGACTTAATACAAGAAATGTCGCAGTTCGACTCCGTGCACTATGACATTGCTATTGAACGATAGCTTTATCAATCTTTCTCAAATTAAATTTTTGTCATTTACATTTTTGAAAATATGTATATTTAGGCTTGCTGTTGAAACCAGTATTTACCGGCCCTCCTTTTTAATTCCCGGCTGGTGGTGACTTGCAAATTAATCAGCTGGTTAAATGCATCAAACGGCATAAATGGCAAAAAGAATTGCAGGTAACGAATAAATCCGGATGCTCATGATTCAATAATAAGGAGATTACCTCACAACTGCTTCCCATTTTAATTCATAAAATAGTATCAATGATGAAAATAGTCCAAACCGCCCTGATTCTTTTTACCTGTTCAATGACGGTAAATGCACAACAACCAACCATTCAATGGCAAAAATGTTATGGAGGATCCTCTACCGATAAACCGGGTTATGCGCAAAACATGGTGATAAATGCTGATGGCACATATACTGTTGCCGGTTATACTAACTCGACAAATGGACTAGTTACAGGAAATCATGGCGTGTATGATTATTGGGTAACAAAGTTCGATAATGCTGGAACGCTCTTATGGCAGAAATCATTGGGTGGTTTTGGTACGGAAAAAGGGTATTCATTAATTCATTCCAATGGAAGCGGATACCTGGTGGCTGGAGAAGCTTCTTCGAACAATAACGGCAATGTAGGCGCAAATCACGGAGGGTCTGATTTCTGGCTGGCGCAACTTGATAGCAGCGGATTATTGGAATGGCAAAAGTGTTATGGTGGAAACGGGAGTGATGTTGCATATTCAGTACGTCAAACCATTGATGGGGGCTATGTTGCTGTTGGCACCACATTGTCAAATAATAACGGCGATGTAGGCAGTACCCATGGCAGTTATGATATATGGGTAATAAAAACGGATGCATCCGGCAACTTGCTTTGGCAATCATGTTTGGGTGGTTCATCTTATGACATTGCATATGATGTGCTCCCAACAAATGATCACGGGCTGCTGGTCGCGGGATATACTTCGTCCACGAATGGTGATATTACGCTCAATCATGGCGGAGAAGATTGCTGGCTGGTGAAACTAGATAGTCTTGGCAATAAAATGTGGCAGAAAACATTTGGTGGAAACGATGACGAACGAATCTGGTCTATACAACCAACAATGGATGGCAATTATATTTTTGCAGCGCAAACTGCTTCAAATAGCAATGGCGATGTGGGTGCTAACCATGGTGATTATGATTATTGGCTGGTGAAAATTGATGGATCAGGAAATATATTATGGGAAAATTGTTTTGGAGGCTCTTTGGCGGAAAGGGCCTCATCCGTAATTGAATGCAGCGACGGGGGCTTTCTGATATCCGGTCATGCCGATTCAAATAATAGTGGCGATGTTTCTGCTTCGAATGGCGAAACAGACTATTGGATTGTAAAATGCGATGCATTGGGAACGCTGCAATGGCAAAAATGCATGGGAGGCAGTTTTGATGATTATGGACTACAGGCATTGCCTATATCAAGCGGCGGCTATATTGTCAGTGGCAATTCACAGTCTCAAAATACTGGTGATGTGGGGGTTGGTTATGGTGGATATGATTTTTGGCTGGTGCAACTTAATCCTGCTTGTACGCTGCCTTCAATCAGCATCAGTGCAGGCGGAACAACCAATCTTTGCAGCGGAGAAAAGGTGAAATTGACTGCTTCCACGCAAGTTAACTATCAGTGGAAAAAGAATGGAATAAACATAGCGGGTGCTACAAAAAAGAGTTATACGGCTAAAGATCCGGGTACTTATGTTTGTACTACAAATAATGAATGTGGTACAGCGACCTCCAATGGTATTTCTGTTATCGTGAATACCTTGCCTTTAGCAAAAATTACGCCCGGTGGTATCAAAAACATTTGTGCAAATCAACTTCCCTTTATATTGTCTGCCAGTTCCTCAACTTCACAAACTTATCAATGGCTACTGAATGACAATTCGATCAGCGGAGCAACCGGCATTACATATGATGCTCCTTCCGCAGGTTCTTACAAAGTTGTCGTAACAAGCACCATGACAGGGTGCAGCAAGACATCAAAAGCAACTGTAATAAATGTGACTTGCAGGCAAAACAACACACCAGTTGAAGAATTTGCCATCTATCCAAACCCGAATTATGGTTCCTTCATTTATCAGATTAACACAGCCGAGGATCTCACAATGAGCATTACAGTAGCCAATCCACTTGGTAAAGAGGTGTATCATTCATCAGTAAATTTGAATGCTGGCACCAATAAAATTCCAATAAGTATCGAAAATGCAACTGGCGGAATCTATTATTTAACCCTTAATGGAAAGATAGACTTTCCTCAAGTATTCAAGTTAATAGTTACAGACGGGGATAAATAGCATCAGATACTTTGAAATTGAGCATTATACAACTTATGCAAACATTACTTTTGTAATTCTACCATGCACTTGCCAGAAGAATTGGCTGCCGTTGTAGAAAATGTCCCTTCAAATACACTATCATGGTTACCTAACACCTTTAGTTTAATCATTCCGCTTGATTCTCTTTTCTTGCCCTTTTCTTCTACAGTCAACAGCACATTCTCACCGTCAAAAGTTCCATTTACTTTAATTGGAGTTTTTGCAGAAGCAGGTAGCACTTGACCATTTTCAGAAATCTTTTCTCCAATTCCTTTGAGATTGGTACCCTCTTGCTGAATGAAAATTGTATATCCTATTTGAAGTCCTTTGTATGGAACATATGTTGTTTCATCTATGGCATAACTTACTTTCCAAATGCCCGAAATATCTTCAATTGTCTTTTGATTATACCAATTGTAAAGACTACTTATTCCTAAAATGGCACCGACTATAGTTCCTATTCCACCAATTACTCTCAGGATAGGAATTTTACTACTAAGCATTTTAATTTTTTCAAGCATAACTTATATCACTTTGAAAAATCCTCTGCGTAAAATCTTCAATTGATGAGAGTATCTGTAAAATTCTGGGACCTATGAATATGTTATAACAAAATTCGATTAAGCAAACAGTTAAATCTAGCCTCCCCTTTACACCGGATTTGAAATCAATGGTGTTCGAAGACTAAAGTCAACGACCAAATTCCTTGTATCAATTCGGCCGTTTCATCCATACAAAACCTACTTTGGCAGAAACCCCTTACTCTCCAACTCTGCCTTGTTCACCGCAATGATCGCATCCATCGTTGCACCGAATTTAGAGGGATTGAGTGTGGAGGTGACACTGGTCCACAGCAACTTGTTTGGATTCAAAGAGTAGATATTTGTTTCAATCATGTACGTCTTGTCTTCGGAGTAGTAGCCCGGTGAAGAATACCGGTAACCATACCAGCCGCCATAACCTGTTCCTTCCACATAGCTCACACTCTTATCCACGTTCTTCAGGCGCATAAGCAGGATCCCATCAAAGCCATCCTTTTTAAGCTTCGCGTCGACCTGCCGGTCGTTGGTATCGGATGGCAACAGGTAACTGTAAGCCTGCACCCCCACACCGCTTTTCATCGCGGCCACCAGTTTGTCTTCGGCAATTCTCTTCGATGATTCATCAGCTACACCTGCAACCACCAATACTTTCGTAAATGGTTTAATTGTCGCCGGATCTACGGAAGGATCGTACCAACTCTTTTCAATCTTAGTAGACGGTGTGCAGGCAATAATAAATGTGATAAGGATTACCGGTAAGAGAAGCTTCATTTTCATAATTCAGTCTTTTTTATTCGTGAGCAATTAGTTTATTTCAGGTTAAAGGTAATACGGAGCCGTTGCAAAATCAATGAGAAAGCGCCTGCTATCGCAGAAAAAACTAAAAAATTTAGGAATGCCGGTTCTTTTGCCTCTTCTTTTAATATTCAGCTGCTGAAAACTTACAGTTGGTTCCTGCTAACGGCTGCTTCTCCGGTCGGGATACTGGTATGAATGACGGGGCTGATGGTACTGCAACGGGGTCATCAAAGCAAACTTGTGGTTTGGTTGCTTTTCCATAATAAAGTACTCGCAATTGCCTGGATTGGCCACCCGCTCAAATTCCTCTACCGTCCAGTGATACCAGCGCATCAGGAAAACGCGGATGGTCATGCCATGGGTAATGATTATTACGTTACGCGGAAAATTTTCCCGCTCAAAATCGCGGAAGAGCGTATCAAAAAACCCGCTTACACGGTCGTACACATCGGCGCAGGATTCCCCATCCGGAAAACGGTAGTAAAAGGTACCGAAAGCGTCCCGCTCTACGTCAATGTTTTTGTTGAGGTCTTCGGTACGCAGGTGTCCCCACTCCTGTTCGCGGATGCGTGGCTCTTCCCTCCTTTTTATCTGCGATGCAGAGAAACTCAGCATTATTTCTTCACAGGTCATGCGTGTCCTCCAATGCGGCGATACGTACATCATCACGTCTTCGCCCCCAATCAATGCCGACAGATGCCGGCCTGCTTCCCGGGCCTGCTCTTTGCCCTTCTCACTCAATTCCAATGCATAATCGGGCCGTTCAGCATAGATGGAACGGTTGATATTTCCTTCCGATTCGCCGTGGCGGATTAATATGATTCTGTCGGGCTTCATAGCTCATTTCAAAAATGATGATCAAAATACAAAATTGACGGATTATAAAGTTGAATGAATAATCCGTCTACACAACAAAACGTTTGCTTGTCAAGTACAGGTAAACGTTGCGCCGGCGATGTAATGTCTATTGAATTCTGAATATCCAATATTCAACACCCGATAATCAGTTTCCAATTTGTCGTACACCCAATCCGGTGTATAGTACAACGTACTTTTCCCAAAAGCAAAAGAAAATTATCAGTAAGACAAGTATTCGATACGAAATAAATCATTTTTCTTTCTCATGAATGTATATCTTCGGTTTTGCGCCGTGTCGTTTTGTAAAATCCACAAAGCATGAAAAACAAAAGTCTCTCCTTCCTGCAGGATTCCCTTTTCAGGCTGCCATTTTTTTTCTCAGTGATCCTATTCATTTCTTCCTGTGACTCTTGCCAGACCAGGCCTGATGTTTACGATAAAACCCCTCCAACGGTGCAATGGATCATCACGCCGGCAACAGGCGAAAAAGATACCATAGATGGAAACGGTACGTATGCAATATCCTTCGAGGAAGGCATACAGGTAATGGCCGTGGTAAAAGATGAAGGCGGCATTGATGAAGTGCATACTTCGCAACTGTATAACTGGGATTGTTTTAGTGACGGGCTCGGGTTGCAGTCTCCGTTTTTTGGACCTGTTACTCAATCCATGCCGCTTGGCCTCGATTCCCATGGTAATGCACTTACCCTTTTCCCGGTAGGCTTTGATGTGACCACCTATCTGGTTTGCCCCACCGGATTGAATTTTCAGCAAGGCTCAGTAACGCTAAAATGCGCCGGAACCAACTTCGGGCATCTAACTGCAGAAGGCAGCCTGAAGATTCATATCAATAAAAAGTTGTGAATGCGGCATCAACGCCCAGGCTGTAATCTCAATAAGTCCGATGGAAACGGGCATGATTTTTTTGTATCAACTGCTGAACAGGGTTCGGACTGACCCTGAAACGAAGCGCTATAGCAACCAGCAAACTCTGAGATAATATTTGATTCAGGTTACCGCAGGCAATCACTGTTTCAGCGCAGGGGTTAATAGAAGGTATGGATCGGATCTCTGGGAACAGGCAGCAAAACGCCTGGGAATGTTCCGGGCTGCCATGTCAAATGCAAGATAAAATCAAAGTTAAGAAGAGGAATGATAGCTGTTAAATACAAATAAATAGCTTACTTTCTTATGCGGTCCGGATGGGACTCGAACCCACGACCTCCGCCGTGACAGGGCGGCATTCTAACCAACTAAACTACCGGACCAATTTTAACAGGCTGGCAAAAGTAAACT
>CAZGBP010000117.1:0-6524 GCA_964524035.1 uncultured Bifidobacteriaceae bacterium
GGGGTGCTTCATAGTTGACCTTTTTAGGTCAACCTATTTTAGGCATGCACAATTGAATATTGAATATTCAATACTCAACACTCAACACTCAGCTCAAATATCCAATATGAAGTTCTCCTTTTTCAATTGCAGAGTATGGTTAATGAATTTCTTACAAGGAAGCACAATCAGTCATTAAACCTAAATTATTTGCCATCTACCCTGAGCAACGCAGAAGTTTTACATTTGAGGCATCTTAATCCTGCATATGAAGATTGCACTGGCACAACAGAATTACCTGATCGGCGACTTTGAAGGAAACCGCAATAAGATTGTTGATGGCATACGTCAAGCCAAAGCACGGGGAGCCGACCTGGTGATGTTTTCCGAACTTTGTGTTTGTGGCTATCCGCCCCGCGATTTCCTGGAGTTCCGTGATTTTATTGAGCAGTGCAATCATTCCGTACAGTTGATTGCTGATGAAGCCAAAGGAATTGCCGTATTAATCGGTTCTCCCACCATCAATCCGCAACCCGAAGGAAAGGATCTTTACAATTCAGCTTATTTCCTGGAAGAAGGCAAAATCAGGCAGGTCATTAATAAATCTTTGCTTCCCAATTATGATGTATTTGATGAGTACCGTTACTTCGAGCCAAACCATGAATTTGGCACGACTGATTTTATGGGCAGAAGAATCGGATTTACGGTCTGCGAAGATTTGTGGAATGCCGGCATCAATCCTTTGTATGTAACCACACCGGTAGATAAGATTGCGCCATTCAAACCGGATTACCTGCTCAATATATCGGCATCGCCATTCAATTACAACCATTCGCACGACCGGATTCAGCTATTAAAAGAAACAGCGCTTAAACATCGGCTGCCTCTTTTTTACTGCAATTGTGTTGGCGCGCAGACAGAACTGATTTTTGATGGAGGTTCGATAGTGGTTACGCCGTCCGGTGAAGTTTTTGACGAGATGAATTATTTCGAAGAACAGCTAAAGGTGTATGATCTTGATGAAGTAATGAAAGCCGTGGATACCGGTAACCGGGAACAACCCAAGAAAAAGATAGCCCTGATACATGATGCTTTGGTATTGGGAATCCATGAATATTTCAACAAACTTCATTTTACCAAAGCGATCATCGGCCTCAGTGGTGGTATCGACTCTGCGGTAGTAGCCTGCCTGGCCGTTGCAGCATTAGGAAAGGAGAACGTGAAGGTATTGCTGATGCCATCGCAGTTCTCTACAGAGCATTCCGTCAATGATGCCATTGACCTGGCCGATAACCTGGCAATTGACTATGAAACGCTTCCGGTGCAGCCCGTTTACGATGCAGCGGTGAAGGTATTGCATCCTTATTTTGAAGGCAAACCTTTTGATGTAGCGGAAGAAAACCTGCAGGCCCGCATTCGCGCATTGTACCTCATGGCTTTTTGCAATAAGCATCACTTCATCTTGTTGAATACTTCGAATAAAAGTGAGATGGCTGTTGGTTATGGAACGCTGTATGGTGATATGTGCGGTGGACTGTCTGTCCTGGGTGATGTGTATAAGACGGAAGTGTATCAACTGGTGCAGTATATCAACCGCGAGAAGGAACTCATCCCCCATAGTATCATTTCGAAAGCTCCGTCGGCAGAATTACGGCCGGGACAAAAGGATTCTGATTCGCTTCCAGACTATGCTTTACTGGACAAGATACTGTTTCAATACATTGAACTCCGAAAAGGTCCCAGGGAAATAGTAGATAAAGGATTTGATCGTGCAATGGTAAACCGCGTACTAAAAATGGTGAATACCAGTGAACACAAAAGGCAGCAGGCACCTCCTGTTTTGCGTGTATCACCCAAAGCTTTCGGATCAGGCAGGCGGTTACCGATTGTTGCGAAGTATTTGTCGTGATTGGTTTTCATGAAGAATTAAAGCGGAAGCTGCAATTTGATTTAGTCATTTGACATTGTATATGCTGAGTCATCCGATGACTTTCATTCAATCCGGAAATTTGTATTGCCGGCTCATGGCATGATTATATGAACTTTTGAGGTGACATACGCGGCATGCATACGTCAGCAAGAGAATATTAATCACTCGCACCTGTTTACAGCCAAGCATACGAGCAGACGGCACGAGTACACTTCGTACTCCTCCGCATTTTTTCCCTGGTTTCATTTTAATTTTCTTTTTAATTCGCTTTAAGGCAGCGTATTCAATACGAGCGATTATTCAAAGCCATGTAATGACCGATCTTCCCTTTAATCAATTCAAAGCAACCGTTTACAAAACAGATTTGAACCTGCATGGCAGGCAAGGGTATGTTTGACGAAAATTAAATCACAAACTCAAAAAATCAATCATGAAAAATCTCGTACTTCTTCCGGCGCTGCTTCTGCTCGTCGGATTTGCTCACCACACACAGGCCCAGAACACCTTTCCGGCAAACGGCGCCGCAGGCATCGGCACCGCAACACCGGCTGCCTCTTCCTTGCTGGAAATCAGTTCTACTACAAAAGGTGTCTTGCTTCCACGCATGACAAAAACTCAAAGAGAAGCGATTGCTTCGCCGGTGGAGGGATTGCTGATCTACCAGACCAACAACCAACCCGGCTTTTATTACTATGATGGTGCAGCCTGGAAATCGGTATTACAGGTAAAGAAAGACCTCTCCAACCTGAATGCTACTTCTATTAATGTATCGCTCGAACCCAATGCTTCCGGAACACTAAACCTGGGAAGCAGTACCAATAAATGGAATGAAGTGCATGCTACCAGTATCAAGTTTGCCGATGGAACTACGCAATCCACGGCTGGCGGCGGCGGAGGAGGTATTGGCGGCAGCGGCACGTCCGGGTATCTTGCCAAATTCACCGGCGCCGGTACTATCGGCAATTCGCTTTTCCAGGAGAATGCCAGCAATGCCTGGCTGGGTACCACCGCTTTTTCCGGATCCAACGCAAAACTGGATGTGTATGCTGACGCTATTTCACGTACGTTGAAACTTCAGAATGATTTTTCAACCACGTTAACGAAGGAAGGTATTAATAACTGGGTTGGTGCACAGGGCACCGGCGGTAAGACCGGAATAAACAATATAGTTTGGCAATCAATCGGTGGAACAGGAACGGTATACGGCATTAAGCAGGACATTCAGAATTACGGATCAGGAACCGGCTATGCCAACTATGCCACCTATGATATAATCGGATCAGCCACTAACTATGGTAATTATGTGAGTATGGGAGGAAGTTCTTCCGGCATCCTGTATGGCGATTACAAAACATTGAGCGGCGGCACAGTATATGGTGGTTACAGAACATTATCAGGCAGCAGTACCGTTTACGGCGAATACATTACGATTCCAAGTGCTTCCGGCAGCAATACAAAATTTGGAGTGTATGTGAACATTCCCAGCACTGCGGGTGCCAACTATGGAATTTATTCTACAGTGAATACTAGCAATTCAAGCAGTTATGCAGCTTCCCTGAGTGGAAAGGTTTATTGCAGCGGTAACGTCGGCATCGGTACCATATCACCTGCAGCACAGTTGCATGTTGACCTGGGCGAAGACGCTGAACCTACCGGGGGTGGATTTATCATCAGCGGCAGCCTTTCCTCTTCCAATATCGCTATAGATAACAATGAGATTATGGCCCGTGATAATGGTGCTGTTTCTAAACTTTTCCTGAATAATGACGGCGGCGATGTATCCATGTGCTATGCAGGTGGCAATGTGATGATTGGTGCTTCCGCTCCTGCAACAGGATACCTGCTCACCGTTGATGGAAAAGTGATCTGTGAAGAACTGAAAGTGCAGCTCAGCCAGGACTGGCCCGACTATGTTTTTGAAGAGGGGTATGATATGCCATCCATCAGTGAATTAAAGGCATTTGTAAAAACCCATAAACACCTGCCGGGAATTCCTGACGCAGAAGAAATGAAAGCAGGAGTTTCCGTGGGAGATATGCAAACAAAGCTGATGCAGAAGGTGGAAGAGCTTTCATTGTACATCATTCAACTCCAGGACCAGATTGATGCCTTACGGCAGCAGTAGATGTGTCATTTCATCATTCATAAAAACAAAAGTCATGAAAAGGACACTCATACGTGCATGCATTGCATGGTTGCTCGCAGTTACTGCCACCCATGCGCAACCAATGCAGGGCACCGATTTACTCAATAAAAAATTCAGCAGGTACCTGCATCCGACAAGCCGGCCAGGCTGGATTGAATTCAGGGATGATGCTCCTTATACTGCGCATCAGCTCTTTGCAGAAGAACCGGATTTGATCGGATTGCGGAACAATGTAGATGAAATGCGAATCTTAAAAGTACGCACCGATGTAGCAGGTAATTCACATTTTCGTTACGCCCAGTTTTACCACGGAGTACGGGTTGAAATGATCGAACATATCGTGCATGAAAAGAAAGGGCGCGTTTACCTGGCCAATGGTGATTTCATAGGTGCATTAAACCTTGATGTGCTTCCACAGGTAAGCCCGGCAACAGCGGTGGAAACGGCATTACGTGTTGTGCCAGCGGAAAAATACCTATGGGAAAATGCAGCGCAGGAAGCAAACTTCAAACAGAAGAAAAATGATCCCAATGCCACGTTGCAACCCCAGGCAGAATTATTGATTGTAAAAAAAGAGGTAAGCGGTGGCATGGCACCCGGCAACTTTGCACTCGCCTACCGGATTGCGGTGTTTGCTGAAAAACCACAAGCTGCAACGTATGTATATGTTGATGCACATTCCGGCGAAGTGATTCGAACAAGATCACTCGAGGTTTTCTGCTCTTCAGGTACTGCCAATACCACTTTTAACGGAACGCAAACGGTACAAACCAAATTTACCACTGCAGACTGTGAATCCGGGGGCAATACGGTAACAGATTATTTTAGCTGGGACGATTGCAATCCGGATACGGAAATAAAAAGCTGGTATTCAAATCCTACAACAGGAGATGACTATTTTAAATGTGATGATAATAATGACTGGACGGGTACCGGCAGTGGCAAGATGACGATTACCTCATTATGGGGAGCAAAGAAAGCTTACAACTATTATCTCAATACACACGGCCATGAAAGTTTTGACGGAAGTGATGGATTGATTGATCTGTTCAGCAACAGGATTTATGAAGACGACGATGGAAATGAATATTGTGGAAACGCAAACTACACCAACATCATCGACAACCTCAATTTTGGAGCAGGAGGCGATTGCCTTCCGGGAACTACCGACGATTACAACACACTGGATATCGTCGGGCATGAATACACGCATGGGGTAATTGAGTATGCGCATTTTGATGCACTTGATTATTCAGATGAATCCGGCGCTTTGAATGAATCGTTTGCCGATATCTTCGGCGAAATGGTAGAGAATAATGTGGAGGGATCTATTGACTGGCTCGTAGGTGGTGATAAAACTGATTTTAGCCTTCGGTCATTTGGAGATCCCAATGCAAAGGGGCAGCCTGATACGTATTTAGGAGATTTGTGGTACTCGGGCAGCGATGACAATGGCGGGGTGCATACCAACAGCGGTGTACAGAATTTTGTCTTCTTCCTGCTTGCAGAAGGTGGAAGTGGTACCAATGATCAGGGCTGGGACTACCATGTGAATGCAATAGGGTGGTCAAAAGCGCGGGATATTGCCTGGCAGGCTATGATGAATTACTTAGACAGTGATGATGGATATGTTACTGCCCGCAATGCCTGGATTCAATCGGCCATAGATTTATTTGGCAGTTGCTCGGATGAAGCAGTAGCTGTCGGAGAAGCATTCCTGGCTGCAGGAGTTACGTATTACACTTCGTACAACCTGGCTTCCATATGCGGCACCTATAGTACTGTTGCATTCATTGATGCGGCTGCAGAAGCCCGCAACGCCTCCGTACTTTTCAATGAATTCCTCCTTGATTGTACAACCACCATCAGTTCAGGTGCAGTGGTAACGGTTGAAAGCGGAAACATCATCTCACTTCATCCCGGCTTTACGGCGGTAAACGGATGCCTCTTTACAGCATTGATTGACGAGTGCGAGATGAGTGATTACAACCCGGGTGATCTGAAAATTGATAATGGTGATGTAATCACAGAGAATGAAATAGTGCATGATTTGAACATCAGCATCTATCCGAATCCAGCCGGTATGTATACAACTATTGAATTTGACTGTGATGATACGCAGCCTGTTGAGTTGTATATCACCGACGTAACCGGAAGGGTAATGAATTGGATGTTAAATAATGAAGTGCCTGGCACGTCTCATTACAAGTCTGACATCCATACCGTTGATTTTGCAAACGGTCTGTACCTATGCATTCTGAATTCCGGAGGTGAAACACGGGTTCAGAAATTTATGGTACAGCATTAATTAACAGAAGCTGCCTCAGGCGCAGGTTTGGTTATGATGAACTTGTTTCATCATCTGTTCAACATTCCGGCAGATACCGGAACAGGTTTGAAATGACAGATTGAATCGAACGCATGAGGCAGTTTCTTATTTTTACATTTTGAAAACTGAATCATGAAAGC
>CAZGBP010000118.1:0-6343 GCA_964524035.1 uncultured Bifidobacteriaceae bacterium
CTGTTACCCCGCAGGCAAATGGCCGGGTAGTCAATAATTTGAGTTTTATGCGGTGTTTGATGTCAACAAACAATGGAATGCCTTGTCCGAGAATAATAGGATTAACAAATAGCCAGTAGCCGTCAATCAAGTCCAGCTGAATAAGTGAATGTGTTGCTGCAGGGCTGCCAAAAAGCAAGATGTCTTCACTTCCATGGTTGCCGGATTGTTTTATTTCATTTATGCTATCCGAAAGGTTGTCGCTAATAATTTTTGTATTAGTCAAACCCGCTTCTTTCAGTGTTCTTGATAGAACAATTTTCTGCACCTTGCTGTACCATTTTGAATGTTCGATATCGTGCCTGGTCGCATCGGCTTTGTTCCCCGCTGTAGGCCAGTAATTTTCCATCATCTCATACGTGATCCGTCCATACATTGCCGTATCACCTTTACTTATCCTTTTGCCCACATAATCAAAAATTTCATCATTCACTTTAACCCAGCTCAGTTCTCCATTCGGCCCTGCTACAAAACCGTCAAGCGATACATGCATAAATGAAATTATTTTTCTCATACAGCTCTATTTTTTTGTTGTTAATGGTTCGTTACTTTCTTACTGATGGATTTTAACGGTTATTTACTTTGCGATAATAGTAGATTGAGTTTCGAAATTCACTATCAAAATTTTTCTTTTGAGATGCCAGGTTGAAAATCAACCTGGCCGAAGCTACCTGTACTTTCCCGCTCAAAAAGCATGGCCGGTTATTCAATGCAGGATTCAATCGCTGCTCCGCTACGATGGGTATGCTGAATCTTTTAATGCTATGCATTCACTATTGTTTAATTTTAAAGCCAGCAATGGTGGAACTCCATTAGTAAATACTATCTTGATTTTTTTACTAAGCAAGATAATCAGAATTTAGAAGTTCAAGTTCGCACTGCCGCTTAAACATAGCCGGTAAATTTTATTTTGCGAAGCTATTACCAAATCCAAAATTTAGCTTCTATTTTCAGCCTCCTGTTATTCATGCAGGCATTAAAGTTGAAAGCATTGAAGTGGGTTTCGTAAATCCCTTATGAACCATTCACGATTACTTCAAATTCAGTTTATCAAACGGGCTCGCTATCACATTGATTTTTTGCCGGCCAACATATAGGTATAGTGTATTGCTGTTACAAGGCCGCTGCAGCCTGACAACTTTTATAGGATTCGGCTATCAATCCTGCCTACTAAATAATAATTGGCAAAACGGTGCCTCTGGAAATGGAATTTCCCTTACCTGATACCACCCTCCAATTCGCCGGTTGAAATCATTACGGGGTGGCAGCAGGCCGGGAACTCTGTACTGAGCTGTTATTAATGTAGCATGCCCGTTATTCAACTATCAGTTTTATTCTTTCCATTTCTCTCTCAGTGCTTACTTCAATAACATAGACACCGGAAGATAAAATCTTAGTCCATGCAAATGAACGAACTCCGGGCAACAGGTTTTCTACCTGCACGATTCTTCCTGTTGTATCATATAAGGTGATCCTTTTCTCCTCTTTCTGGAATTTGTTCCCCAGCAAAATCATAAATGAATCATGTGCAGGATTAGGATAACAGGATATGGCTGTCACCGGCTCCTTCAATTCATCCACAGCAGTAACCGATGATTCAATCACCTCAAGCAACTGGTTTGAAGCCACATTCACCAACACGGTATCATTTCCGGCCGGAAAAAGTACGACTACAGAGTCTGCAACAGTTGCATTTCCCAAACCGAAATGAACAGTCAGGCTATTTTGACTGCAATGGCCCGATTGTGCCGTTACCTCCCGCATCTGCCATACGGCATTGCCATTGATGGTTGCTTTCACTTTCACCCTGGCGCCTATTGCCGACCTGTTGCTGGCAGTACCCTGAAGAGAAAATTTGATCCAGTTGTTTCCATTGCCGTTATTCATAAAGAAAAGGTCATCCGGGTTGGTGCCGGTAGCGGTATTCTTGCACGTAGCAAAAAGCAGATCCTGGAAACCATCATTGTTGGCATCACCCCATGCCATTCCGTATGAACAGGGCGTAACCAGGTCGCTGATGCTGTTATCATCCCGCTCAAAAACGCCGGTGCCATTATTCAGATATAAGAAGTTCAGGATGGTGCCATTGCAAAATCCATTGCTCACGGCCAGATCAAGGTCACCATCATTATCATAATCTGCAAAGGAGGAACTATACGAACACCCCCCATCAGTTACCGCATCACCGGTAGTTACTTCTGTGAAATTTCCTGTCCCGTCATTGATATATAGCTGGTTCTTCTGCGAAGTAAAATAACCTGAGTTTACAGTATATACATCAAGATCACCGTCATTGTCAATGTCACCCCAGCTTGCACCCATGGTACTTCTGTTGTCGCTCACCAAAGGTCCGGTAGTAACCTTAACAAAAACGCCGTCGTCATTTCTATACAGGTTGTTGGCTTCTCCTGATTCATTGGTTACATACAAGTCAGCGTCGCCGTCATTATCATAGTCGGCCCAGGTAACTCCCCTGGAAGTGGCTGCATCGGTAACGGCAATGCCTGATGTGATACGGGTAAAGGTTCCGTCGCCATTATTATGATACAGGAAATTCAGAAAATCGCCTTCACTGTTACTCACGTAAACATCGAGCCAGCCGTCGTTATCATAATCACCCCAGCTTGCTGTTTCGGAAAAACCATTATGAGAACTGATTTCATTATCACCCGAATAGCTGAAAGTGCCATCGCCGTTATTCTGGAAAAAGTAATCCGGCTTGTCGTACCAGGTAACTGCCAGCACATCATTATCACCGTCATTATCGGCATCGGCAATAGTGGCCCCGTCGTATTGCGAAGCGGTGGCTACCAGATCGTCTCCCGTAACCTTGGCAAAAGTGCCATCACCATTATTCAGGTAAAGAAAATTTACTCCGCCGGCAGAAGGCCCGTTGGTAATTAAAATATCATCCCATCCGTCGTTGTTTACGTCGGTGAAATTTACACTCCGGCTATCACCCCCTGTGGTTACTACAGGGCCGGAAGTTACTTTGGTAAAAAGCTGGCTATAGCTGATTGCAGGCAGGGCGATCAGCATAAAAAGCAGGGTATTTGTTTTCATAACAATTAATTTTTCAGCGAAGCAACATCACCGGTAATACAATTTTTTACAAATGAGACAGGTGTCATGTCCTCAACGACAGACAACTGGTAACGCGCGCATTCATCCTTCATCCTTCCAAACAAGTTGTTTATCTTGCTGAAACACTCCTTTATCTCATTACCGCTGCTTTTAACCAACTTCCTGCGACCTTGCAGACATGAAAAAGCGAATTGCATTACATCTGCTGTTCTGGGGCACCTACCTGTTCCTGAAAACTTATATGGATGTATTCCTGATCAACTACTCCTACTTCAACCTGCCCTGGGATGAGCGCATCGCAAAATCATTACTGCCCGAAACGATCCTGCTGCTTCCAAAAATCCTCATGGCCTACTTCCTGATGTATTATGTAATACCCGCTATGGGTAAAAAATCAAAATGGAAGCCGGTGGCTGCCGCCATTGCAGCAATGATCATCTCGCTGCTTCTTTACCATGCACTGCTTTCATGGGTGGTGATGCCGCTGATACACAATGAAACTCCGGAGCCCGGTACACTGACGGAGGTTATTTCGCGCTTTATCTGGCGCATGCTCGACATTCTCACGGTAGCCGGTGCGGCTTGTACCTTATCACTGATGAGAAAACAACTGCTTGATGCAAAAAGAGAGCAACAGCTGATAAAAGAAAAGTTACAATCGGAACTGAATTTTCTGCGTGCACAGACACATCCTCATTTCCTGTTTAATACCCTCAACAGTATCTATGCGCTTGCTCGGAAACAGGATCCGGAAACACCGCGTGTAGTGATGCAGCTTTCGAAACTGCTCCGGTATATGCTGCATGAATGTAAAGAGAATGATGTCACACTGGAACAGGAATGGAAGGTGGTACTGGATTATGTAGAACTCGAAAAGATCCGCTACGGGCAGCGGGTAGCCGTAACCTGTACTACCGGCGTTTCCAACATGCAGGCAAGTGTGGCGCCCTTGCTGCTGTTACCTTTGGTGGAAAATGCTTTTAAACACGGGGCAGGAAACAACAGGGGAATCACTACCATTAACGTCCTCCTCGAGGAAAAGGAAGGCATGGTGAAATTTGAAGTAAAAAACAATGTGGAAGCAGCTCCTGAACCTTCCAAAGAAACTTCAGGCATTGGCCTGAGCAATGTAAAGCGACAGTTGGAATTGCTTTACCCAAAGCATACTTTTGAATCTGTCCGTAACAATGGCACCTTTACCACGCTGATTGCCTTTAACTGGAATGACAAAACTGCAATGCCTGATCGTTGAAGATGAACCGCTGGCCGCGGAAGTGCTGATGGATTATATCCGGCAGGTACCCTTTCTGCATTTCCTGGATTGGTGCACCGATGCCGTGAAGGCCATGGACCTGCTGCGTCAAAAACAGGCGGATGTTATTTTCCTCGACCTGCACCTCCCCGGCATCAAAGGTTTTGAATTGCTGAAAACGCTGTCGCATAAACCGCAAATTATCATCACTACTGCCTACCACGAGTATGCGTTACAGGGTTATGAATGGCAGGTAACTGATTATCTCGTGAAACCTGTCGAGTTCAGCAGGTTCCTGCAGGCTGCCAACAAACTAATTTCCCCGGCTGTTCAACAGATAGCAACGCTAAGCAAAAGCGATGGTAAACCAAAATACCTCTTTGTAACTGCAGAAAAGAAGCAGGTAAAAATTGTTTTCGATGACATACTGTACATCGAAAGTCAAAAGGACTATCTGAAAATTGTATTAAAGCAAAAAAACATCATCGTACGGCAACCGCTTCATGAAATGGAGCAATCATTGCCTGGCACCGAATTCATTAGGATACACCGCTCTTACCTGGTGGCCAAAGCTGCTATAGAATCGTGGGATGCTACCGAAGTGGAAGTACAGGGGCAACTGCTTCCTATCGGAAGAAACTACCGGGAACAAGTGCTGCAGTTGCTCAGGGGTGATTCATAGTTGAATGCTTGTATTAATGAATGGTTAAAAAGATTATCATGGTTCGACTCCGCCTGGCATAGCGTTACGAATGGAGATTACAGTTAAGGCAAACGAATGTCCCGAATGGAATCATGCTTGCCAAGATTTTACTGCATTGAATAGAACTCCCGAATTGTGCAATGACCTCCCACCAAAGCGTCAACCTGAAATCATTCACCTGGTTTTTACTACATCCTCTCACCAACGCGTCATCCTGAGGAAATAATTTCGCGATGCCGAAAAACAACGCCAGATGAACCGGATTACTATTCATGCTGGGCTGGTTCATCATTAGACAAAGGGTAAGCGATGACAACAGCGCACCTTGAACGAGCCGAAGGGTAAGCGATGACGGGAGCGCACCCTGAGCGGAGCCGAAGGGTAAGCGGCCAAAGAGTAAAGCCCCAAGTGTGGAGTCGAAGGTTTATTCTCAGCGTAGTCGAGGGGGCAAAGATTAATCGCACGCTCCCCGAAAATCCGGCGCTTCGGCTCCGCTCAGCGACCGGATTTTCTCAACCTTTAGCCATACGACAAGTGATGCCGCAGCACACGCTGAACAAAGCCGAAGGGTAAGCGATGACGGGAGCGCACCCTGAGCGGAGCCGAAGGGTAAGCGGCCAAAGAGTAACGCTCCCGGATCGGAGTCGAAGGTTCACCCTAAGGAAACAATTCTGTGATACGAAAAAACAACGCCAGATGAACCGGATTACTATTCATGCCGGGCTAGTTCATCAGTAACTTGTTTCAGGATCTCTCATTTAATCTTGAGATGCCGATCCGCCATTGGCGCGACGGCATGACGCTTCGGTGGTAGGTTCTATTTAGAACATTGGGAACGACTCGTCTGAAATCATTCACTCAAACATATTTCCAATATGTAACCATTCACATTGGTTTTGTCAAGCTCTCCCACCAACGCGTCATCCTGAACTTGTTTCAGGATCTCTATGTCGATATTGAGATGCCGAAACAAGTTGTTAATGACACATAGTCTAATCAACCTATCTTCAGGAAGTATCTAAAGTTTCATTTTTTTAAAGAACCCGATCTACAAAATAGTTTGCGCTCTCTATGACAATTTTATTGATTCACGGTTAGGAAAGTGATTCTCCAAAACTCTTAATGCGCGACAAATCGGATATAGATTATTGGGTGCTGAAATTGAGTATTAAGTATTTAAGCAAGTGATTAAAGTAGAATTGTGAATACAGCATAGCAACTGATCGGCTTCGCCGCAGCAATTGAACCATTTAACCCACCAACCA
>CAZGBP010000119.1:0-6186 GCA_964524035.1 uncultured Bifidobacteriaceae bacterium
CAGGCCATCTATTGGTTTTGATTTGCTTTTTATAAGCGGGTTGCTGAAAATTATTTTTCCCGAATTCGAGAGATTGTATGGCGTGCAGCACCTGGAAGGCAAAGGCCATAAGGATAATTTTTACCATACCTTGCAGGTGCTGGATAATGTTGCGCAGCGAAGCGATGATTTGTGGCTGAGATGGGCTGCTGTGCTTCATGATATCGCAAAACCGGATACCAAGCGTTTTGAGCAGGGCCACGGATGGACCTTTCACGGGCATGAGGTTGTTGGTGCCAGAAAAGTGGCCGCTATATTCCGGAAGTTTCACCTGCCGCTGAATGAAAAACTTCAGTTTGTTCAGAAGATGGTTTTGCTCCATCTGCGGCCAATCAGTCTGTCAAAGGAACAGGTGACCGATTCTGCCATCAGGCGCTTGTTGTTTGAGGCGGGAAACGATATTGATTCGCTGATGATACTGTGTGAATCTGACATTACATCTAAGAATGAAAACAAGGTTCGCAAGTATTTGCAGAATTTTCAACTGGTCCGCGAAAAGATGGTGGAAGTGGAAGCAAAAGACCAGATGCGCAACTGGCAACCACCCATTACCGGTGAGGTAATTATGAAGACATTTAATCAACCTCCCGGACGTGATATCGGTATTATAAAAGACGCAGTACGCGAAGCAATTCTTGATGGGAAAATTGCAAATAATTACCAGGAAGCTTATAAATTTATGTTAGAAAAAGGAGCGTCTATGGGTTGGAAGCAGGTTACAGAAAATTAATTACAGGTTCTTGTTTGGCGATGGGTTTATTGGTTTCTTTGCATGCTTAAGCTAAACGGTATTAAGAAAAGAGCGATAGTCATGACGATCTATAAATTCAGAGTAATGTATGAGGATGATGACAGTATCTATCGTGATATTGAAATTAAGCCATCACAGACCATCCAGGATTTTGAATCGGTGATTGTGAGCGCGTATAATTTACCTTCTATTTTATCAGGCCGGTTTTTTATCAGCAATGATAACTGGCATAAGTTGAAACAACTGCAGACTGCTGCTTCCGGCGAAGAAAAAAAAGTAAAAGGAAAATCTAAAGATGGCGCTACTGCATTGCCGATGCTGGTGGCGTTCATTGATGACCCGCATCAAAAGTTTATCTATGAATATACGGGCACGCAGGAGTTTGTTTTTCTGATTGAGCTGATGACTCTTACAGGCAATGAAAAGCCAAGCGTAATATACCCGGTTTGTGTGAGGCAGCAGGGGCCTTCACCATTTAAGAAGGAGGAACTTGTTGCACACTACAGTAAAGTGGCAGACGATGGTGACCAGGAAGAGCACCGGTTGGATGATGAAGAAGATGATCTTGAAAATATGAGTAAAGAGGGTGATGCGGAAGAGAGCAGCGCATCAGATGATCTGACAGGCGGGGACGATTTGGAAGAGGAGGCAGCTGAAGATGCAGAAGACGTTGGTGAGGAGCCGGAAGAGGAGTTTACCGATGAAGATTTTGGCAGTGACTTCCCTGAAGGCGAAGAAAAAGACTGATAGTTGCTCTGCCTGTCGATTCAGTATAAGGTATTATGAAAACCCTGGTTTCCATTGTTGGGCCAACCGCAGTTGGAAAAACAAACGTAAGTATCTCTGTTGCGAAATATTTAAATACCGAAATTATTTCTGCTGATGCCCGCCAGTTTTACCGGGGCTTGCGCATCGGTACCGCGGCTCCTTCCGATGAGCAGCTTAGTTTAGTCAGTCATCATTTTGTGAATGAAATACCTGTTACCGAAGTATTCAGTGCCGGAGATTTTACAAAAGCGGCCTTGTCAAAACTGGAAACATTGTTCATCACCCATGATGCCGTTGTACTTACCGGGGGTTCAGGCCTCTTTATCAGAGCCTTGTTAAAAGGCTTGGATGTGTTTCCACCCGTTTCGAAAGAAGTGATTCATTACCTGAATGCATTATACGAATCGGAAGGTCTTGGTGTGCTGCAGGCCATGCTTCGTGAAAAAGATCCGCAGTATTTTAGAATAGTGGATACCCAAAATCCACAACGCCTGCTGCGGGCACTCGCCGTATGTATTTCGAGCGGAAAGCCTTATTCCCAATTCAGAACAGTCTCCCATGCCTCACGTGATTTTGCTTCGCTGATGGTAGGATTAAACCTGGACAGGAAGCAATTGTATTCGCGCATTGATGCACGCGTGGATAGAATGATGGCAGAAGGACTGCTGGAAGAAGTGGTGGCATTAAGCGAATATGCCGGTGAAAATGCCTTACAGACTGTTGGCTACAAAGAGGTGTTTAGTTATTTAAGGAACGAAATTTCGCTGGATCAGGCGGTGGCATTAATCAAGCAGCACAGCCGTAACTATGCGAAACGGCAACTAACCTGGTTCAGAAAAGAAGAGGATATTACCTGGTTTAATCCGGAGGATGAAGCCGGCATATTGTCATTTATAGAGAGGAAATTGAAGTACGAATAAACTGCCTGCACCTGATATGTATGAAATACATCGGCATCTTATCTGATACACATGGTTTCCTGGATCCGGCGATCTATACGTATTTTGCCGGTTGTGATGAGCTGTGGCATGCCGGTGATTTTGGAAACAATGTTGCTGAACAGTTGAATGCATTCAAACCTGTAAAGGGGGTATTTGGAAATATTGATGGTAGCACGATCCGGCAGCAATTTCCGGAGACGCAGTTGTTTACCTGTGAAGCGGTGAAAGTTTTTATTACCCATATCGGAGGTTACCCGGGTCATTATGAACGGGGAGTAAAACAAATCCTGCAGCAACAGCAACCTGATTTGTATATCTGCGGGCACTCGCACCTTCTGAAAATTATTCGTGATCCGGCGTTGAATAATTTGCTGCATATCAATCCGGGCGCAGCAGGCCGAAGCGGGTTTCAGCAGATCAGAACATTGGTAAGGCTAAAAATTGAAGGAAGGAAAATATTTGATGTGGAAGTAATTGAGTTGGGGAAGCGGAGCAGCGCATGAAATAATTTTGAATTCTTTTTGGTAAGGGAAATAAGAAAAAGTAAATAACGGCAATGAAAATACTGGAAACGAAAAGGTTGAAATTGATTCCGTGCAACACACAAATCCTCCAGGCTGCTGCCGAAGGCAACGAAAAGTTAGGGAAATTACTAAGCGCTGTGGTGATTGAAAATTGGACGGAATTTGGCATTGGTGCATTTATGTATTCGTTGGAACGGCTGGAATCGGACGGGGAAAATGATGGATGGCTGACCTATTTTCCAATACATAAACCGGACCATACGCTTATCGGAAGCGGGGGCTATAAAGGCAAACCTGCCGACGGAACGGTTGAAATTGGATATGAAATAGCGGAAGCCTATCGCAATAAAGGATTTGCAACGGAAATGGCGACAGCACTGGTGGATCGCGCTTTTAAAGATGAAAGAGTAGAAACAGTAATTGCGCATACTCTTGCGGAGCACAACGCTTCCTGCAAGGTGCTTTCAAAATGCGGATTTGCCAATGTTCAGGAGATAAACGATCCGGAAGATGGATTGATCTGGAAGTGGGAATTAAAAAAATTGGAATGGCAGCAGGCAGCAAAGAGTTGATTGAGAAAGTGACCCTGTTACCAGACATACATTTGGCAATTCCATTCTTCCTGGTAATCGTAAGCGGGCGCACATGCAATTCCTAAAATCAGCCTACCTTTCACATATGCGCTCATATCTGATCTGTATTATTTGCACGGTTCATTCGGTTGCGGCTTATTGCGGGACGTTAACCGGAACAGTAACAGATGAACTGAATCATCCGCTGGCTTATGCCAATGTATATATTAAGGGAACTACGACCGGAGCCACCACCAATACGGCTGGCCAGTATTCATTAACATTGCGCCCGGGCACTTACCAACTGATTTTTTCTTATGTCGGATATCTTCAGCAAACCAGGGAAGTGATTATTGCAGCCCAACCCGTACAGTTGGACATACAATTGCAACCTGATCAGATTGAGTTGAAAGAAGTCGTAGTTTCAGCAGGCGCGGAGGATCCGGCTTATCGTGTGATCAAAGCGGCAATTAAAAAGCGCAGCGACTACCTTGACCAGCCTGAGGGGTTCAGCTGCAGGGTATATATAAAAGGTATTGCACGGTTAGACAGTACACCTAAAACCTTCATGGGTTATAACCTGGAAAAGAAAGGTATTGATTCATCTATGCTGGGAATCATTTACCTGAGTGAATCCGAATCGGAATTTCATTTCCGGAGGCCGGGCGATATAAAGGAAGTGATGCTATCCTCTAAAGTAAGCGGTGATGCCAATGGGTTCAGTTGGAATAAAGCCAGCGATTTCGATTTCAATTTTTATAAAAACCTGGTAGATGCCGGAATGATGAGCAACCGGCAGTTTGTCTCACCCATTTCTGAGACGGCACTTTTATATTACCGCTACAGGCTGGTTGGTACTTTTTACGAAGAAAGTGAACTCGTCAATAAAATTGAAGTAATACCGCGACGAAAGGGTGATCCTGTTTTTAGCGGTTTCATTTATATCGTGGAAGACAGTTGGCGAATACACAGCACCGACCTGTGGTTGAAGAAAGATGCGAATCTGGATTTTATCGATTCGCTGAAGCTGGCACAAATGTATGCGCGTGTCAATGATACTTTATGGATGCCGTATAGCCAAACCATGCATGTTTTTATTAATGCATTAGGTTTTAAGATGAAAGCCAACTTTGCAGGCGTTTTTACGGATTATAAAATTGATCCGGACTTTCCGGATAAGTTCTTTAGCGGAGAGGTATGGAAAATTAATGAAGATGCGAATACCAAGGATTCCCTTTACTGGATAAGTAATCGCCCGGTACCACTAACTCAAGAGGAGGCAAAAGACTACGAAAAGAAGGACAGCCTTTCAGTTTTGCAAAATTCCAAACCTTACCTGGATTCTGTTGATCGTGAAAACAACCAGTTCGCTGCCGCTGACCTGATTTTCGGCTATCAGTATTACAAACGCTATACAAAAACCAATTACCGTACTAGTGGTTTGTCAGGTTTTGTAAACTACAATACGGTGGAAGGATTTGCTCCCGCCATCCGTTTGGGAATGGATAAAAGATGGGAAGACAAAAGGCTGTTGAAGTTGTCTGCAACATTTCGTTATGGATTTTCGAATCATGAACCTTCCGTAAAATTCAAGGCCGCTTATCTTTTTGATCCATTGCAATTTTCTTCCTGGAAAGTGGAAGGAGGGCGTTTTGTTCAACAGTTCAATGAGGCAAATCCGATTTCCCCGTTAATTAACACGGCCTATACTTTGTTTGCCGGAGAAAACTATATGAAACTCTATATGAATAGTTATGGAAAAGCAGCCTATGAGACGGAGATTGTAAATGGCATTCAACTGTCGGCAGGTACTTCGTATAATCACCGTGCAGTCTTGGAGAATACCACTGACTTCTCTTTTGTTTCGGATTCCAATATTCATTTTACTGTCAACGATCCGCAAATTGCCTCCTGTGGCGGAGAACCCTGTTTCACCGGATACAATGCTTTGCTGATTCAGTTGCAGGCAACCATTCATTTCCGTCAAAAATATTTTTCAAGGCCTGGTGAGAAAATAAACATCCGGTCGAAGTACCCGGCGCTCACTTTAATTTATCAAAGAGGCTTGCCCTGGCTTGGCAGCGAGGTCAATTTTGACCAGTTAACGATCGGAGTGGGGGATCATTACAAACTCGGTACGTTTGGTGAAGGAGATTACAGGCTGGAAGCGGGAGCATTTCTTACCAATGCAAATGTGGGGACTGCGGAGTTTCAGCATTTCAATGGAAATCAAACAATTTTCGCGCAAGCAGACCGGATGCATGCGTTTCAGTTGCTGCCTTATTATACCTACAGTACCGATCAATGGCATTTAGCAGGTCACCTGGAGCATCATTTTCATGGGCTGGTATTGAACCATATTCCGTTAATACGCAAGTTGAAGTTTGAAGAAGTGGCAGGCGTACATTACCTGCAAACACCTGAGCTGCAATATGCAGAGCTGAGTATTGGCATCGAGCACATTTTGAAAGTTATCAGGGTTGATTTTGTGGCAGCTTACAGCAACCAGCAACAATTTACTTCCGGCTTTTTGATTGGGTTGACATTGGGTGGAGGCATTATTTCGGTAAATGTGGATGAATGAACGGGTA
>CAZGBP010000120.1:0-6146 GCA_964524035.1 uncultured Bifidobacteriaceae bacterium
ACAAAAGTAGGGGGTACGGCAAATTGGTTATAGACTATTGGAACAATTAAATAAGTGAGCAAAGTAGCGTAGTGAATACAGAATAGCAAGTGATCGGCTTCGCCGCAGCCACTTAATCTTTTAGCCATTTAACCCACCAACTATTTCCTTACAAGATGAACGAATTGTCGCACGCCCAACTCATCCGGTATGGAGCCGGTAAAAGGCTGCTATTACTTCATTATAAAGCATCAGCATTTGACATATGAATCAGGCTGAATGGTAATGGGCTATGTATGGCAATATGTATATAAAATATAATATTGAAAAATTCTTTACAAAAAGCTGTTTTCTTTTTGTCAAATGTCATTCGAATAACTACTTTTCATTCCGCATCAAACCAATTTAATGAGCCGCGCAACCATAAAATTATTTTGTATCCTGATAATGGCAGTTTGGTTTCTGGCAACTGTGCAAAATACCCATGCGCAAGCTGCAGAAGGGTGGAAGGAGTTGGTGGCAGGTTTACCGGCAGAAGATCAGACCGCAATAGAATTCATACTGCCGGCAATAAAGTCTATTGGGGGAATCAGCTTTAGCGGCTATTGTGAAACAGAGCGCTGTTTGTTACTGTTATTTGACCCATATCTGTATCCCGAACCCTCGCTGCTGGTAACGGCATTTGCCAATCAAAAAATAAAAATCTATCCAAAGCATAACACAACCTTTCAAATGATGGGGCAGGGATGCACCTCACCGGTTTTAGAAATACCCGATCGTGATTAAAAAATGAACTGATATTCAATCTGCTTAAAACACTATTGAATGGGAATTTTTTACAAGGCATTGTTATGCGGTATTCTTTTCTGTATTGCGGAAGCTGTCTGCGGGCAATCCACCACATTAATCAGTGCCAGCGGCAATGGCGGCTTTGAAATGGGCGCCGATTTCGCTGCGAACGGATGGGTGGAAGTAAATGGTACCCAAATCAACAGGTGGTATGTGGGCACCGGAGCCACCGGATACACCGGAACACGTTGTGCATGGGTAAGCAAAAATGGCACGGGCTATACATACAATATTTACCTCGCTTCGGTAACACATTTTTACCGCGATGTAACTTTTCCACCTGGCGAAGATCTGGCAACACTCACATTCAGTTGGAAAGGTGAAGGGGAATCCAATATTGATTTCATGAAAGTCTACCTCGTTCCTGTAACCACTACACCGGCCGCCGGCGTTGAATTGCTCAGTGGCCAGATTGGAAGTGATTATAATCTTACGCCAAACTGGACTTCTTCCTCCATCACCATGTGCGGAGTGGCCGGCACTACACAACGATTGGTTTTTAGCTGGATCAATGACCTTAACGCCGGAACACAACCCCCTGCAGCTATTGACAATATTTCGCTGGTCAGCAGTGTAGTGGGCGCATCGTGCACTGCCGTACTGGGCACCGGTATTACCAGTATAAGCGCATTGCCATATAATTCCGGCGCAGGTACAACTCAGGCGGCAGGAAATGATGTGACCGGTGCGAATGCAATTGTTTGCGGCAACATTAATTATTATACAGGCCAGGATAAGGTATGGGAGTTTATACCTGCCATATCCGGACAGGTTACGATTGCATTAACTTCTTCCGGTTCTTACACAGGGTTGATGTTGTATGATGGTTGCCCGATTGCCAACGTATGCAGTGGTGTTGCAGGCACTTGTGTTTCCTATGTCCAAAGTGCAACGGGTAATAAGTCGATGTGTGTGGATGTTGTGGCAGGGCATACGTATTATCTGTTGCTTGATTCATATGCCTCACCTGCTTATAACGCTTATTCGAACCTGTACATCAGTGAGCCGGTTCCGGTAAGTGGTTCGAATGATCAGCCTTGTTATGCTACGCCACTTACATTGGGCGTGAATTCTGCCGGTGATAATTCCTGCGCTGCAGGAACCGGCGAACCTGCAATGCCGTCGTGCTGGAACAATACCACCAGTAACACGGTGTGGTACAGTGTGGTCTGTCCTGCATCAGGTGCATTGAGGATCCGGACTATTTCGGGCACTTTAACGGATACGCAAATTGGTTTGTATAGCGGCAGCTGTTCTTCTCTTTCCACCATTGCTGCCTGGTGTAACAACAATGCACCCTCTTGCGGTACTTCTAACTATAACAACTCTGAGCTGGTCATTAATAGCGGTCTTATTGCGGGCGATACCTACTTTATTGTGGTAGACGGGGCAGGAAACGCCACCGGATCTTTTGATATACAGGTCAGTGATGCTTCCTTGCCGGTAGTGCCGGCAGCAGGACAGGAATGTGCCTCCACAAATCCTGTGTGCAACCAGGTAATTGCGGTCGGCAATCCGGGCTTTGCAGCCTATGGCAACATTTGCGATTTTGGTGTAACAGGAGGAAACTGTTTGTCTTCCGGTGAACGCGGTTCAGCCTGGTACGAAATTGTGATCAGCGCCGACGGCTTTTTGGAATTCGATATTGTTCCGAATGACTGGCCGGGAACCGGCACTTCCAGCACCGATTATGATTTTGCCGTGTGGAAGACGGGAGGATCGGGCTCTACTTCCTGTGCGGAAATTGCTGCCGGAACTGCTAATCCTTTACGCTGCAATTACAATAATCTTGGCGTGACAGGGTTGTATGGACCTAATGCCAGTACCGCGCCACCGTCGTATCCCGGATTTAATGCTGCGTATGAAAAGAGGATTTCGGTTTCCACCGGTGATAAATATCAATTGGTTGTAAGTAATTATTCAAACAGCACTTCCGGTTTCAGTATAAACATCAGTCCTTCCGCGCCGGTAAGTTATACCAGCCCTACACAGGTTATATGGTCAGGAGGTACAAATACTACATGGACCGTTTCGGGAAACTGGGGCGGTTGTGTTACGCCAACCTGCACGATTGATGCGGTGGTATCACCTGCCGCAAGCAATCAGCCTGTTTTGATTTCAGGAACGTATGAAAGCCGGGACATTACCATCAACCAGGGTGCTACGCTGACACTTGCCGCAGGTGCCGTATTGAATGTATGCGGCAATTTTTACAACTACGGCAGCATTGTAGCCGATCCAACATCAGTTATTGCGTTTACCGGAACGGGTACCCAGAATATCTATGGTTCCCTCGTTGGTGCTGATAAGTTTGGTAACCTGTTGATCAACAAAAGTTCAGGCGTGGTAATTCTGAATGCAGGAATAGAGATCGCCGGTGATATTACCATACAAAACAGCACCAGTATCTTCAATGTTAATGGACAATACCTGAAACTGGCCGGTAACTTCCTGAATGCAGATGGCAGCGCCACTTTTACCGGAGTGAGCGGCGCTACTGTTGAATTTAATGGAATAACAGATCAACTGTATGTACCCGGCGGTCCGCTTACCTTGTTTGATGTTGTGATTAACCAGGGTGTTCCGGCCGCAGTTATTCTAACGGGCAACTCAATGACCATTTCAGGAAGCCTTACATTAACCAGCGGCCGGATAGAAACCCAGCTTAATGAAGTGCAGGTAACCAATACGGCTCCGTCTGCAGTAAACGCCGGAAATATTAACAGCTATGTCGATGGATATCTGAGACGGGCAACAGCTGTTATTGGATCTTATGATTTCCCGGTAGGTCATTTTATTTCGGGAAAAGGATATCAGCTCGCGAATATTGATTTTACGTCGGCAAATACCGCCACTGAATTGCTGGCGCATTTTAGTCCGTTCAGTTTGATTCCTGCTCCACTCGGAGTACTTGACTGCGGAATCACGTACAATCTCGAAGCCCTGGATAATGGTTCATGGACGATTTCTTCAACCCCATCTACCAGTTCAGGAATTTATACTGCAACACTTTATAATACTCCCGGATCTTATACGAATAGTGGTGGTGCAAGCAGCTGGACGGTAATGAAATACCCGACCTTGGGAACAGGTTGGATGCTGGATGGCAGTTGTGTTACCTCTTCCATCAGCCAGGTTACCCGGACCGGGTTAAGCGGCTTTTCAGAATTTGCAACTGCCCAATCAGTTGAATTCCTGCCGGTAACACTAATCGCTTTTTCTGCATGGGCAACCAATAAAGGGAATCATATTGAATGGACAACAGCTTCAGAATTTAATAATGACTTTTTTTCCCTGGAAAAGTCGCCGGATGGCAACCACTTTGAAGAGATTAATAAACAACCCGGCCTGGGCTACACACTGGAACAACACCACTATAACTACCTGGATGCCGCTCCGTATCAGGGATCGAATTACTATCGCATCAGGCAGGTGAATACCGATGGTACCTTTGCATATTCTAAAGTGGCTATAGTGGAGAATTCGATGCAGGCACCGTTGATGTCACATCCTTTTCCCAACCCGACAACCGGCCTCCTGCATTTTGATATCAGTTCGTTGGAGGATGGTACAGCCATCATACAGGTAACGGATGTTTTCGGTAAAATAATGCTTTCTCAAAACCACCTCCTGAAAACGGGAACCAATACTATAGGACTCGATTTGCAATGGTTGCCGGAAGGGGTATATTTTATCGAATGTTCCCTGGCACAATTTGGATTCTTGAAAATGGAAAAAATAGTGATTCAATAACCATTTCAGGTTACTTCAACAATTGCAGTGAGTACGTATGCGGCAAAGTTGCCTTGAATCAACTCTTTCGGGGCTTCCAGAAAATAGACAGCAATACCACTCCAAATCCCAGCAATACAAACATGGTAGACAGGGTAATCCTGGTAAAACCGTAAATTACTTCAGGATCCCATTCCGTTGGTTTTTGAGCTCCGCCCATCATCAGCATAAATCCTATAGCAAGTAATAGCATACCTGCGCCCATTACGAGATAATTACCCCTTGTAAAGATGAAAGATTGTTCCGGAGTAACCGGTATTTGTTTTTGTGTTCCCTGCTTCTCGACAGTGGAGGTTTTTTGTTTAGCCATTCGATGATAAATTTCTAAAAGGTTGATTGCATTTTTTTTGCTGTGGCTCCGGTTATTGCTAACCGTACTTACCAGCCTGTAGTAACGTAAGACATGCAAAAGTTACAAAGGCCTGCAAAGTTAAACGGAATTTTCCGGACAGGCTTAATACAACTCATCCAGTTTCATTCGCAGGTATTTATTTACCGCGAAGTGGGTGCTAAGGTAAGAAAAGAGTAATCCAAGTACCAGTACGCCTGAAAAAACAATCACCAGCATGGTCACATCCTGTAACGCCAGCAATTCGGGTACCTGGCTGATTGCAAAGTTAAGCGTGGTCATCAATGCAAGAATGGCAATGCCGGAAGCGAGGAGGCCATTTTGCAGGCTGCGCCGGGCGAAGGGCCAGGTAACAAAATTACGGGTGGCACCTACCAGTTGCATGCTGCGGATAAGAAAACGGCTGGAATACATCGAGAGCCGAATGGTACTGTCTATCAGACCAATGGCCAGCAACACCAATAAGAGGCTGATGCCAATCAGTACCCAACTGACTTTGCGCAGGTTATCATTCAACATTTCCACCAGTTGCCGTTCATAATAAAATTCACCTACTTCGCTATGCTTCATAATCCGTAATTCAATGGCATCAATGCTGTCTTTACTGGTATATCCTGCATTCAGTTTAAGATTAATAGATGCAAAGAGCGGGTTATAGTCCAGCAGGTCTTTAAAATCTTCCTGGTTATCCTGTGCAAAGATCCTGGCTGCATCTTCTTTCGAAACGTATTTCGAACTCTTTACCCAGGGTTCCTGCATCAGTTTCTTCTGCAGCGCAAGGATTGATTTTTCTGATGCATTGTCTTTCATGATTACGGTAAACTCAATATTCTCCTTAAACTGGTTGCCAAGTTTGTTGCCATGTATAAAAAGCAGCGCCAATAGCCCGATCATAAACAGTACAAGCGAGGTGCTGATGATGCTGTATATATAGTTGGGTTTGAATCTCCTTGCCGTTATTCTTTTTTCAGCCATTACTTCTGTTATATTTTCGCGAAATTAAGCAACGGAATTTTTACGTTTTCATTACACCTGAAATGGTTATCAACAAATAAAGTGCAGGATGAAAACTTTGCCATACCTAAGCAATCCCTGCATCGTGGCAAAAGTCATTAGTTTTGCGGAAACTTTTTTGTAGCACAGATATGGAATTTAATTTCAGGGCCATTGAAGAAAA
>CAZGBP010000121.1:0-6144 GCA_964524035.1 uncultured Bifidobacteriaceae bacterium
TTTTCATCAAGTATGATTTAAATTTTTGCGCCCTTCGACTTCGCTCAGGGACCGGCCTTTGGCTACGCTCAGGGAGCAAAAATTTATACCCTTCGGCTACGCTCAGTGTACTCCTTCGGCTTCGCCTGGTAATATTTAAATCCGTAATTATCCGCCTGATCCAGTCATCCGTGTCCTATTTATAAATCTTCACCCCAAATTTTACGCATCACGAATGGAATGCGATCTTTGCAGCCAACTACAAGTTTGCACATGATTACATTCGACCGGCACAATTACACCAACGAAACATTAATTGATCTCTATAAAGCGCTTGTGAAGCCCAGGATCATTGAAGAGAAAATGCTGAACCTGTTGCGGCAGGGTAAAATCTCCAAATGGTTTTCCGGAATCGGGCAGGAAGCGATTGCAGTAGGTGCCACCATGGCACTCGATGCGGATGAATATGTAATGCCATTACATCGTAACCTTGGTGTATTCACTACGCGCAGGATGCCTTTTTTAAAATTATTTAATCAATGGCAGGGCAATGCGAGTGGATTTTCCAAAGGCCGTGAAAGATCCTTTCATTTCGGTTCCAATGAGCATCATATTGTAGGAATGATTTCTCACCTGGGCCCGCAACTAACCATTGCCAACGGAATTGCCCTGGCGCATCAACTCAGAAAGGAAGACAAGATCGCGCTGGCTTTTACAGGGGAAGGAGGTACCAGTGAAGGCGATTTTCATGAAGCCCTGAACGTGGCCAGCGTCTGGAACCTGCCTGTCATATTCTTGATTGAAAATAACGGGTATGGATTATCCACGCCTTCGGCCGATCAGTTTCGTTGCAGGCAACTGGCCGATCGTGCCATTGGTTATGGCATGGAGGGCATCACCATCGATGGAAATAATATTCTCGAAGTGTACGATACCATCAAAGGCGTTCGTGATTACTGCATTAAAAACCAGCGGCCCTACCTGGTAGAATGTATGACTTTCCGCATGCGCGGACATGAAGAAGCCAGTGGTGTTAAGTATGTTCCCAAAGAGCTGATTGAAACCTGGGGCAGGAAGGACCCTGTAGTGAATTATGAAAACTACCTGCTTGCCAATAAAATTATTGATGAAGAATTTAAGGAAACAGTGCGCAATGCCGTGAAGCTGGAGATTGAAGAAGGATTGCAGGTAGCTTTTAACGAACCGGAACTGATCCCTGATACCACAATTGAATTGAATGATGTGTATGCGCTTTACACACCGACAATCACTATGCCTTTCGAAGCAGTTTCAGAAAAACGGCTGATTGATGCGATCGCCCAGGCAATGAAACAGGCTATGGAAAAGCATCCCGACCTGATACTGATGGGACAGGATATAGCCGATTATGGCGGCGTCTTTAAAATCACGGATGGATTGCTGGAACAGTTTGGTAAGGAAAGGGTGCGCAATACCCCTTTGTGTGAGTCGGCCATATTAGGAGCTGCGTTAGGCCTTTCAATAAAAGGGTTCAAGTCGATGGTGGAAATGCAGTTTGCCGATTTTGTGACCTGTGGATTCAACCAGATCATTAATAACCTCGCAAAAATTCATTACCGCTGGGGACAAAATGCCGATGTGGTGGTGCGCATGCCAACGGGTGCCGGAGTGGGCGCGGGTCCTTTTCATTCACAAAGCAATGAAGCATGGTTTGTGCATACACCCGGCCTTAAAGTGGTGTATCCCTCCACGCCTTACGATGCAAAGGGTTTATTGCTGGCTGCTTTTGAAGATCCCAATCCGGTTTTGTATTTCGAACACAAAGCATTGTACCGCAGTATTTCCGGAATGGTGCCTGATGATTATTATACGATTGAAATCGGTAAAGCAAATCTGGTGGAGGAAGGAAATGAGGTATCCATCATCACTTACGGTGCCGGCGTTCATTGGGCAAAAGAAGAAGTAGCGCGACGTAAAGCAGCAGACAGTTCTTTCACGGCCGATGTGCTTGACCTGCGCACCCTGCTTCCCTTCGACAAAGATGCTATTGCCACTACTGTACAGAAAACCGGCAAGGTGCTCATACTGCATGAAGATTGTCTTACCGGTGGTATTGGCGGTGAAATAGCGGCATATATCTCAGAAAACTTTTTTGAGCAGCTGGATGCTCCGGTGATGCGATGCGCTTCACTGGATACACCGGTTCCTTTTGCTATTCCGCTGGAAAATAATTTTTTGCCCAGGAATCGTTTTCAAACGATGTTGAATAAGTTGTTGGGTTATTAAATGTTGCCTACAAGTAAAATGCGTCATCCTGAACTTGTTTCAGGATCTCTTTATTGATCTTGAGCTGCCGATCCGCCATTAGCGCGACGGCATGACGCTTCGATTGTAGATCGTATTGCAGGCAAATGAGAACAAGTATATTAGTGCAGTAAAGATATATTCTGCAGCCAATTTATCTCATGCAGTTGTTCCGGCCAATTCCCTTTGTTTATGCATCCATTCACTTCCAAACTCAAGTGCCTCTTGATTTACCGGAAGCAGATTGTGGTATTTTTCCGGCAACACTTTTTTCAACGCTTCCAGTATAGACGCAGTTTTTACAACCGGTCTGTAAGCAAGATAAGCACCCAGCATTATCATATTCATCACTTTGCTGTTATGCATTTTCAATGCCTCGGTAGTTGCGGGAATTCCGATGATTTCAATATCGGTACGTATGCTGGGATGCAACATATTGCTGGAATCATAGAGCAATAATCCGCCGGGCTTCACTTTCGATGCAAACTTATCCATCGAAGGCTGGTTAAGCAGAATGGCAGAATCAAAAGAGGAGATAATCGGAGAGCTGATCTTCTTATCAGAAATAATAGTGATGCAGTTCGCTGTTCCTCCCCGCATTTCAGGCCCGTAAGAGGGCATCCATGAAATCTCTTTGTCTTCCACCATTCCGGCATAGGTAAGTGTCATCCCAAGCGACAACACGCCTTGTCCGCCAAATCCGGCTACGATAAGTTCTTCCAGCATGATTACAGTTCCTCCTTTACATTTTGCAAGTCTTCCGCTTTTGGCAATTTAACATCTCCCAGCGGAAAGGTTTTTACCATTTCATCATCAACGTATTTAGCAGCTTCAACAGGGGTCATCTTCCAGTTAGACGGGCAGTTGCCGATAATTTCTATGAAACAAGTTCCCTTGTGCAGTTGCTGGTACTTGAAAGCATTCAGTAACGCTTTCTTGGTTCTTCTCACGCCATTGGCGCTGTTTACTGCTTGCCGGGTAACATAAAATGATCCCGGCAATTGCGCAATCAATTCCGCAACCCTGATCGGTGCGCCATACATGTCAGCAGTTCTTCCGTAGGGGGTGGTAGTGGTTCTCATTCCCATCAGTGAGGTGGGAGCCATTTGTCCGCTGGTCATGCCATACACTGCATTATTCATGAAAACAATGAGTATGTTTTCTCCCCGGTTAATGGCATGCAGTGTTTCGGCAATGCCGATGGCGGCTAAGTCACCGTCACCCTGGTAGGTAAACACATACTTTTCAGGCATCAGTCTTTTGATACCGGTAGCAACGGCGCAAGCCCTGCCATGCGCTGCTTCCGACATATCAATATCCATATAGTCATATGCAAACACGGAGCAACCGACCGGCGCAATGCCAATGGTTTTATCCTGAATATCCAGGTCTTCCACCACTTCCATGATCAGCTTATGTACGAGGCTGTGAGCGCAACCCGGGCAATAATGCATGTTTACATCCAACAAGGTATGAGGCCGGTGATAGACCACTTCATATTCATCAATGGCGCAGGCTGTGTTATGCGGATCCAGCTTCGTTTCGGGAAGCAGGTGCTCTTCAGCAGTGCCGGTTGCGGCAGAAGTTTTTGTTGCCGTTACAGTTTCTTCAGTTTGCATGGCCATTTTTTATTTCGTTTTCCAGTTGCTGAACAATTTCTTCCGGTGTCGGTAACATGCCTCCCATTCTGCCATAGAAGGAAACAGGAATTCTTCCGTTAACGGCCAGCCTGACATCTTCCACCATCTGCCCGGCATTCAGTTCAACGGTTAGTATGAATTTCACCTGGCCGGCAAGTTCAGACAGACGGGGTGCAGGGAAAGGCCAAAGGGTGATGGGCCGCAACATTCCGGCTTTTATTCCTTTTTCCCTGGCCAGGTCTACCGCTTTATGACAGATTCTCGCACTTAACCCATAAGCTACCAGAAGATAATCGGCATCGTTGGTTTGAATCTCTTCAAAGCGAACTTCGTTGTCATGTATCTGTTTGAATTTGGCTTCGAGCTTATTGTTATGCTGTTCCATCTTTTCAGGCTGAATGAAAAGGGAAGTGATGTAATTCCTGTTTCTGTCTTTGGTTTTTCCTGTTGTAGCCCATGGCTTTTTTACAAAATGCGGTACATATTCGCCGAAATTCACTTTTTCCATCATCTGCCCGATCGCTCCGTCAGATAAAATGAGAACCGGGTTGCGGTACTTGTCTGCAAGATCAAAACCAAGGAACACAAAGTCAGCCATTTCCTGAACGGAGGAGGGCGCCAGCACCAGGAGCCGGTAATCACCATGTCCTCCTCCCTTGGTAGATTGAAAATAATCCCCCTGCCCGGGCTGTATGGTGCCCAATCCCGGACCGGCACGATTTACATTTACAATAAGACAGGGCATTTCTGCGCCTGCGAGATACGAGATGCCTTCCTGCATGAGGCTGATGCCCGGAGAAGAAGAACTGGTCATGGCCCGAAAGCCTGCACCGGCAGCTCCATATACCATGTTAATGGAAGCCACTTCACTTTCGGCCTGCATAACCGTCCTGTTGTATTTTGGCATTTCACGGGCCAGGTATTCCAGCACTTCCGACTGCGGCGTAATAGGGTAACCGAAATAGGCATCACATCCGGCACGAATAGCGGCTTCCGCAAGCGCCTCATTTCCTTTCATCAGTTTGGTTTCCATAGTGGAAGAATAATTTGCTTTTAAGTTTTTGGCAGTACCTGCAAACTGACATTGCCTCCCTGCGTAATCATTGCCCTGATCTCTTCTTTAATGGCAGGCGTGGTGATGTCTACCGGCTTTTTTGCCGGATGGGTTCTGTATACCGTAATTACCGCATCCGGGCAAATCAGGGCGCAGTTGACACAGCCCGTACACAGATCGTTATTGGCAATCACATACCGGTATCCTTTGCTGTTGATGGCTTCAGACAGGCTGAGTGCCTGCTCTTTGCAGGTAGTGGTGCAAAGCTCACAACCTTTGCATTTTTGGATGGCAATTTCAACCCGGCCTTTTACTTTTCTTTCTTTCGAAGGGTTTGGTTTGCGTTTGGGAGCGTCCATTGGAATGACTATTAATACACCATTGCAATTTTCGCGCGTTTTACAATGGTTTCTCCTGCATTTAGTCAGTTCGTTATATGAATTTTATCATGCTTTTATTTTCGAGAATTTTTCTGCTTGTGCCGGTTTTGGGAGAATAAATGTGATATGCCAGCGGCTGATGGGAAAAATCAAATAACTTATTAGATCAATATCGTTACCCGTACTTTTTCAAATATGTGAATGGCAGTAAAAGAGGAGCGCCTCATGCGATGGTTGTAACTTAAGTTTGTTATTTACCTGATCATCACTTTTACTTCGTGTTGCAAACCATCATCCAACAGTGGTATGCTGTTATTATTTTGCAGCGCCCCGTCTAAAGTAATCCTGATTGTCTCATTAATGCGTTGTTCAGGAATTAACATTATTGAATAGAGAGCGGCTCTGTATTTATAGGTAACTTTCATTGATGCACTTTTTGGCGGAAGGCAAGGATCAAACTTCAACCGGTTGCCTTCTGCTCTTATTCCGAGCAGCACTTCAATGATAAGTTGATACAGCCATCCGGCAGATCCTGTATACCATGTCCAGCCACCCCGTGGGAGGTTGAAGTTATGTCCGTGTGATTAAATCTGTGGAATGAATCCATACGAATCATTCCTTTGCCTGAAACAGAAGCTCTCTCCGAAGCGTCAGGCCGAAGTGTTGAATTAAATGCTGAATTGAGTGTTGAAGATTGAAGATTGAATATTGAATATTGAATATTTATGTTTTAAATATTCAACACCCAATATCCAATTGTGCATGCCTAAAATAGGTTGACCTAAAAAGGTCAACTATGAAGCACCCC
>CAZGBP010000122.1:0-5455 GCA_964524035.1 uncultured Bifidobacteriaceae bacterium
TTTTATCGCTGAGAAATGCAATTTGTCATACACACAAACCAACATGGCAATTTTATCGCCATGCTGATTTTTTCAAGCAGTATTCCGGCAAGTACCCCGATTGTTTCTTCGCGACTTTCATTTGCCTGATTCGAAACTGCTCTATACAAACCATCTTTTAATCCTTTAATTCATTTCAACCATGAAATGGTTACTACACTCATTTTTAATTTTGATCTGCTTTTTTTTGATCCCGAATCATGCAAATGCGCATACAGGAACTCTGGAAGGAACCATCACCGATAATATTACTAACCGTCCTGTTGAAGGGGTTACTGTTTTATTAAAGGATGAACACTTGCAGGCAACATCAGATACTAATGGAAGATTTATTTTTGAAAATATTCCGGCGAAAGTTTATATCCTCGTTTTTCAGAAGGAGGAGTATTTGTTGAGGGAAACAAGAATCAGTTTAACAGAGGCAAAAACAACAACGCTATCCATTACACTAACTCCGTCTGTAATCAATCTGCCCGACCTGGTGGTTCAGGGAGATGTGCCGGTATCGGCTGCCTCATCTGAGGTTCTCAGTATGGTTGATTTTCAGTTACGCCCTAAAAACTCTGCGCAGGATATGTTGCGCCTGGTACCCGGCCTCTTTATCGCTCAGCATGCAGGGGGCGGAAAAGCAGAACAGATATTCGTGCGCGGATTCGACTGCGACCATGGAACGGATGTGGCTACTTATGTAGATGGTATGCCGGTCAATATGCCGTCGCATGGTCATGGCCAGGGGTATGCCGACCTGCATTTCCTTATACCGGAAACCGTACAGAAAATGGATATCACCAAAGGCCCGTACTTTGCACAAAACGGAGATTTCTCAACAGGTGCAACGGTTCGCTTTAATACATTGAATGAGCTGGCTGAAAATTCTTTTACCACGGAGCTCAGTACTGTACCCACACAACGCGCCTTCAGTGGCAGCAGGGCATTGCTGATGTGGCAAATGCCTGTTGAGGCAACAGGAGTGCGTTCTTACATTGCCGCTGATTTTATCTATAACCCGGGCTATTTCGACGCAGCACAGCATTTTCAACGATTTACTTTGTTTAATAAGAATGTGATCAGCCTGGGCGAAAAAACGACGGCCAGCATTTCTTTCAATGGCTTCGGGTCTTCCTGGGACGCATCAGGGCAAATACCGGCGCGGGCCGTAAATGACGGATCCATAGATCGCTTTGGAGCCATTGACACCTTGGAAGGAGGAACTACTTCACGAAACAACCTGAATATTGAGTTGCAATCAAAAGTCGGCAGCAACGATTTCTACTCACAGTTCTATTTCGGCAATTACCGGTTTAAACTCTTCTCCGATTTCACCTTCTTTCTCAACGATCCGGTGAATGGGGATATGATCGAACAAACCGACGACCGTACGTTTCTCGGATACAACGGGAGCTATGCAATCAATGGATTACTGGGAAATATTCCCGTCAGAACTACCATCGGAGCCGGGTTCAGATCAGATCGCACGAATGTAATGTTGCTGCACTCGCCTGACCGCGAGCGTTTGGCGGTAACCGCCAACTCCAATGTTTATGAACGTAATATGAATGGCTGGATCAGCGAGGAGATCAGGTTCAGCGAAAAATTCATAACGGAACTGGGCATACGGGTGGATTACTTCACATTCGATGTTGATGACCTGCTTAAAGGAGACACTGCTCATACCGATATTTCCGGATACAACTACCAGGTATTGGCAGAACCTAAACTAAACTTGATCTATTCTCCGCAGGATAACCTGCATTTCTTCCTCAATTCGGGAATTGGATTTCATTCCAATGATGCACGCAGTGTGGTGCAGGACCGTAACAATCATCGCCTTCCCCTCGCTGCCGGTGCAGAATTGGGATCCCAAATACGGATGGGTGATTTATTGTTGTCAATTGCATTATGGACATTGGAACTGGAAAACGAATTAGTGTATGTGGGTGATGAAGGGGTAACGGAAGATAATGGCCCAAGCCGTCGGAATGGCATCGATGTTTCCATCAGGTACCAGGTGCTTCCATGGTTGTATGCTGACGCAGATTTGAATTACGCAAAGGGTTTTTTGCTTCAGGATTTCTTTGGGGAGAAACTTTCGGAGGGAAATATTATTCCGCTTGCACCACGTTTAACATCAACCGGCGGACTTACTGTGAAGAGGCCAACGGGATGGGAAGCGGCCCTGCGTTATCGCCTCATGGGTGACCGGCCTGCAAATGAAACCAATACCGTGACGGCAGAAGGGTATTTTTTATTAGATGCGGTTTTCAGCTACCACTGGGACAAAATCAGGCTGGGTATTAATATCGAAAACATCACCAATACCGAATGGAATGAAGCACAGTTTGATACGGAATCCAGGTTGTTTGATGAACCGGCCCCGGTATCTGAATTGCATTTTACTCCGGGAACACCGGTGGCAATTAAGGGAACTGTGACGGTGGTATTTTAGGGGATACTGAGTTGAATGGTTGAATGGTTAAATTTTTAAACTGTTAAATTGCTAAACTGTTAAATTGTTAAATTGTCATGCAGCCATCTAGCCATCTAGCCATTCAGCCATTCAGCCATTTATCCATTTATCCATTTATCCATTTAACCATTTAACCATTTAACCATTTAACCATTTGGCCATTTAACCATTTGGCCATTTAGCCATTTAACAATTCAACAGTTAAACAGTTAATCAATTAATCAATTAATCAATTAATCCACTCCACCCCATTCCATACTTTCGTACCTTTCCATCCATGATCTCCGCCCGAAGCAAAGACGACATTTTAGCTGCTGCCCGAATAGAGGAAGTGGTAGGAGATTTCGTAAACCTGAAAAAAAGGGGTACCAGCTTTGTTGGATTGTGTCCGTTTCATACTGAGAAAACACCTTCGTTTCATGTTTCTCCTGCTAAAGGCATCTACAAGTGTTTCGGTTGCGGCAAAGGAGGCGATTCCGTGAGTTTTGTGATGGAGCATGAGAAGTTCAACTACCCGGAAGCCCTTCGTTACCTGGCGCAGAAATACAATCTGGCTATTGAAGAAACCGGCGATAGCGCAAAAGAACAGGGCGATAAACTGGTAAAGGATTCCTTGTACATCATCAATCAGTTTGCACAGCAATATTTTCATGAAAACCTGACCAAGGTTGAGGAAGGAAAAAATATCGGGCTGTCTTATTTCAAAGAACGTGGCTTCTCCGATGAAATGGTGAAGAAGTTTATGCTCGGATATGCATTGTCTGATGCAGCGGCATTTACCAAAACCGCTTTGAAGAATGGATATCAACCGGAGCTTTTGCGGCAGGCGGGACTGATTAAAGAGAAAGGCGGAAAGGACATCGATTTTTTTCAGCATCGTGTGATCTTTCCTATTCTTAACTTATCAGGAAAGGTGGTGGCTTTTGCTGGCCGCATCATGGTGAAAGAGGACAAAGCGCCCAAGTATATTAACTCACCGGAAACAGAAATATACCATAAGAGCCAGTTTGTCTATGGAATCTATCATGCAAGGAACGCCATTCGTAAAGACGATGAGTGTTTTCTCACCGAAGGGTATACCGATGTGATCTCAATGCATCAGGCCGGCATTGAAAATGTGGTAGCTTCCTCCGGCACCTCTTTAACTCAGGAACAAATCAAACTGATCAAACGCTTCACCAACAACATCACCATCCTGTATGATGGTGATATGGCCGGTATAAAAGCGGCATTGCGCGGATTGGAATTGATGGCGGAAGAAGATGTGAATGTGAGAGTCGTTTTGTTACCCGATGGCGACGACCCTGACTCTTTCCTGCATAAAAAGGGAAGCGCTGCTTTCCGGGAATTTATTGCACGGAACAAAAAGCACTTCCTGGACTTTAAAACGGAATTGTTGCTGGCTGAAGCAGGCAACGATCCGTTAAAAAAGGCCGAAGCCATCAAAAATGTAGTGGAAACGCTTTCAAAAATTCCGGATCCTATAAAGAGATCGGTGATGATTAAAGAATGCAGCCGTCTGCTCGATGTGGGTGAACAAGTGCTAATCACAGAAGTCAATAAGGTGAAGCGGCGGCAGTTTAAGCGGGAAACCGGCGCACCCGGGTATGAAGCAGACCGTCTTTATGATGAGCAGGCAGTTCCGGAAGATCATTCGCAGCAACAGGAACAGCAGGCAAAGGATTTCTTCCAGGAAATGGGTATCCTGAGGTTATTGCTCGAATACGGTGAGGAAACCCTGGAAGACGGGCAAAAGGTGATTGACCTGGTGCTGGATGAATTAAAAGAAGCGCCATTGTACAATCACGATTTTCAACTGATGATACATGAGATGGAAGAGATGGTGAAACATGGTGGCAAAGCCGATCATCATATTTTTCTCAATCATGCCGAAAAGAAATTCAGGGATCTTGCCATTGAAATCATTTCCTTCCCGTACAACCTGAGTGAAAACTGGGAAAAGAGGCATGAGATATTTGTAAATACCCCGCAGAAAAATTTTAAAAAGCACGTTGTCAGTACCCTGCACCATTTTAAGCTGCATAAACTGATGAATATGAAAATAGAAAATCAGCAACAGTTAAAAGCAGTGAGCGGCAATGAAGATGATGAGCACCACTTTATGATCGTAAACATCAAACTCGATGAATGGATTAAGGAGTTGGGAAAATCATTGGGCACGGTAACGGTTACCTATTTCAGGTAATATTAGTGGCAGACATATGCCAGCATATATTCTTCCAGGCGTTCATAGTAAACATCCGGCTCAGCATGGTAAGCTCCTTTAGAAATTTTACCCCTGAGCATTCCGGTTCCGGTATAGGTAAATGGATCAACAAACAGGTGTGCCCGGAAATCCAGTTTCTTCTCACCATACAATTTATACATCGCCTCCTTAGCGCACCATACCGCATAAAGTTGCGCGATGGCCTCCTCCTTCGAAACCCAGGTCAGTTCAGATGCACTCATAAACTTGTGCTTGATGCGAAGAACCTTGGGATCCATTTTTTCAATGTCAATGCCAACTTTGTATTTTTTACTTAGCAGTATTGCGGAATAATCAGCGGAGTGGGAGAGCGACAGTTTTACCGGAAAATTGTGGATAACAGGCTTGCCATTCGGGTCGTTTTCAAAATGAATGAACCGGTCTGTCTGCATCATGGTTCTGATTAACACCCTGCTCGACAACCAGTGTAATTTCCGTTGCGGATGTCTGATAGCACCAATCAATGCCTCTTCCTTTTCATCCAGCATCAATTGCGACCGGAACCAATTCGCACTTTCTTCAATTCGCCAGATACCCAGCCAGGTTTCTTCTGCAACTTCTTTTGCAAAAAGCAATGCCATAGGTTGTAAAGGTAGTGATTGTTAGGGGGGAAATGGTTGAATGGTTGCATTGTTACACTGTTGAACTGTTACACTGTTGAACTGTTGAACTGTTGAACTGTT
>CAZGBP010000123.1:0-5391 GCA_964524035.1 uncultured Bifidobacteriaceae bacterium
AACCATTTAGCCATTTAACCATTTATGTTTTTAGCCATCCACCCTTTTCACCCCATATCATGTGTTAAACCCTATATTTATCCCTGAATGAAGAAGCACCAATATGCAGTGATGCTGGCAGGTGGCATTGGTAGCCGGTTTTGGCCGGTAAGCAAGAGCCGTTTGCCTAAGCAGTTCCTGGATATACTGGGTACCGGTCAGTCCATGATGCAGATGACCTACACCAGGTTGCGCAGGAGTTTTGCTCCCGATAAAATATTTGTGATTACCAATGTTGCCTATCAGGAAATTGCAAAAAGTCAGCTCCCCGATCTGAAGGATGAAAATTTGTTGTTGGAGCCGGTCCGGAAAAATACAGCACCGTGTATTGCCTATGCATGCCATAAGATTCTGTCAATTGATACCAACTCTTCCGTCATCATTACCCCGAGTGATCATATGATTTTGCGGGAGGAGCAGTATGACAAGGCTGTTCAAAAGGCGCTGAAGGTGGTACAAAAGCGGGATATTATTGTAACACTCGGCATTCGGCCAACACGCCCTGATACCGGATATGGGTATATTCAGTATATGGAAGACGTGGAAGTGGATGGTGTTTTTAAAGTGAAGACTTTCGTAGAGAAGCCACCATTAGACATGGCCACCACCTTTTACCAAAGCGGTGACTTTTTGTGGAATGCCGGCATATTTATTTCCAATGTACGTACCTTATTGAATGCCTATCATCATTATCTTCCTGAAGTGAATGATCTGTTTAAGGAGATCAAGAAAGTATATAACACCCCGGGGGAAAAGGAGTTTGTGGCAAAAGCGTTCTCTATGTGCCCGAATGTGAGTATTGATACCGCCATAATGGAGAAAGCCAAAAACGTTTGCGTAATTCCTGCGCAATTTGGCTGGAGCGACCTCGGAACCTGGGCATCGCTCTATGAACAATATGAGAAGGATTATTTGGGAAATGCCGTATCCGGAAAGAACGTGATGATTTATGATACGGCGAATTGCATGGTTATGGTGCCGGAAAAAAAGATGGTCGTGCTGCAGGGACTGGAAGATTATATTATTGTGGATACGGAAGAGGTATTGCTCATTTGCAGGAAGGACCAGGAACAGGAGATCAAACAGATTGTGGCAGATATCAAGCGGAATAAGGGGGATAGGTTTTTGTGATGTGGCGAGGGGATGATGTGCTGATTTGTTGATATGCTCAGGTGCCGATGATTTGACGGGGGTATTTATGGTTATCATGAAAATAAAATAAATTTATATTTATTAATATAATGTGTTTGACTGGTGTCAATACCAATCGGTCAATAAGTTGAACTGCAGACTGATGGAAGCTGTGTTATTCCCCTGAAATACTTTTGTTTTTTAGAAAAGAATGATGCAACTCATAAACTATTGTTCCGATAACTGCTGTATACTCCACCAAAACCAGCCATAAATTTTCCCGGTAGGGTATTGTTTGGTAGGTAGCATAAGAGAACGCAATAAACAATGACCATACCAATGGATAGCGATAGCCGGTAATTACCGAACACGCTACCAGCGTGGTTATATACCATGGATGCACGGTAGTTGCCAGCAACAAGAAAATGGTGAGCGACCATTGTATAACAGCAAAGAAATGTTTCCACGAGGTATCTTTTTCTTTTGCGGCAATTAAGAGGATAGAAATAAAAGTTACTGCGGCAAGCCCAATGCCGGCCTGTTGAATCATGTTTTCACCGCTGATGCAAAAACCGATAAAACGAATGACGAAAAAAATGCCTGCATTGAATTCAAAATGCCGGAAATACAATTGAAGGCTGCTGCCCCACTGGAACAATAGCTGTTGATTAAGAAAAGGAACAAACAGGATACAAAATGCTACCGCGATAACTGAAAAATAGACCAGGCTGTTTTTCCAGGTCAGCCGCTTTATCAGGAATGGCAGAAAAATCAACGGTATCAGTTTTGTGGAAACCGCAGCGGCAAAGCTGATTGCAGAAAGTATCAGGGCCAGGTTAATACCATTGATTTGCGTGGGGCTCTTTTTATCCAATGCTTCCCGGTGCGGCATGGGAGCCGTTAGTGGTGAAAACACGTAAGAATCGTGTGCCCGAGCTTTTAACTGTAAAGCAACCTTTATCAGCAGGTGAACGGCCAGCATCAGAAAAAAAAGCATGACTGCCTCGAAATGGATATTGCCACTCAGTTCAATGATCACCAGTGGATTTAAAGCATAGATCAGTACATTCCGCTTTGGCATATTGAGTTGAACCAGGATGCGGCACAACAGCAGGATGGTTCCGGTTTCCGCTGCAATACAAAAGCAGCGCAGCATGATGGTGGTGCCCCATAAGTTTTCGGGAAAAAGCTGAGCGCTCCATCCAAAGATAAACTGGCAAACCGGCGGATAAACGGTATAGTAGTCCGGTGAATTCATGCTTTTGAAAAGATCAATCAGGTAATACAAATGGTTGTCACACTCCTTCATGTATTCAGAGGGGACAATGGTGTATGGATTTACGCCAGACGTAAGCAGGGTTCCGTCCCAGGCAAAGCGGAAATAATCATCCGATAAGACAGGCATTGAAAAAAGAAACAACAACCGGAACAACATCGCAGCTCCAATGAAAAATGGCAGGGTTGATTTCCTGTTAAGCAACAAACCGGTATGCGCTGCAGTCAGTCCTTCCAATTGGATGTATGCAGATTGTTCGGGTGTGGAAAGCAAATTTCTTTTTAAAAAATGCAGATAAGCAGCAAAGAGTACCAGGTAACCGGAGAGGTAAAGCAGGAATTGCGGACGCGCTATGCCATAACCCATGTACAGGTATACTGCCGATGAAAGCAAAAGCAACAACCAGGTATGAAAGTTTACCGGTAGCTGCAGATTACCTGAGGCGAATGTTTTTTTGCTGAAAAGCAAAGGGAAGTTTTTCCGAAGGTAGTTATTGGCCTTTTAACCGGAAATGAATTTTGATTACTACACCGCAGAAAGAAATCAAAACATATTGGTGAGGCGGATTTGTCCGAAAAGTACAGACTGTAGCGGAATTGATGTGCTGCTGATCATAACTACCATAATCAAATACACACTTTATGATTGATCAAAAAAAACACGCATCCGTTAAGTCCCGTTCAATACGTGCCATTCAGGCTTGTTTTATGGTCTTCAGCTGCGTGCCATTCTGAATTTCCACCGGTAATTCATTGTTTTTGTTTCCATTGTTTTTGAATGCACAATGGAATAGCAGCAAACAAAGCCAAACCCAAAAGCCAGCATCAGGTGGAATGGAAGCAAGCCGTAATCTTTCAATATAAAAGAGATGACGATGCCTGCAGCAAAGTAAAGAGCCAGCATACCTTCCGCCAGAGTCATCCAGCTAAAACTTTTTTCGAGGTACTTGTTTTGCCTCCAGCTTTTTTGGCCTTCCTGCACATTGAACTTCGGCGTTCGTATGAAAGCGCTCTTCATTCCAAAGTAACCCTGTAACACCGCCGTCGCATTGTGCAGCGCAAGCCCCATACTTACCGATAGAAACAAGGGGAAGGTCAACAGAAACTTCCAAAGGTTGAGCGGGAATTTTTTGTCTTGCTGCGACTGAGAAATGAAATAAAAGAAGCCGAGAATCAGAAAGCTGACTAAGAAAAAGGATGCATAGATAAACACGTTACTGAATTGCGGGAACTGATCTTTAATGAACAACATGGGAATGCTTAGAACAGCAGTTGCCATGATAAAAATAAAGATCGTAGAATTCATGAGGTGGAAGATGGCATGCAGCTTGGTAGAGAAAGGCAGTCCGCGTTTCTGCAGAATGGTACCCAGGTTTTTGCGTACACATTCTGCCGCGCCTTTATTCCACCTGAATTGCTGATTTTTCAATGCATTAATGGCTACAGGCAATTCTGCAGGTGTGCCAATGTCTTCGCGATAGATAAATTTCCATCCGCGCACCTGCGCCCGGTAGCTGAGATCAAGGTCCTCGGTTAAAGTATCTGATTGCCAGCCGCCGGCATCTTCGATACATTTTTTACGCCATACACCTGCCGTGCCGTTAAAGTTGATGAAATGCCCCGCTGCATTTCTTCCGGCCTGCTCAATGGAAAAATGTGCATCAAGGCCGAAAGCCTGCAACTTTGTAAGGAGCGAATGGTGTTTGTTAAGATGTTCCCACCGGGTTTGCACCACGCCAGTCTTCGGGTCTGAAAACGACGGAATGGTTTGCATCAAAAAATCAGGCGACGGTACAAAATCCGCATCAAAGACTGCGATAAATTCACCTTTGGCACTTTCCAGTCCATAGGCCAGGGCGCCCGCTTTATAACCTTTGCGAACGGTCCGTTGCAGGTGTACAATATCAAATCCCGCCGACTGCAATGCTTCAACCCTTCGGCGTATGAGGGCGGAGGTTTCATCTGTTGAATCGTCGAGAATTTGTATGTGCAGTTTTTCTTTAGGGTAATTCAGTTGCGCTACTGCGTTTATCAATCGTTCAATCACATACAACTCATTATATACCGGCAACTGAACGGTTACAGTTGGATAATCAGCTAATATCACAGGCTGCAAAACCTGTCTCTTTTTGCCAGCCGATTTTGCTTTTAGGTAAATAATAGCCAGGTTGAGTTGGATGATGCTGTAACTGAAGATGAATAGTAATGAAACAGCATAGATAACTACAATACCAATTGCCAGCGTTTCCATTAATCAGATGTATTTGAAAATCGTTAGTAGAATTTTATAACCTGCCATCACGGTTCCTTTTACGGTTCCCGACACTTTGGAAACACCAATTCGCTTGCGGTAGTTTACCGGAACTTCGCTACAGGCCAATTTTTTTTTGGCAGCCTTAAGTTGCATCTCCACCGTCCAGCCATAATCCTTATCACGCATGCCCAGCGACTGCAAAGCCTCCCATTTTATTGCCCTGAATGGCCCAAGGTCAGTAAATCGCGCGCCATAAAACAACAATAATAATCGTGTTGCCAGCCAGTTACCGAAAATCTGCTGGGGTTGCATGGCGCCTTTTTCCTGGTTTCCCAAAGCCCTTGAACCAATTACCAGGTCCACGTTTTTATGCAAGATAGGAGCTACCAGGTTTCCCATTTCCTGCGGGTAATCGGAATAATCCCCATCAATAAAAACCACTATGTCCGGTGGGGTGGTTTTCTTACCCAGGTAATCCATTCCTTTCAGGCAGGCTGAACCATAACCCTGCCTTGTTTCAGACAATACCGTTGCACCGGCTTTTTTTGCATGCATTCCGGTATCATCCCTTGAATTGTTGTCTACCACCACAATTTCCCGGACCAGTTGCCTGTCAATGTCAGCAATCACTTTTCCAATGGAATCCTGCTCATTATAAGCCGGAATGATTACATCAACAATGGGAGCATCGG
>CAZGBP010000124.1:0-5222 GCA_964524035.1 uncultured Bifidobacteriaceae bacterium
GTTCGCCGGAAAATGTAGTAGCTGAAATCAGCATGTTGCTGGAAAAGTATCAGCCGGATCATTTCTGGTTTTGCGATGATATCTTCGGGCTCAAACCGGGATGGATCAGATCCTTCAGCGAATTGGTGCAGCAAAAGCACCTGAATTTCAGTTTTAAGATACAATGCCGCGTCGACCTGCTATTGGAAGAAAATAATATTGAATGGCTGGCAAAAGCAGGCTGCGATACTATTTGGGTAGGAGCGGAAAGCGGATCGCAGAAAATACTCGATGCCATGGATAAGGGTACGAAGGTGGAACAGATTTATCGCGCCACACGGTTGCTTAAAAAGCATGGCATCAAACCTGCTTTTTTCCTGCAGTTTGGGTATCCGGGAGAAACGATGGAAGATATTATTGCAACCAAAAAAATGCTGCTCGACCTCATGCCGCATGATATCGGAATTTCCATTTCATACCCGTTGCCCGGCACAGCCTTCTACGAAAAGGTAAAAGAACAATTGCAAACGAAAGCCAACTGGACCGACTCAGATGATCTTGCCCTGATGTACAAGGGAACCTATTCCCCCGAATTTTATCGCACACTGCACAGGTACATTCATAAACTCTTCAGAACACAACAGGGATTTGAGAGTTTTAATTATTTGCTCCGTCAACCTTTAAAAGCGGGTAAAGCTCACATGCGAAGTGTGATGTTATTACCTTACTATCTGCCCATGAGCTGGTGGAATTACCGGAAAGTAAACGGTCTCAGCCGCCGCTGAAATCAGAGTTGGAAATGTGCAATGTGATTGAATAATTTTACGTGTTTCTCTTAATGTATCCATCCGGTCACTGAAAAGCAAAATATTACTTCCGTCATCAGCATCCTCTTCCGAGGATGCCAACTGCAACTCTTTGCAGACCGAAATACCGGATGTTGCAAGAGGATGCTGAAAGACAATAGCCGGGATATCACGCTGAAACTGCATCTTTAGCTCCATGAAAAATGGCTCACTGATAAAATTGCTTTCGGGCCCGTTGGCATTCTTAGTCATCCTGTTTTTTGTTGACCTGGAACCCGGTAATTTTAATGCAACGAAAATGGCAGCTATTACCGCCTGGGTAGCTATCTGGTGGCTGACGGAAGCAACGCATTTATCCGTAACAGCGCTGTTGCCTTTTCTGTTGATTCCCGTATTGGGAGTTGCCGACTCCAAAATGGTTGCCGCGCAGTACATGGATCAAACCATTTTCCTGTTCATTGGTGGATTTCTTCTGGCGTTCGCTATCGAACGCTGGAACCTGCATAAGCGAATTGCCCTTTCCATCTTATCGCGGTTAGGCAAAAATCCGGCAACACTATTGGCTGGTGTTATGATTACCGCCTACCTGATTTCGATGTGGATCTCGAATACAGCCACTACCATGATGCTGATTTCTGCGGTAATTGCCGTTATCCTCGAGGTGGAGGAACAGTCATTAATGCCAAATCACCAGGATAAGTTTGCGAAAGCCGTTCTAATCGGGCTGGCGTATGCGGCCTCTATCGGAGGCATGGCAACCCTTGTAGGCACGCCACCCAATATGGTCTTCTATAAAACTTATCTCGATACTTACCCCAATGCCGGCAACATGAGTTTCTTTCAATGGTTCTTGGTGGGCGCGCCGGTTTCGATTGCACTGCTGCTTTGCGCTTTTTTACTATTGAAATGGTTGTTCCTGCGTGGCACTGCACATATCCGCTTCGACACTTCTTACTTCACCTTTTCATTACGCCAACTGGGTTCTATGAGTTTTGAAGAGAGAACCGTAGCCTGCATATTTGGAATTACTGCAGCGCTTTGGTTTACACGAACAAGTATTGATTTTGGCCCTTTCCTAATGCCCGGATGGGAAAACCTCTTCGGTGAACATGCAAATTTTATTACCGACAGTACAGTCGCCATCGCCATGGCATTTATTCTTTTCCTTATTCCATCAAAAAAGGAAAAGGGAGCATACCTGTTGAACTGGAGTGAAGCTGCCAGGCTTCCATTTGGCATCATCTTGCTGTTTGGAAGTGGATTTGCATTGGCGAAAGGCTTTGAAGTATCCGGCCTTAGCAACTGGCTGGCAAGTCAATTACTGTTTCTCGAACAGGCCAACATCCTGCTGGTGATTGCAGGCATTTGCATAATCGTTTGCGTGATCAGTGAATTTGCTTCCAACATCGCAAGTATACAACTGGCGTTGCCCATACTCATTGCCATACAAAAGGCCACCGGCATTCCTCCACTCATGCTTTTAGTGCCGGCTACATTGGCCGCTTCGCTGGGTTTCATGTTGCCGGTTGCCACTGCTCCTAACACCATTGTATTTGGTTCCGGAAGAATTCGTGCTGCAGACATGCGCAATGCAGGTTCTTTGCTGGATGCGGCGGGGATTATTGTAATCACATTATTTTCCCTGCTTATTGGTACTCTCATTTGGCAATAACCGCCTGCGTAATTGCATACGCACAGCCTGAATGATTTATTCTAGTGAACAATAGCAGGATCTTTGATGCTATACAAATACCAGCCATCGGGCAACGTTCGAACCGGTGTTAAAACATATCTCCTGTTCAGCCATTCCCAGTTGATCATGGGATTTTTGCCGGCAAAATGTTCAGTAAATGCCGAAGGGTTAAATAATACCAGGGCATTGGTATCTGCACGGCCTATGACTTCAAAGTAAAGATCAGTTACGTGGTTTTCCACTTCATATGCAGCTAGCGCTCCCGTTATGGAACAGGTATAGACAGGCTGTCCGGGATAATCCTTCAGTGAGTTTGCTATTGCCTTTTCAGCCCTGTTCATCGCAACGATACTGCGGAATGAATAACCGAAAAATATAAGTTGTATGAAGAGTACCACTGCAAAAAATGACCATTGAAAAACACGCTGCCTGGCATACTTCATGGCAATCCTGCTGAATGCAGGGTAATACAATGCCACTACCAATGGAAAACTCTGAAGCAGGTAACGGTTGTTTTGATACTGCAGCCCGGCCAAATAGAACGCATAGACTGCTACCATCAATAACAGCAACTTAGTGGCCGGTGTATTAAAATCATTTCTTTGCAGGAAAAAAATAAAGAGCAATCCTGCAAAGATAAATGCCGGATGAATGAACTGGAAAGTGACGGTAGCAAGGTTCCATTGCGCATACTGTTGCAAACCGTCAGGATTATCAAATCCTGAACGGAAAAAATTCAAGAATGACCATTGGTATGCATTGGAAGCATAATCAATAAAGAGTTCAGCATGCTGAACCTGGAAGAATAGAATTCTTCCCCGCAAAAACGCATCCGGCACCAAAACGCATCCGGCAGTTAGCATCATCATTCCCAGGGTAAGCCATTTTTTGCTGTATAACAGCTTTGCAAGGAGTAACATTGCAGAGACAATTAACAATGGCAACACCGCATATCGTGTGGCCACGGCAGCGGTGGCATATAAAGCGAATAACACGGCCTCTACATTGCGTGGAAGTTGTATATAGCGAACACAATGGCAGACAGATGCCACCACAAAAAGTAAACAAAGCATATCCGACATGCTCAATAGGCCAAACCTGAAAACGTAGGGGGAAAAAATGAAAAAGGCAAAGAGGTAAGCTGTCAGGCCATGTGTTGCGCCGTGCATTTGCCTGATCAGTTGTCTTAAGTAAAAGAAAGCGGCGGTTAGCGCTGTTATCGAAACAACCTGCATGGAAAGTATATCATGCGCAAGTACTTTATTCAACAGGAAGCCTGCAAATGGATAGAGGATGGGAAAATAGGAATGCGGGATGCCTGTTCCTTCATTCAGCAATGCGTTTATTGCCCGCGAAAGCCGAAGGTATTCATACGCATCCTGGCCATAAAGCCCGTTGAAGTGTAATGCAACGGCCGTAACTGCCAGTAATAAAAATATTGATACAGCAACAAAGATGTTATGGCGGTATGGCATCAGGTCAGTAATCTCCGATTGCGCAATCCTGTGCGATGCGCCGGAGAAATATAAAGATACACACCTTCGTATGCCCATACCCGCCGGCTACTCAATTATTCAAAGATGCCGGCCACGAAGAACCCGTTTAAATTCTGCAGTCTGTATTGAAATCAGTTAGCCTGTATGGTGATCTGTATTCCCTGTGGCGCTGTTGTACATGCAAATGATCATTTGCCGGGAGCCATTGGCATGGACTGAATGTATGGCCGGTATGATCAAAGAGTGTTAAGCCGGAATGTCTATCTCATCACACTTCGGTATCTTTCAAATAAAAGAGGCCGGCTTCATTCAGAGCCGGCCTCTTCTAAAAATTATTACTCACTGTTCACTTTTATTGTTTTGGTTCCAGCAATTTGAAGAACTGATCCAGTTGCGGCAGAATTACAATACGGGTCCGGCGGTTGGCACTGCGTCCTTCCTCTGTATCATTACTACCAATGGAAATATATTCGCTTCTTCCGGCAGCAATCATGCGCTTAGGATCTACGCCATAATCTTTTTGCAAGGTGCGGGTTACCGCGGTTGCACGCAGTACACTCAGGTCCCAGTTGTCTTTAATAAAAGCGGTCTTGATCGGCTTATTGTCGGTATGTCCTTCCACCATAAACTGAATATCAGGTTGTGCATTTACCACGGCAGCCACTTTTCCTAACACCGACTTGGCGGCAGCAGTAACTTCATAACTTCCGCTCTTAAAGAGCATCTTGTCGGAAATGGAAATAAATACGGCGCTTCCTTCCACTTTAATCTGGACATCTTCGTCATTTACATCCTTTAAGGCGCCCTTCAGGTTCATCACCAATGCCATGTTCAGCGAATCTTTTTTCGCCATAGAAACCTGCAGGTCTTTAATGTAGGCATCTTTCACATTCAGGTTGTCCAGTGACCTTTTGATGCTTTCAGCCTGGGTAGACGATAATACTGACAAGCTTTGCAGCTGGTTTAATACCGCTGTATAATTTTCCTTGTAGAAGGCATTTTCTTTAGCAAGGTCCGCCTGCTTCTGCTCACTGATTTCTTTTTCCGTGAGGCAGGTTTTAAGCTGGTCTTCCACCTTTACATAATCATTCTTCAGAGAGTCGTATTTCGCAACCTGGCTCTGATACTTCTTGGTACTTACGCAGGATGCCATCATAATCATCAGCGCAAGCATCAAACTTACATTTCTAACGTTCATAGTTTTAAAGATTTAATGCAAAAGTAAGGTATGCAAATCAATTTCAGCCA
>CAZGBP010000125.1:0-4711 GCA_964524035.1 uncultured Bifidobacteriaceae bacterium
TGGAATGGAGATCACCGTAATCTCCCATGAGTCAGTTTGCATTTTCCTGTTTTCTCACCTTCAAATCAACTGCCATGAACACATCCCAACAACTTGATCAGCTGAGTGAAAAAAATCACACCATGTTTATTTTCGGGCTTCGGCTGCTGCTTGGCGTTTTTCTCCTTATTAAAGGATACATGTTTATGTTTCGCATGCATGAGCTCACTGATGTGGTGGAAGCCCTGGGAATGGGTTCATTTAATGTTACACTTGCCATGATTATCGCTTCCGCCCAGTTGATTTGCGGATTGCTGATTATGGCAGGCCTGATGACACGACTCAGCTGCCTGATCCTGATACCCATTTTAATCGGTGCGGTTTTTTATGTCAACCTGCGGCAGGGATTTGTAACTTCTTCCGAATGGATGCTTTCTGTGGTTATTCTTTATCTGCTGATTTTCTTTTTTGTACATGGAGCAGGAGAGATCTCCATCTACAATGCTTTTATGAGGCAGGAAGCCAATAAGCAGGTTGCCTGAAGTACTTCTGCATGATCAATTAATTGCATTCAGAAAAATCTGTGGAGGTGTTTCCAGGATAATCGTGGAGGCGGTTACCTGCAGGATGCAACCCGAGGTAAATGAAATCTACATGACATCCATCCCGATATCTCTCCTGTAATATTTTCCTTCAAAGGAAATCACTGCTGCATTGCGGTTTGCGATTTTTAATGCCCTGGAAAGGTTGCTGGCGAAAGCGGTAACTGCAATCACCCTTCCGCCACTGGTTTCAATATCGCCGTTGGCCCTCCTGCGTGTGCCGGCATGAAAAACGAGGCATTCCGTGGTTTGGCCAAGGTTCTCTACCAGCTTTCCTTTTTCATATTCCTGCGGATATCCTTTTGCTGCCAGAACCACAGTGGCCGCTGCATACGGTAATATTTCCAGGTTAACGTCTTGCAGGTTTGTATGCGCCACACCAAGAAAAAGTTCAACGAGATCACTTTTTATCCGTGGCAACACGGCTTCTGTTTCAGGATCACCCATCCGGCAATTGTACTCAATTACCAACGGCTCGCCCTTCACAATCATTAATCCGAAATAGATGAATCCTCTATAATTAATCTCCTCTTTTAATAACCCTGCAATAGTTGGCTGAATGATTTGTGTTTCCACCTTTTTCATCAGCAGGTCATTGGCAAAAGGTACAGGAGAAATAGCGCCCATGCCACCTGTATTCAACCCTGTATCTTTTTCTCCCACCCGCTTATAGTCTTTGGCAGTAGGCAACAGTTTGTAATGCATGCCATCAGTCAGCACAAAGACACTCATTTCAATTCCATCAAGAAATTCTTCAATCACCACTTTGTTTCCTGCAGCACCAAATTTACCTTGCAGCATATCTGTCAATTCCTTCTTCGCCTCTTCCTGCGATTGACAAATCACCACGCCTTTGCCGGCTGCTAATCCGTCAGCTTTCAACACAATGGGAGTTGCATGGGCTTCGAGAAATGCGAATGCCTCTTTACTATTTTCAGCAGTAAAAGTGGATGAACCGGCAGTTGGAATATTGTTTCGTTTCATGAATTCCTTGGCGAAATCTTTGCTGCCTTCCAGTTGTGCACCGGCAGCACCGGGCCCGATAACAGGGATTTCGGGTACAACAGCACTTTGCTCAAAGAAATCAACAATTCCTTTTACCAGGGGTTCTTCAGGCCCCACCACAATCATTTCAATATTGTTTTCAATCACAAATTTTTCAATAGCCGGAAAGTCCGTAGGGGAAACAGCTACATTCTTTCCGTGCTTTTCCGTTCCCGGATTTCCCGGCGCAATAAAAAGCTGCTGGCAATGGGGGCTTTGTGAAATTTTATAAGCAAAGGCATGTTCGCGGCCACCACTGCCGAGTAAGAGAATATTCATGAGCTAACTATTGGACGGTTTGAATGTTTTGAAGGGCTGAAAATAGGAATAATCAACCCGTTTGTAATTGGTGGCTACTAATTTATACGGCGATGATCTAATTTTCCGGAAGTTCTTCAAGAAATTTATGTTGACAAATACCACTTCAACAAGCAGGGTACTGTTCAATTTTAATAAGCCATTACCGGCTGGTGCACTGTCGTTGCAACATGAACCGGTTTCATTTTCTGAATCTGCCACAAGCCGGTTAAAACAACACTGGCAAAAGCAGCTGCTGGCAAAGCAAGCGGCACTTTATGCATCAGGTATCGCTTCAGTGATTAAACCATATCATGCTGCAGATAAGGATTCTCTTGATGCGTTGTTTGCAGATGATAAACCGGTAATGTGGCCGGGAACGGCCATCGCGTTGCGAAATGTATCAGTGGATGAGGGAAGCATCCGGTTAACGGTAAGTGAGATCAGTTATCCGTTCATTAGTGCGTTAAATGATTCCGCATTCAGAGCAAAGCTGTATGAAACCGGCTTATCTGCTATTCGCCCTCCACTTGCTATCTGCACTTTCGCCATTACAACGGATGTTTTCCTGGTAATGACCATCAGGGGAATCACTACCAATGTATATCCGGGACGGCTCTATGGACAAGGGGGAAATCCGGCAGCGCTACCCTTGAAGATCATCGACCATCAGCTGGATGAATTGTATGAGGAGCTTTTAATAAACAGGGAAGAAGTGGATGAAACTTCATTCAGGTTTTATGGATTGGTGGAAGACCTGGAGCAATTTCCCGGGAAGCCCGATCTTATTGGCTCTGTCAGGCTCAGGCTATCTTCATCAGAAGTGCAGGCACGCTTTGATACCAGGCCATCAGGAATGCGTCCACCCGATGTTGCAGGAATAAGCATGTTGCCATTTAACAAGGATGCATTGCGGTACAGCCTGTTGGTTGCAACTAAAGCTACTGACTATTGCCCGCCTGCATTTGGTGGATTGGTACTATTGATGCAACAGGAGTTTGGCGAATAGGGAAAGCGCAAAAGTACCCGTTCGGTTTACCGGCCAAACCAGTTAATGCGGGCCATGATTTTTTTGATTGGATAGATTCGTTGCTAAAAAATCAGTTTCCTGCTGATGTAATGTGTTCCGGTGCGTACCGTAAATAGTTTTAAGCCGGGAGTTGACTCAAGCTGTATCGTATTCATCCCATTCTGCAAATGAATTTTTTGAGTCCACTGCTGCCTGCCAAGCATATCAGCAATTTGAAAAACTGCATCTGCTTCAGTTGTGGAAACAACCCGGGCAAGGTAACCGTCATGGGTGCTTACTATGGACAGGCGAGGCGAAAGCGCATTTGCGGTCAGCGCGATATCTTTTTGCTGGGAACCCTGAACCTTGAACTCCACCGTTGACCCGTCGCGTTCAATGGTAATACCCGCTGCTGTTACAGGCAAGCCATCAGACAGCAAGGAACCACTGTTTAACAGTTGTTCACTTTCATCGTGCACGGTATAATCGATCTGTTGTCCCGGTTGGGGATTAAAATGCTGCAGACGCCGCAGGGTAAGATCGGCAGTACAGGTATTGTAAGAAGGCATCAGCAATCCGCCAACCGTCATATCTTTAATGAAACACCTGATGGAGTAGGAACTGTCGGTATCGATGATGGATGCATCTTCCCAATCGAGGTAGCCATTGAAGGCACCATAAGGCGCTCCGCTGGAAGGCGTGCCGGTTCCCCAGTCCTGGTTGATAGAGCAATGGGAAAAGGCCGGATAACTCCGGTTTGTATAAAAACGATCGTAATCAATAAATGCTTCCGTGTCGGTAAAATTCTTATTGCTGCCATTGTGCTTGCGTTGATCCCAAAACCACAAGCCGCCCTGGTTGGCTGCTTCCAGGCTATCATACCAGTAATAATATTGTACCCATCCCAGTGTCGCGTCATTTTTTCCATGAACGCCTGCCATGAAGGGAACTCCAATGTGATTGTTGATCCGGTACATGACGCGCATATCAAAAAGGTCCCAGATCATTAATGGCAAACCATCATTCGGATCGGGTACATCGGTAAGCAGCGAATCGTAATATCCTCCCCATTGCATTTCTCGTGGTGTGCCTGGAAATGCCCTGATAAAAGGCGGTGCCACCGTTACCCAAACGGCTGCCAGCGACTTCGGAAAAATAACTCCGGTGAGCAATGGCCCGAAACCGTTATGTGAAATGCCTGTTGCGTAAATGCGTGCCGAATCAATATTTTTTTCCCGGATGAGCCAGTCCAGTGTCCATTTGACGCGGTTCTGTGTGAACGATTTTACCACACCATCATTAAAAACAGGATTTGTAAAAGTATACATGTCATAATTCTGATGATAACCATACCAGTAAGAGTTTTCGCCATTTGGCAGCCAGTCGTCAAGCAACAATCCGTTACAATCGGTGCAGTGCTCAGGCGTGAATGGGGTAAACGGATCACTATCCCTGTAGTTCATAACCAGTCCGGCTGTTGCCGTGGTATGCTCAACATAGGTGAAATTATATCCATACGAACCGCAGTTGTTAAATGCAGGTTGCTTTGCTGTACTGATATTGTTTCCCCAGCTCACATATTCATAGGTGGTATAACCTTGGGTTGATATGATGGATTGCTGTAAAACAGGTTTTGTATCAGCCAGTTTGTTTTTTATTGGTATAGCAAGGGTATTTACACCGGAGATTAATGTGGTATCGGCAATGCCGGTAATCGTATTTTCAACTATGATTGCATAATAATACTTTTTCGTAGTGGAACACGTAGTCACGTATAAGC
>CAZGBP010000126.1:0-4705 GCA_964524035.1 uncultured Bifidobacteriaceae bacterium
CCCCGTAGGCGCGAGGCTGTGCCTCGTGCCATTTGATCCTATTGGCATTTTGCCAATATCAGAATTCAGAAAGCTTTAAATCAGTAAATTCATTTGCACTACTGTAAACATAAAAATGCGGTTCGGTTACTATACGTGCTTCTACCGGGTTGTTGTGTATATAATCAACTTTCTGATCAATAAATTTATTTGAAAACAAATCAAATGCATGGTTGTTTTGCTGCCAGAATTGATATTTAGTATTGTGTTTATTTTTCTTTCCAAAAAATTCAAACATATAAAGTAGCCATTCTCTGCGGCTTTCTTTATTACTTTCTTCAATCATTTTTATCAATTGTTTTGAAGTGTAACTTTTAAAATCACGCAGCACATCACTAAGGTTACCATCTTCTACTTTTGCAATCATGTGAACATGACTTGGCATTATACAAAAAGCAAAAATCTTTAACCCTTTTTTATCAATACAGTAATTTAAATTTTTAATTATTTCATCGCAATAATCTGCACGGGTAAATACATCAATCCAACCTACAGTTGTCATGGTAACAAAGTATAAACCGTCAGGAAAAATTTTGTACTTTTCGCTCATATTTGACAAAGTAAATAGTAAATGTTGCAAGATGCAAACAAAAATAAAAAGGCACGAGGCACAGCCTCGCGCCTACGAGAGCTTGCCTCACACCTGGTTCTGGTATGATAAGGTAGGCAGGCTGGTTGCTTCCCGTAATTCCCAACAGAAGTTAAATAATGCCTACAGTTATAGCCTGTATGATGCTTTGTCGAGGGTCATTCAAACGGGAATGACCAGAAACGCTACTGCCCTTACCGATGCGCTCAGCCTGGATTCTGCTGGCTTTCTTTCCTGGGTTGCCGGAGGAACCAAAACAGAAATCACCAGCACCTATTATGATATTGCTTCATTAAGTACGCCCAATCTCACCCAGCAAAACCTGCGTGGCCGGGTTGCCAGTACATCGTATGAAGATAGTTACGACAATGATTCTCTCACCTACCTCACTGCTTCGCATTACACGTATGATATTGCCGGGAATGTATACTGAGAGTAGTTAGATTTGCGAAGAAAAGCTAACGTACTCTCAGTTACCCTGCTTGAGCCTTACGAATTTTCCATCCCGGATGTTGGTATCAATTAAATCAAATAGTACGTTTCGTTTAGTGTCTTCCAGGAGTTGAAAAACCAGCAGTTTCATATGTATAACGTACCCCATGTCATTACATCAGAAAGGGCTGCCCTAAAGGACAACCCTTTCTATCCATACCTGAAAAATGCCGTCAATAGTTAATTCACTTTTATTACTTTCTGTTGTAGGTTGAAGGAGGTTCCCTGCAGGGAAATAAAATAAATTCCGGTTGGAATTCCGGCCGCGCTTATGGTATGTTCATAATTGCCTGCCGGAAAATAAGATTCAGTGACATTCATGACTTCCCTGCCCATGACATCCTTCAGTTTAATTTCAGCATGATCATCTTTGGGCAAACTGAACCTGATGGTAAGTTCTGTACAAAAAGGATTGGGGTATACAGACAGTTCAATGGATTCTTTTATACCAGCAGGGAGCTGCCCGTGCCTGGCAAACAACTGATCGCAGGAGTTGATTACATCACTGATCCGGATGAGCACTGAACTTCCTTCGGGTGCTATAAATCCAACCGAATTTGGCTGGGTTGGAGCAAGAACAACACTGCTGCCGGCTTCCAAATAACCAAAACCCGTATTGGACAATGTTACAGGACTAACCGTTGTAAAAATGGAAATGTCGTTTGAGGCAATGGCCTTGATATAATTTTGCTGGAGCACGCTCCCTGCAATAACAGCGCTGCTTGGAAATGTTTCGGTTAAACAACTGTTTGTACCGAGTCCGGTGAGGTAGTTGCTGATGGCATTAATGGAACCTGCCGACCAGTATAAATTATTAATCTGAATACCCGGGCACATAATATTTCCGTTACAGGAACCAGTATCATGGCCTGCACTGAAATTATGACCCAGTTCATGCGCAACCACGCATACGGCATTGTTTGCCACCGTTGTATTATTGCTCACTACGGAATACCTGGAGCCGGGTGAGCATACCACTGAAATATAAGCCAGGCCTATCGTAGAATTAAGAAGTGTTCTGGAGGTAAACATTTGCGTAATATCCCTGTCAACAGCGGTCATGTTTGTATTCCATTCCGACTGAAATTGGGGCAGAATTGCCTGAAGTGAATCACCGCTGTAAGGGTCGCTTGCCGTAGTCCAGATTCTTTGAAATTTAATGATGAATTTCACATTGAATGCCGGTGTATAAAATCCTTCCACAAGATTCAGAATACTTCTGATTCTTTGCAGCGCCAATCCTGCGTTGCTTGAGGCGGTAACATAATAATCATAATCTGCCTCCGTGGCGATTTCCAGAAAATAACAATTACCGGTCATCGAAGACTTGTTTGGATCAATTTCATAGTCCAGTTCACTTTTACGGCTGTAAACATCATGTGCACCGCAGGTAAAAGATCCCATATTGATCACATCATCCGGATCATACACTACTATCAGATCATCGTCCGCCCCGGCACGATAGCGGTTCAGTTTATCGAAAAAAAGCAGTTTTCCGGAATTCATCAGATAACCTTCGAACGTGGAATCATCAATGGTCAGACGGGCTATATCAGAAGAAATTTCATTCACGAATCCTTTATAGGTATTAGCGGCATGCTGTGGCAATTCCTTTGTTCCTCCTTCGGTCATTTCAACGGCTTTAAACGAAATACCCCTCATATCATTAATTTCCAGATTAAGGCCATATTTCTCGGCATCCAGCTTCAGGACAAATGGTGCATTTTTCCCATTGTAGTTAAGAAAATCAGTTATTTCACGTTCTTTTATCTCGAATACCCTGAACCGGTTAAAATATTTATCGAGATCTCCGGCAAATTCAAAGCTTCTGTTAATAGCATGAAATTCCATTGTTTTTGCTTCGGTGTCATAACAGGCCAGTAAAGTTAACAGGATCATTAATGATTTCCGTATATAATTTTTCTTTTTCATTTTTTTGGATTTTAATTGTTGAAATGAAAACCTTACTCAGACTTCAATGCATCCACCTGCTTTTGCAATTCGATGACATAAAGCGTGAGCTCTTCAATCTTACGTATCATTTGAGCGGAAACCTTCCCTACTTCCAGTCCATCCGATTCAATCACTTCCCCTTTGGTCACATCAGGCAAATGCTTTTTCTCCCTGATAAAAGCTTCTACCTCCTGCAGGGGCCGTAGTTTATAATCATCCTCAAATACATAATCACACCAGCCGGTTTCCACGCGGATTTCTTTGGAACGGATAGTTCCGCAAACATCCAGTTTGTAAGCTGCAGGGGTCACACCGATTCCCACGTTACCATTGGTCAGGTTCATCGTCATGCCCCAATTTCCCAAAACAGACCCATAAAATCCCAGGTGAAAATCGTCATACATACCCATGAAAGCGGCATCAAAACTGTTTCCATTATTCATCAACCAGATACCTGCTGATCCATTCCCGGTCTGTACCCGCATACGCCCTGCGACATCCAGTTTATGTCCGGGAAGCGTTGTGCCAATGCCCACATTTCCCGTGGAGGTGATTCGCATCCTTTCCAATGAAATATCAGTATTTCCGGCATAAGGTGACTGTCCCGTGCGGAATGCAAGATAACTGTTACTGTTCCCGGTCAGGCTTTCAAATCCCAGGTCCAGTCTTGCACAAACATTTGAAATCCCCTGGTTCGGATCGGAAAAACCGATGGAAGAATAATAGGAGGTTCCGGTGGAAGGGTAGCTCAGCCTGATCTGCGTGGTTGAACTGGTACTTCTCAGGTCAAGCGGAAAGCCCGGTACTGAGGTGCCAATGCCTACATTTCCAGCACCATTGAGTCTCATTATTTCATTGGTGACCCCGGCGCCATTACTGACTTTAAAGATTATCGCATTGTTCGGATTCGAACCCGCGCTGTGCACGTGGTAAATCTGGTGCATGAAGCCCGTGGAAGAACCCGTTTCAAACAGGTTGATTTGTCCGCCGCCCTGACGGATGTCACCAGCCACATCGAGTTTTGCATGAGGGCTCACGGTACCAATTCCGACATTCCCGGATGCATTAATTATCATCCTGTTGACATTGTTGGTCCGGAACCGGAGTCCCCGGCTATCTGACGTTCCCACAAAATTGCTGCTCGTGGTACCGGCGTTGCCATTCAGATTCCATGATTGTGCATTTGCCTTTTTATAAGAAAAAGGCAAAGAAAAAATTATTGCTGCGCAAGCCATAAAAACATACTGTTTTTTCATTTTTTTTAAGTTTAAATTGTTCATTTTAATTTTTCAGCCCGATGACTGTATGCCTAAACTAATAAGAAAAACAAGAGCCATCAACCCTGCATGTGATTGTGGAGGATTTCGAATGGCAACTGGTCAAAAAATGGTGGAGAACGGAAATCAAAAAAAGATACGCCCTCCATCGACAACGATCTGCCGGTCGGGGAATGCCTGGGACCTGTACTATTTCTGAAATAACACGGGTTCCCTGATGCTGTTTATGCAGTTTGATTATTTGTCTGAGTTTGCGCATGGTTATGTTTTTATTGGCCATTATTTCTTAGATTTGTAGTATGATTTCAATACCACTAAGCACATGAAATCACAGCATGCAAAACAGCAATACCAT
>CAZGBP010000127.1:0-3172 GCA_964524035.1 uncultured Bifidobacteriaceae bacterium
GCTTGTGCTTGAGTCGGGCAGGAGTGCCCGGTAATGATCATTCAATGGATGTGGGACTATTGAATGAAAGCCGGCAGGTAGAACAAATACAGTCCTGTAGAAGGATTGCAATGGGTCTGCCTGCCGGCTGTTATTTTTTTTAGCGAATGGTTTATCCATGGTTGGCTGTTTAGGCAGGCGGTTTGACTAGCAATTTTTCCCGTGTTAAAAGCAATTCGTATGAAAAACTTTAATGCCTATTTTTAGTGGCTGACAGCTACACGATACCATGAAAGGAGACATTAAACGCTTTGAGGATATAAAATTACTCGTTGACAAATTTTATGAACAGGTAAAGCAGGATGCCACCATCGGCTATATATTTAATGATATCGCAAAGGTAGATTGGGAAGAGCACCTTCCGAGAATGTATAGCTTTTGGGCATCTGCTCTTTTAGGCGAATCGACTTTCAACAGCGATGTTATGTCGAAACATATTCAACTCAATAAGAAAACGCCATTGACACAGCTCCACTTTAGCCGGTGGCTGCAATTGTGGACGGCAACGCTTGACGAGCATTTTGAAGGGAAGAAAGCCAATGAAGCGAAAGCCAGAGGCAAATCTATAGCGGACCTCATGTTGTTTAAGATCAGCAAAACTTGATAAAATGAATGAGAAGGGATAAGGCGACCTAACTGGGACACGAGGTATTTATCTTCACTATTTTATTTGGATTGAAAGGTGGTTAAACATATTCAAAGCATATGGAAATTTAACTAACTTTATCATAGTTGTCCGACTAAAATATTTAGGTTTAAGCTGAAATTCAATACTGGCGGGCATCGTATAACCTGACGGAGAAGTGTGGGATTATAGGATGAAACCCGCTCCTGGTGGGCTTTAGCCCGTATTAGTTGGACAATAGAGTAACTTTATTAATACTGAGCGGGTAAGGTCTCGTAACCCGGTAAAAAAAGAGTATCATGAGCATGAAGCAATTCCTGTGGCTACTGTTAATGCTGAACCCTTTAACAATCAGTGCGCAATGGGAATTAAAACTTCAGCCATCCGGCAACGTTTTCTTCTATGACCTGTCTGTGGTGGATGATAACATCGCCTGGTTACCTTCTTCTAACAGCGGACTTTATAAAACATTGAACGGCGGGGTTAGCTGGGGTGCAACGCCCATGAATGGCTTCCCTGATGAATTTGTTCCACAGCAACTTTGGGCTTTGGATGCATTCACTGGCCTCCTGGCCGGCAAAATGGAAGATGCTCCTAACGGACAAGGGCGGGTTTACCGAACGGTAAATGGAGGGGTTAATTGGACACAGGTTTATTCGCATCCGGGTAATTGTGAATTTGAAATAGCCATGTCCGATGCGGTGGATGGAATACTATTGCTGAATTATGTAACAACAGACAGCAATCAGTTATTGCTGCGGACAGATGATGGTGGTCTCAGCTGGTCATCTGCGGGCATTGTAAATCCAACATCAGCGAATAGCCTGAATGATATCTTTGTGAAAGGTGAAGAGGTTTGGTTACAGGCTGACAATAATCTTTACTATTCCTCCGACCTTGGAAATTCCTGGATCACCGAGGCGCTTCCATTTTCCGCGCGTTTCAGCCACATGTATTTTGTAACCAATGAATATGCCATTGCAAACAATAATAACAACACCGGTTTGTATCTGAAGAAACCCGGAACCGGATGGGTGCCTTTAGGCGACCCGTCTTCATTACAGGGCAAACTCGATGGTTTGGTTTTGGATAGCAGCGAATGCTGGTTTTCAGAATCCATGGAAGCAAAGGAAGTCTATTATTCAGCAGATAGTTGCGGCAGTTGGTCAGCCGTTATGGTAGATAGTTTCGCCGGTCTGAAAGCTTTACAGAAAGCAAGAAATGGCAGTAGCATCTGGGGTTATACCGCAACCGGAAAAGTGTACCGGCTAAACAGGTCATCTGTGGTTGGCATTGATTCCCCGGTAAGTGAAAGTTTTCCGGCAGTCACGATCAGGCCTTCATTCTCCGGCACAGGGTTCCACCTGGAAATGCAACAGCAAAACAACCTGAAGAAAAGGCTATTGTTATTCGATACTTCTGGTCGCTTCATTGAAGAATACTGTTTTTACACTGCGTATTTAGAGTTTGGCTACACACTAAATCCGGGAATGTATCTCCTCATGCTTTATAATGGAAAAGAGTTTAGTTGGCGCGGAAAAATTGTGCAGATTTGACCGGGAACAGCAATTTGAATTTCTGTTACGCTCGTTTCTGCCCTCCTAAAACTCAATCTTGTAATTTAATACCGGAATCAACGGAGCCTGGTAAACCACAATCACATCCTGTTTTTCCGGATCGTAGTATTCATTAAAAATGTTCTTTCGGTTGGTTAGATTTTGAATATCCAGCGACCAGGTACTGGTTGACTTAGGCCTGTTTCGTTTGAAACTGATACCGATATCGGCACGGAAGTAATTGGGGTTTTGCTCTGAAAACGCCAGTTCATCTGCATAAATGCCGGTGCCGGCTTCCTGCGATGCCGCCAGGTCAATGGGTGTTGTCCGGAATCCTCCGGCATAAATTATTTTGCCATTCAAACCCAATACGCGGCTTTTTGCTTTTCCTGGTAAGATAAAATCTTTGCCGGTTGTTAATGTCGTTGCAAAATTGCCATCATACCTTGTATTTCTTTCTATGCCATCAGATCCTTTATACTTCGATTGATAGAGTGAAGTGGACAGGAGGGCGTAGTAGTTATTACTCAGAAATTTTTCAAGGGTAAATTCTATTCCGTAATTTTTTCCGGTACCCTCATTTTCCAGTTCATCAGTTACATAATCACCACCTGCATAGTTGAGCATGGAAAAGGAGTTGGATTCCGTTGCAGCAACCGGCACATGGAACAATGCCTGGTAATAGATTTCAGTCTTCAGGTGCAGGTCTGCCGTGAAAAGATAATCGTAAGACAGTACATAATGATTCGCTTTGGTAAAGGATAGATTCTCATTGGGGAAGCTGATGGTTCCGGTTTCATCAGCAGCCTGTGCAAAATAGATACCGATGGGTTGCAGCTGGCTCACCAATCCGTAAGCGGCACTCAGGGTTTGCCGGTCGTTAATTTTATACGTCGCCGCAAGACGTGGTTCTAACGATTTTGAATCATTGAGTAATAAATGCAGGTAATGA
>CAZGBP010000128.1:0-2706 GCA_964524035.1 uncultured Bifidobacteriaceae bacterium
TGGCAAAAGTAAACTTTTCTTCTATTCAAAAAAACTATTCCCCGCGTTTTCCTTCATATTTTGATATTTTTGTTTCCCACAAAAAAACCGGAATGACGTATCTTGATTTTGAAAAGCCAATCGAGGACTTACAGGAACAGTTGGATAAGCTCAGGAAGATTGGCGAAACCGGCAAGGTAGATATGGCTTCTGCCATTAAAGAGCTGGAAGACAAATTGCTGGAGACCCGTAAAAACATTTACAGCCAACTCAATGGCTGGCAGAGGGTGCAGTTGTCGAGGCATCCGGAGCGGCCCTATACCCTGTACTATATTTCTCAGTTGTGCAGCAAATTTATCGAACTGCATGGCGACCGCACGATGGGTGACGATAAGGCCATGGTAGGCGGTTTCGGCCTGCTGGATAATGAATCCATCCTCTTCATCGGCCAGCAAAAAGGGGTTAATACCAAACAAAGGCAATACCGCAACTTCGGCATGGCCAACCCGGAAGGCTACCGCAAAGCATTACGGCTGATGAAACTTGCGGAGAAATTTAACATACCCATTGTAACCCTTATTGATACACCCGGGGCATTCCCGGGACTGGAAGCTGAAGAACGCGGACAGGCAGAAGCCATTGCCAGAAACCTGTATGAAATGACCTTGCTGAAAGTACCTGTCATCTGTATTATTATCGGTGAGGGAGCTTCGGGTGGAGCCTTAGGAATTGGAATAGGCGACCGGGTTTTGATGCTGGAAAACACCTGGTACTCCGTCATCTCTCCTGAATCCTGCTCTTCTATTTTGTGGCATAACTGGAATTTTAAAGAGCAGGCAGCTGAAGAATTAAAGCTGGATGCCAAAAGTATGTTTGAATTCAAACTGATCGATGGTGTCATTAAGGAGCCATTGGGTGGTGCTCACAACAACCCGGAAGAAATGGCCAAAATTCTGAAACGTGAAATCAGGAAACACCTGATTGACTTGAAAGACCTTACACCCAAGGAGCGAATCGACAACCGGATTAAGAAATTTTCTGCAATGGGCTTTTTTGAAGAATAAGCAGCCAGGACATGCTAAAGAAAATACGTAAGCTCATTCATTTCTATCTGCTCAGGAAGGAATTAAAATTTCACCAGGCGGCTAGAAAGGTGGTAAACCTCAGAGATGCCCGTGAAATCGGTTTGCTTTTCGATGCTTCGGATACCGATGTGGTAGCAAAGGTGAACCTGTTTGCCGAATCGTTGCGTAAAGAAAGAAAGAAGATTTACATGCTGGGCTATTACAATTTTCCGAAGCCTGCCATCAATCTGCATTTTCCGTATTTCAACAGAAAAAATGTAACCTGGTATTACGAACCCAATGGCCTGCTGGTAGAAGAATTTATTGCCCGCAAATTCGATATCCTCATCAGCGCCCATATTGAAGAAAACCTGCCGCTGGAATATATTTCAACCATGTCGCAGTCTACTTTCCGGGTCGGTCAATATGATAAAAATAAAACCTATGCATATGATTTCATGATTGATCTGAAAGGTGAAAAAGACTTGCGCAAACTCATGGATCAGGTAAAGTACTATATGGAGATGGTGTAAGAGAGGCAGTTTCAATCAGAGAAATACCGCATACCCGGAAGTTCATCCCTGGAAAAAGCAACTTCAAAAATCAGTAACAATAGTAAAATATTAAAGATGGCCGATTCAAAATTTCGTGGTACCGGAGTAGCATTAATCACGCCTTTTCGATCAGATAACAGCATTGATTATGCTGCATTGGAAAAGCTGATTCATTTCAATATGGATAATGGGGTGAATTATTTCGTTTCCCTCGGTACCACCGGTGAAACCGCTACGCTGAGCACAAAAGAAAAAGAGGAAGTCTGGCAATTCACCGTTAAAACGGTCAATGGCAAGGTGCCCCTGATTGCCGGTATCGGCGGAAATAATACTGCAGCATTGCTGGATACCATTTCAGGTTTCCATGACCATGGTTTTGATGCCATCTTATCTGTCAGTCCTTATTATAATAAACCCATGCAGGAAGGCATCTATCGTCATTATATGGCGCTTGCTGAAGTGAGCAGGTTGCCTATTATCCTGTACAATGTACCCGGAAGAACCAGTTCAAACATGACGGCAGAAACTACCATCAGGCTGGCAAAAGCGAATGAACGTATCATCGGCATGAAAGAAGCTTCCGGGAATTTTGCACAATGCATGCACATCATCAGGGAAAAACCTGCCGGTTTTTCAGTAATCTCAGGAGATGATATTATTACCCTGCCTATGATTGCATTTGGAATGGATGGCGTGATCTCTGTTGTTGCACAGGCTTTTCCAAAAATATTTTCAACTATGGTTCAGCAGGCATTGCAGGGAAATTTCAGCGAAGCGCAAAAGCACCATTATCAGTTGCTTGACTTTATGGAATGGTTTTTTGCCGAAGGAAGCCCCGGCGGCGTTAAATCAGCGCTCCACAGCCTTGGCATTTGTGAAAACGTAGTTCGGCTTCCTTTGGTACCCGTAAGCGAAACGCTCCATCAAAAAATTGCAGCCGCAATAAAATCATTGGGTCAGACCGATGGTCGTTTCTAAAAAGACGAAATCCCAACACCTCACATGCTTACACTATCCTTCCCGCAAAATTTCCCCAACTCCACCAAAGCCATTCAACCATTCAACCATTTAACCATTCAACCATTTAACCATTCAACCATTTAACCATT
>CAZGBP010000129.1:0-1684 GCA_964524035.1 uncultured Bifidobacteriaceae bacterium
TAATTCTACACGTTCAACATTGATTGAGTGCATACCTGCATCTTTAAATTCATTGACTAGCGTTTTTACTTCTCTGCCTAAGTTATCATAGAGTGTGATAATAACATTTCCAGACTCAGGAAGATTATAATAAATGGTAGTATTATCATAAAAGGGGTTTGGATAATTTTGCTCGAGCAGGTTCTTGTTTTCTTCAGCAGCTGTTGCAATTCTAGGAGCCATGGTTCCAACATAATAAGGACGCATCATTTCATGATCTTCATGAGAAAGGATATGGCAATGCCATACATATAATCCTTCACGGTCAAATTTTGCAATCACTCTTGTTACTTCGCCCGGATACATGATACCTGTATCTTTCCATCCCTTTTCTCTTGCAGCAGGATATTTCGGCTGACCGATAAGTTTAACGTTAGATATAGCCGCAGTTTCCTCATTTACGGTTGCTTTAAATCTTTGCCTGCTTATAATCTGAAAGGCAATCAGATGCAGATGTATGGGATGAGCATCGGGAGTCAGATTATATATTTCCCACTGCTCCACATCATTCAGCATTGGTTTTTCCGTAACAGGATCTTCCCACATGAGGGCACCATCCGCTGCTGTTCCCAGTTGCGTGCGAAGCCGGTCATACTCATCTTCGCCTTCAAACAGTATGAGTTTTCTCGAAGGTGCTGTTTGAACAAGCGGTTGAATGGGCGTCCGAAGTGCTGCAGGTAAAGTAGTTAAGGGATAACCTGTATTCAAAGGTTGATTCACCCTGAATGCCATTATCCTTCCTGTAGTTTGACTATTAACCATAGCACCATTCGGATAAGGAGACTTCGCATTGTTCCTGAGTATGATGGTTTGTCCCCATAATGCGGGGTCAGAAAAATCAACAACAACATCGGCTCTTTCACCGGGCGCCATCAATAATTGGTTCAGCGGAACCGGTGCATCCAAAAATCCGAGGTCGGTTCCAACCTGGTTAAACATCAAACCATTAGAAAAGTAAAGATTATAGAATCGCGAGTCGGAACCGTTAAGAATCCTGAACCTGTATTGGCGCGGTTCCACATCGAGCACCGGCCATGCCATTCCGTTAACCAGTATAAAATCACCGAAGAATTCCGGTAATACACTTGGCTGAGGAGCGCCCGGTTCCTCCGGTTCTGAAGGATAGTAAAGCTGCCCCTCATCGGTGAACATCCTGTCTTGTATTGCAATGCCTCTTTCATAAGGTCCTGATGGAAGATTGTTGGCGGCTATGAGCGCATCTTCATTACTATCACGGATAAGGTAAAAGCCTGCAAGTCCTGCGTAAACATTCAGGCGTGTAATTCCTAATGCATGGTCATGATACCAAATAGTTGCGGCTTCCTGGTCGTTGTCGTAATGAAATGGCGTGGCATTACCGTTAATGAATCCCGAACCTGTTTCTGCAAAACCGGGAGTGTACCATTGGTCAGGTAATCCGTCACTTGCCGATTCGGAGTGTCCTCCATGTATATGTGTAACAATGGGAACCCCTAACGACTGCCAGTCAGAACGTCCTGAGAAAGCCCAATGCAAGGAAGAATCGATCGGTAAAAAATGCTGCAGCGGATTATTGCCTTCGTCAACAAGATTATTGTGCCAGAAAAAATCTGTAGCAACATTTTTTCTTGCCACAATAGTGGGTCCGGGATAACTTCCATTGTAT
>CAZGBP010000130.1:0-1643 GCA_964524035.1 uncultured Bifidobacteriaceae bacterium
CTACCAGAAGAATCAATACAAACTTCCCTGCCCGATGCTTATTAAGCAGTTTTCAGTTGCATCAAAACAGAAAAATGACTCCTTGTAAAGTCCCGCTTCTTTAATCAGATAAATTATCGCTGTTCGAAAAACAGGTGCATTCAAATCTACCATTGCACCTCAACGGGTACCCGGTCTGTTCCATCAAAAACCGGTGCCTGAATAGACAGCACCTTCATCGGAATGGTGGAAGTCACTTTTACGGCATGTACTATGCCCTGCGGAATAAATATCAAATCGCCCGCTTTCACCTCAATGGTTTTACCATCGAGTAACATACTGCCACTGCCTTCCAGGATATAAGCATGTTCGGAATGGCTGGCATGCAGGTGTGGCTTTACTTCATCCTTAATCCAGATGAGCAGGCTCGTTACATTTGAATCGCTGTTTAATGACTGCAGTGAAACATGTTCATACTCTCCTTTAGGGAGTAGTGCCCCCAAAGGCTGGTGTGATTGGCCATAAAGGTTGGCTGAAAAAAAACTTACCAGGACAAACAGGTATTTCATATTCTTGAATTAATGCTCCCTGACACTAAAAAGCCTGCAACCCGTTATTATTTGAATACAAAAGCAACTGCTGCACTTCAAGCCGGGTATAAATGGTCAGGCTACTTTAAGATGGCGCAGCTTCGATTTGTCGATTTTCTCCTGTGCCAACGCAAGGGTAACACTGAATTGCTTTATGTCTTTCTGTGAAGGAATCGTAAACATAATGTCCGTCATAATGGCTTCACAGATAGAGCGCAAGCCGCGGGCACCCAGTTTATATTCAACGGCCTTCTCCACAATAAACTCCAACGCTTCCTGGTCAAAAGTCAATTGCACGTTTTCCAGCTCAAACAATTTTTTATATTGTTTTACCAATGCATTCTTAGGCTCTGTAAGTATGCGCAACAGCGATTCTTTATCAAGCGGTTCAAGATAGGTTACAATAGGTACCCTTCCTACCAGTTCCGGAATCAAGCCAAATCCCTTAATATCCTGCGGGGTAACGTATTGAATCAGGTTGCCGCGATCCAGCTTGTCACGATCTTTGTCGGTCTTATACCCAATCACATGTGTTTTATTCCGCTTGGCAATAATCTTATCTATGCCTTCGAATGCGCCGCCGCAAATAAACAGGATGTGCGTTGTATTCATTTTCACCATCTTTTGTTCCGGGTGTTTGCGGCCACCCTGCGGCGGAACCAGCACATCCGTTCCTTCTAACAATTTCAGCAACCCTTGCTGCACCCCTTCACCGGATACATCACGGGTAATAGACGGGTTATCATTCTTGCGGGCAATTTTATCGATCTCATCAATATAAATGATGCCTTTCTCTGCAGCTTGTATATTATAGTCGCACACCTGCAACAACCTGGTCAGTATGCTTTCAACATCTTCTCCTACATAACCGGCTTCCGTAAAAACGGTTGCATCTACAATGGCAAAAGGAACATTCAGAAAACGAGCGATCGTCCGCGCCAGTAATGTTTTTCCGGTGCCGGTATCACCCACCATCATGATATTCGACTTTTCAATCTCCACATCATCCTTTCCCACATTATTCAACCTTTTGTAATGGTTATAAACCGCTACGGCCAGCACTTTCTTTGCATC